>NZ_CP134771.1:4522500-4897500 GCF_031880315.1 Pseudomonas baltica | reverse complement strand
GCAATGTACGACGAAGGGATGCCAAGGCTCACCCGCCTCCGCCTCGACCACCACCTGAGTGCCCTTTTCGCTGACGATTCGCACGCCGCGGCTGGCCATGCGCATCACCAGGCCTTCGCGATCACGGGTCAGCAGCAGATTGCTGCCGCCACCGATCACCAACAACGGCATCTGCCGCGCCTCGGCGTAGTGCAAGGCCTCGCGGATTTGCGCATCGTCGTGCACATCGACGAACTGCTCGGCACTCACGTCGATACCAAAGCTGTTATACGGCTTTAGGGAAAAATTATTGAGAAGCTGCAGGTTCATGACCGCCCCTGCAGTTCGCGGACCAGCCCACGGCAGCCATGCTCGATCAGATCCAGCACCTCGCTGAAACCGTCATCGCCACCGTAGTAAGGATCGGGGACTTCATCGACCGCCGCTTGATAGCGACGCAAAAACAGATCGACCTCGGCCTTGGCCCCAGCCGGTTGCAGGCGCTTGAGATTGCTCAAATTGCTCTCGTCCATGGCCAGGATGAGGTCGTACTCATGAAAGTCGTCGACACACACCTGCTGACCACGCAAGGCTGACAGATCGTAGCCACGCGCTGCGCCAGCCTGCTGTGCACGGCGATCCGGCGGCTTGCCGACATGCCAGTCACCGGTGCCGGCGGAGGCGACCTCGACGCGACGGTCGAGGCCCGTCGCCTGCAACTGGTGACGCAGCACGCCCTCGGCCGTAGGTGAACGGCAGATGTTGCCCAGGCACACGAACAGAACCCGCATCACGCCTCCAGCAAGCGCCGCACGCGCTCCAGGTCTTCAGGAGTATCGACGCCGGTGGGCGGCGCTTCGAGGGCATCGGCGACGTGAATGCGGGTGCCGTGCCAGAGCGCGCGCAGCTGCTCCAGGTTTTCGGTGTTTTCCAGCCAGCACGGACCCCAGGTCACGAAGTCCTGCAGGAACCCGGCGCGATAGGCGTAGATGCCGATGTGGCGGCGGTATGGCACATCCACCGGCAGCTCATCGCGGCTGCGCGCCAAGGCGTCGCGAGCCCAGGGCAAGGGCGCGCGGCTGAAGGTCAGCGCCAGGCCGTTCATATCGGCAGCCACCTTGACCACGTTGGGGTTGAACAGGCTGTCGATATGCTCGATGGGCTCGGCTAGCGTGGAGATTCCGGCTTCAGGATGCGTTGCCAGATTGAGTGCGACCTGGTCGATCACCGCTGGCGGAATCAGCGGCTCGTCGCCTTGCACATTGACCACGATGGCATCGGCGGCCAGACCCAGGGCCAAGGCCACTTCAGCGAGCCGATCGGTGCCCGAGTTGTGGTCGACCCGGGTCATCAGCACTTCGGCGCCGAAGCCCTGGCAAACCTCGAAGATCCGCACATCATCGGTGGCAATGACCACGCGTTCGGCACTGCTCTTGCGCGCCTGCTCCCAGACCCACTGGACCATGGGCTTGCCGGCGATGTCCTGCAACGGCTTGCCCGGCAGACGGCTTGAGGCGAAACGGGCCGGAATGACGACGGTGAAGGCAGTCGTCATTTGTCCAGGCGCTCGTCGTCGGTCAGGGTACGGGCTTCGGTCTCCAGCATCACGGCGATGCCGTCGCGAATCGGGTAGGCCAGGCCTGCGCCCTTGCTGATCAACTCGGTCTTGTCGGCGCTGAGTTTCAGCGGGCCCTTGGTGATGGGGCACGCCAGGATATCGAGAAGTTTGGTGTCCATGGAAGATCCTTGCAGGTGGGCCGCAGCCCGAAATCAGGGCGGTGTAAGGGGAGCACAGAGGCGCGACAGTTGCTGGTCGAACCAGTCGACGAAGGCCGGCGATGGCACCGCGTCGACCGCCAGGTACCACCAATCATGACCGGCGAAGGCACGACACTTGACCGCGTCCTTTTCCGTCATGACCAGTGGCAGCGCGGGCTCGAACGTCAGGGCCTGCTCGCTGAACACCGCGTGGTCGGCGAAGGCGTGTGCCAATGGGCGCCAGTGTAGCGCTTCCAGGGTATTGAAGAAACGTTGCGGATTGCCGATGCCCGCCACGGCGTGCAGTGCCTGGCCCGGTGCAAAATGGCTGAGGGGCTGGCGTTGCCCGTTGGCGACATGAACCAATGCCGTGGGCCTGAGGGTGAAGGCATAGCCGCCATCCCGATCGGCGGCCGCGCCGTTGTAGAGCACGGCATCGACGCTGTCCAGGCGCTCGCGGGGTTCGCGCAGCGGGCCGGCCGGCAGGCAGCGACCATTACCGAGGCCGCGGGCGTTATCGATCAGCACCAGTTCGAGGTCGCGGGCGAGACGGTAATGTTGCAGGCCGTCATCGCTGAGAATCAGATCCAGCGGCTCGGCGTCCAGCAAGGCTTGTACCGCTGCGCTGCGATCCGGGTCGATCACCAGCGGTACGCCGCTGCGCTGCACGATGAGCAGCGGTTCATCGCCACTCTGGTCGGCGCTGTGATCGGCGCGCACCCGCCAAGGCAACTGCGGCGGCTGGGCGCCATAACCGCGGCTCACCACGCCGACACGCAGGCCGCGCTGGCGGCAGTGCTCGATCATCCATAGGATCAGTGGTGTCTTGCCGGTGCCGCCGACGGTGATATTGCCCACCACCAGGACCGGCACCGGCGCCTTGTAGGATGGGCTCTGGCCGCTGAGAAAGCGCTCGCGCTTGCGACCGGTGATGCGCCGATAGAGGCATTCCAGTGGCCGCAGCAGCGCCAGGCCGGGATGGCCCTCGTACCAAGCGCGCAACAAGCGATCAGAAAAAGCCATCAGGGCGCGCTCTGCGCCTCGACTGTGGTCATGCTCAGGTGACTGAAACCCAGCTTGCCCGCAGCATCCATGGCGGTGATGACGGCCTGATGTGGGGCCTTGCCATCGGCACTGATGGACAGCGGCAGCGCGGTGTCGCCACCGGACTCTTTTTGCAACGCATTCATCAGCGTGCTCAGGTCGCTCTTGGGCAGCAGCTGGTTGTTCAGCGAATAGATACCGTCGGCGCTGATCGCGATGTCCAGACGCTTGCTGGCGTTGTCCGCCGGTGCGCCGGTGACGGCTTCAGGCAGATCGACCCGCAACTGGGTCTCGCGCGTGAAGGTCGTCGTCACCACAAAAAACAGCAGCAGCACGAACACCACGTCGATCAGTGAGATCAGGTTGAGCTCGATGTTCTCGCGGGAGCGGCGGCGGAATTTCACGCGTCATCCTCGTTGCGCTCGCCCTGCACCACCTCGACCAGCTTGATCGCCTCTTGCTCCATACCGACCACCAGGTCGTCGATGCGCCGTTGCAGCAGGCGGTGGAAGAACAGCGCCGGAATGGCCACGATCAAGCCCGAGGCGGTGGTGACCAGCGCCTTGGAAATCCCGCCAGCCATGACCGCCGGATTGGTCGCCATGTTGGTGCCCATGAACGAACTGAAGATGTCGATCATGCCCAGCACCGTCCCCAACAGGCCGAGCAATGGCGCCATGGCCGCGATGGTCCCGAGGGTGCTGATGTAACGCTCGAGTTCGTGAATGACCCGCGAGGCGGCCTCCTCGATGCTTTCTTTCATGATCTCGCGACCATGGCGAGAATTGGCCAGGCCAGCGGCGAGAATTTCACCCAGGGGCGAATCCTCGCGCAGCTCCTTGAGCTTGTCCTTGTTCAGTTGCTTGTCTTTCATCCAGCGCCATACCTGGCCGACCAGATGGGCCGGAGCTACGCGGCTGGCGCGCAAGGTCCAGAGGCGTTCGGCGGTGATAGCCAGGGCGACGATCGAGCTCAAAATGATCGGCAGCATCATCCAGCCACCGGACTTGACCAATTCCCACACAGTAACCACCCCCTCGAAAAAGTCCGCCACTCTATCATAGGGGGTCGTGGGGTCGAAGACCGGCACATCGCCATCGCTGCTTCAGTCATCGGTCGAGCCGCTGGGCGAGCGCCAGAATCGACGATTCTCGCGCCAGCCACGGGCGCCCGCGAAGCTCCCCAACGGCAGATGGATGGCTCCGTGCAAGGCGGTGTCATGGACTTCGAGGCCCAGTGCGGCGTAACGCGCCACGACTTCGCGATGGGGATGCCCGAAGGAATTGCCGTAGCCGCGAGGGATCAGTACGCCGCGCAATTGCAAAGCCTGCAGGAATGCCATGGAAGATGAAGTGCGGCTGCCGTGATGGGGTGCCTGCAGCCAGTGCGCCTGCAATTGTGGGCGTGTGCGCACCAGCTCGCGTTCAGCCGCAGCATCGATATCGCCGCTGAGCAATAGCCGCTCGCCGTTGGCCTCTACCAGCAGTACGCAGGAAGACGGGTTGCTCTCCCGCGCTCCCGGCCAGCGCCACAGGCTGAAGCTGACGCCATCCCACTGCCATTGCCGATCCGAGGTGCAGGCCTGAGCACCCGGTGTCTTGTCCGCCTCGCCGGCAATCACCTCGCCCACGGGCAAGCTTCGGCGCAGGCTGGCGGCGCCACCAGAGTGGTCGAGATGGGCATGGCTGATGAGCAGCTTGTCGAGCCGCTCGACGCCCAGCTTGCGCAAGGTCGGCAGGACCACGCGCTCGCCGGCGTCCATCTCTCCCAGCCGCGGCCCGGTGTCGTACAACAAGGTGTGCCCGCGAGTGCGCACCAGCACGGCGAGCCCCTGGCCAACATCCAGTTGCCAGACCTGCGCGCGACCATGGGCGATTCGCTCCGGCGGTGGCCATAGCGCCAGCAGCAGCAAAGGCACGCCCATGGGCCGCAACGGCACCCCGCTGGGCAACAACACCATCAGCGCGCCGAAGCACACCAGTGCCCAATGCCAACCCGAGACCAGCAGCGGCTGCCAGGCAGGCAGCCACTGCGCCATCCAGGCCAGCCACTGGAACAGGCCCTCGAGCAGGCCACCGGCCAGCCACAGCACCGGTTGGGCCAGCGCCGGGGCCGGCAACAGCACAGTGCCCAGCAAGGCCAGCGGCAGCACCAGCAGGCTGATCCACGGCACAGCCAGCAAGTTGGCCAGCGGCCCGCTGAGGCTGACCGGCAGCCCGAGAATCACCAACGCCGGCAACAAACCAACTGCTATCAGCCACTGCGCGCGGGTCCAGGTCTGCCACCAGGGCCAGCCCCCCAGCCGCCCCGAAAACACCAGCATCAATATCGTGACCGCCGTGAACGACAGCCAGAAGCCTGACTGCAGACTGGCCAATGGCTCGACCAGCAACACGCCATTGACCGCCACCAATAACGGCAACCCCAGGCCCAGATGCCGAAAGCGCCAGCGCCACAACAGCACCATGCCGATCATGATGCACGCCCGCCGCACCGGGACCTGGAAACCGGCCAGCAGCCCGTAGCTCAATGCCGCCATGAAAGCCAGGAGGCAGGCGCAAGGCAGCCACGGCAGGCGTTGCGGCCATAGCCCGAGCCGCGCCATTAAACTGATCAGTCCATACACCAGTCCTGCCAGCAAGCCAACGTGCTGGCCGGAAATCACCATCAAGTGCACGGTGCCGGTGTCCTGCAGGATCTGCCAATCGCTGCGCGGCACCGCCGAATCGTCACCCAGCACCAAGGCAGTCAGGCTGCCCTCCCGCCCTTGTGCGTCCACCGCCAACAGACGCTGACGTACCGTATCGCGCCAAGCGCCGGTGGCCGGTGCCAGGCGCTCGCCATCCTTGACGCTGCCCAGTGCGCCGATACGCCGCGCCAGCAACCAGGCCTCGAAGTCGTTGCCTCCCGGGTTGATCAACCCGCGCGGACGCTTGAGCTTGATCGCCAGTCGCCAACGCTCGCCACTCATCACCGGCGGGCCGTTGTACCAACTAACGCGCAACCGGGCGGGCAGTACATCGCGCCGCGACTGCAGCTGCTCGAGCTGGAAGCGCACCGTGCCGTTCTGGCTGCTGGGCAATCCGCTCACCCGGCCCTCGACCCATAGCGTGCGACCATCGAGGGCTGGCGACAACCGGTCATCCAGCGCCCATTGCGCCGAGGTGCAGGCCCAGGCGAAGCCCAACAAGGTGAAGCCCAGCCAATGCCCGTGCCTATAGACGAGCGCAAGGCCCACCAGTGCTATGACCGCGACCATCCAGATCGACGGCAGGACCGGCAGCCAGCGAATCGCCAGCAGTCCCGCCGCCATTGCGACCATCCTTGGGCGCATACGTTTGAACCTCGAGTAGCCGGTTTGAAAACTACGGGCAGCCTAAGCCAATAGCCTGTCATTGGCGCTTCAAGATTTGTCACAAAGTCTGAACCGAACCGAGCGCCGATGTGGGGCATACTGCGCGTCTTGTCACTCTCCAGGCTGCTGCCATGCCCCGCCAGTTGCTGAAACGTTACATGCCCGATCCCGCCAGCATCCGAGAGCACCCATCGCTACGCTTTCTGGGGCGCCTGCTGCACGACCAGAATCTCTGGCAGCTCAACCGTCGCTCCGTATCTCGTGCTATGGCCGTCGGCCTGTTTGCGGCGTTCATACCCATTCCCATGCAGATGCTGTTGTCCGCGAGCATGGCGATCATGGTGCGTGCACACCTGCCGATCGCCGCCGGGCTGGTGTGGATCACCAATCCGCTGACCATGGCGCCAGTGTTCTACTGCACCTATAAACTGGGAGCGTGGTTGCTGGATACGCCGCCACGACACCTGCCGGACACCTTGACCGCGGAGTGGATCAGCGGTCAATTCAGCAGCATGTGGCAGCCGTTCCTGCTGGGCTCGGTACTGACCGCTCTGGTGATGGGCGCGCTGGGATATGGGTTGACGCTGGGGTATTGGAGGTGGTGGGTGGGGCGACAGTGGCAGCGACGTCAGAGGCGGGACTAGCAGGCAAAGCCCCCTCGCCTGGGAGGGGGCTCAGGGATCAGGTCCGCATACCGCGTCCGCTCACCAACAGGCGTACGCAACCAAAATACAGCACCACCATGGCCACCAGCATAAAGGTCAACGCACTGCTGATCTTGATATCCGAGACCCCGAGGATCCCGTAGCGAAACGCGTTGACCATGTGCAACACCGGATTGGCCAGGGAGATCGTCTGCCAGATCGGCGGCAGCAAGGTGATGGAGTAGAACACCCCGCCCAGATAGGTCAGCGGCGTCAGCACGAAGGTTGGAATGATGGAGATATCATCGAAATTGCGCGCGTAAACGGCGTTGACGAAGCCGAGCAACGAAAAGATCGTCGCCGTCATGATGACCACCACGAGCGTTACCCCCAGGTGATGCACCTGCAGGTGGGTGAAGAACAGCGACAGCAGGGTCACAATGATGCCCACGATCAGACCGCGCAGCATCCCGCCCAGGGCGTACCCAATCAAGATCGTGTGTGGCGATACCGGCGACACCATCAATTCCTCGATGGAGCGCTGGAATTTGCTGCCGAAAAAACTCGAGACCACGTTGCCATAGGAGTTGGTGATCACCGACATCATGATCAGCCCCGGCACGATGTACTCCATGTATGTGAAGCCGTTCATGTCGCCGATCTGACGACCGATCAGGTTACCGAAGATGACGAAGTACAACACCATGGTGATCGCCGGGGGGAGCAGCGTCTGCGGCCAGATCCGCATGAAACGCCGAACCTCACGGTAAACAATGGTATTGAGCGCGACCACGTTGGCCGAGAATTCCGAACTCATATCGCTACCTTCGCCAGATTTTTTTCTACCAGGGAGACAAACAACTCTTCCAGGCGATTGGTTTTGTTTCGCAAGCTCGCGACTTCGATGTTCTGCACGGCCAGCTGGGCGAACAGCTCGGTGATACCAACGCTCTTGTCGACCTGCACCTCCAGTGTGTGCGGGTCCAGCAACTTGCACGGATAACCGTGCAATTGCGGGGCGACCGCAACATCCTGGCGCAGATCGAGCAAAAAGGTCTCGACATGCAGCTTGCCCAGCAGATTGCGCATGCTGGTGTTTTCGACGATGGTGCCGTGATCGATGATGCCGATGTTGCGGCACAGCTGTTCGGCTTCTTCGAGGTAATGAGTGGTGAGGATGATGGTGATACCTTTCTGGTTGAGCTCGGTCAGAAAAGTCCACATCGACCGCCGCAGCTCGATGTCGACACCCGCCGTGGGCTCGTCGAGGATCAACAACCGCGGTTCGTGTATCAGTGCCCGAGCGATCATCAAACGGCGTTTCATGCCCCCCGACAAAGACCGCGACGGCACATCGCGCTTGTCCCACAGCCCCAACTGGTTGAGATACTGCTCCGCGCGCTCCTTGGCGATCTTCGCGGGGATACCGTAATAACCGGCTTGGGTCACGACGATATCGAAGGTCTTCTCGAACTGGTTGAAGTTGAACTCCTGCGGCACCACGCCGATGGAGCGCTTGAGCGCCGCCGGCTGTTTATCCAGATCATGGCCAAAGATACTGACGCTGCCGCTGGTCTTGTTGACCAGGGTCGAGAGGATGCCGATGGTGGTCGATTTGCCGGCGCCGTTCGGGCCGAGGAGTGCGAAAAAGTCGCCTTCGGCTACATCGAGGTCAATGCCGCTGAGGGCCTGAAAACCGTTGCCGTAGGTCTTGGTAAGCTGCCGGATGGACAGAGCAGAACTCATAGAAAGTCTTTGCACCCTATTGATACAGAAGAATGACAAGGGGCTGCGCGTTAGCGATACAACCGCCGTGAAGAACGTTTCTTGTGTAGACCGAGCGACACGTTGCGCCCGGTAGATGTTGCCGAATAAGACAATGCTGACGTGGTCGACGCCACAAGTACAGTGACGCCTGTTAATAGTAGCTATCAGGTCAACGCGGTCATCACCGCCGAACGATAAGCCGGCCGGGCCTTTAGCCGCTCGTACCAAGCCTCCAGATATGGCATGGGCTTGCGCTCGATGGGCATTTCGAACCAGGCATAGGCAAAACTGCCCAGGGGAATATCGCCCATGCCGAACTCGCTGCCGGACAGATACGGCTGCGTCGACAGCGCCTGATCGACCATGGCCAGCAACTGCGTGCAAACGTCCTGCGCGGCATTGATCGCCGCCCAGTCCTGTTCGGCCGGCGGGGTCCGCAATAAACCCCAGAACACATCGCGAAACGGACCGGCGAGGGAAGAGGTCATCCAGTCCATCCAGCGATCGGCGCTGGCACGTTGGCGCAAATCGATAGGCAGCAACGCGCTGCCCTGGCCATCGCGATTCACCAGATAGCGCACAATGGCATTCGATTCCCAAAGCACAAAACCGTCATCTTCGATAACCGGTACGCGGCCATTGGGATTCATGGCTCGGTAATGTGGCTCATTGACCACTCCAAAGGCGCCCCCGGCATCGATCCGCTCGTAGGCCAACCCCAACTCTTCTGCGCACCACAGTACCTTGCGAACGTTACTGGAATTGGCGCGTCCCCAGACCTTGAGCATGCTGTTCTCCTTGTGAAGTGATCCGACCAGTGTACCCGGGTGGGGTTCAGAGAACATGCTGGGTGGCCGGCTTTCGTCTCAGCAATGCGGCGCGAACTGGTGACACTGCTGGCCGTCATCAGCCCTGGGCCTGATTTCGCATTGATCACCCGCAGAGGGTGTCATTGGCAGTGCATTGATGGCGCTGGGGGCAGTTTGCTGGTGCCTGAGGCCGTTTTGCTGATGTAGTCGGCGGTAAATACGCTCACCAGGACAAATCCCGAAACACTCGAACTCCCCGAAGCCCGCAGGGTCACTACACTGTCGCCATACCTGTCGTCACGGAGGAATGCATATGCTGCTGTTGTGGTTGGTCGTACTGGTCATCGGCCTTGCCTGGCTGGCCCATCGGCGGGTCGATACGGTGCCGGCACTGGGCATCGTCGCGGTCTATCTCATCGCTATGGGGATATTCACCCCCGGCCATAGCGCCATCCGCGCAGTGGTATTGGCGGTGCTGTGGATTCTGCTGATTGCTGCCGCAGCATTCGTATTGCTGCCCGATCTACGTCGCAAGCTTTTCAGCGCGCGGCTGTTCGCCTGGTTCCGCAAGACGCTACCACCGATGTCGGTCACCGAGCGCGAGGCGATCGACGCCGGCACCGTGTGGTGGGACGGCGAGTTGTTCAGCGGACGTCCGGACTGGCACCAACTGCTCAGCTATCCCAAGGTGCAGCTCACCGAGGAGGAACAGGCGTTTATAGATGGTCCGACAGAGGAGCTCTGCGCCATGGTCAGCGACTGGCAGATCGGCCAGGACATGGACCTGCCCCCCGAAGCATGGGCGCACATCAAGACCAACGGCTTTTTCGCCCTGATCATCCCCAAGGAATTTGGTGGTAAAGGTTTTTCGGCCTATGCCCATTCACAGGTGGCGATGAAACTCGCCACCCGCAGCGGCGACCTCGCTTCTACGGTAATGGTGCCCAACTCCCTCGGCCCGGCCGAACTGCTGTTGCATTACGGCACCGACGAACAGCGCAGCTATTATTTGCCGCGCTTGGCGCGGGGTGAAGATATCCCCTGCTTCGCACTCACGGGTCCACTGGCAGGTTCCGACGCCGGTGCAATGCCTGATACCGGCATCATCTGCAAAGGCCAATGGCAAGGCGAAAAGGTCGTCGGCCTGCGTCTGAACTGGGAGAAGCGCTACATCACCCTCGGACCGGTCGCCACCCTGCTCGGCCTGGCGTTCAAGGCCTACGACCCTGAACACCTGCTGGGCGAACAAGACGATCTCGGTATCAGCCTGGCGCTGATTCCGACCGATACACCCGGCGTGGAGATCGGCCGTCGGCACCTGCCCCTGGGTGCGGCTTTCATGAACGGCCCCAACTCGGGCAAGGATGTGTTCATCCCGCTGGAATACCTGATCGGTGGACAGGCCATGCTCGGCAAGGGCTGGATGATGCTGATGAACTGCCTGTCCGTGGGCCGCTCCATCTCGCTCCCCGCCGTAGGAACCGGTGCCGCCAAGTACACCAGTCTGGTGACCGGCCAATACGCTCGGGTACGGGAACAATTCAACGTGCCGCTGTCAGCCTTCGAAGGCATCCAGGAATCTCTGGCCCGCATCGGTGGCAACGCCTGGCTGATGGACAGCGCAAGGATGCTCACCGCCAACGCGGTCGATCTGGGCGAGAAGCCCTCGGTACTGTCGGCCATCCTCAAATACCACCTGACCGAGCGTGGCCGCGAGTGCATTACCCACGCCATGGATGTACACGGCGGCAAGGGCATAATAATGGGCCCCAACAACTACCTCGGCCGTAACTGGCAGGGCGCGCCGATTTTCATCACTGTCGAAGGGGCCAATATCCTCTCGCGAAACCTGATGATCTTCGGCCAAGGGGCCATTCGCTGCCATCCTTTCGTACTGAAGGAAATGGCGCTCGCATCTCGGGCCGATCAAGGCCAGGCGCTGGTGGAGTTCGATCAGCTGCTACTCAAGCATATCGGATTCGCCCTCAGTAACGCCGGGAGCACCGTTGCTCTGAACCTCGGCCTGGGGCACTTCGAACGACGCCCGGGCAATGCGATCAGCCAAGTGTATTTCCGCGCGCTCGATCGTCAGGCCGCTGCGTTCGCCATGCTCGCCGACCTGAGCATGATGCTGCTCGGCGGCGAACTCAAACGCCGCGAGCGCCTGTCAGCTCGTCTGGGCGATGTGCTGAGCTATCTCTACCTTGGCTCTGCGGCACTCAAGCGCTACCACGACCTCGGTTCCCCGCAGCACATGGAACCGCTACTGCGCTGGGCCATGGCAGAAAGCCTGGGCAAGGCTGAACACGCACTCGAGCAACTGATGCGCAACTTCCCAAGCCCAGTGCTGGGGTGGCTGCTGCGCCGGATCGTTTTCCCGTTCGGCCGTCGTCATACCGGCCCCACCGACAAAATGGATGCCGATGTAGCACAAGTGCTCGGCCGTGCCCCGGGTGATGCGACGCTGCAGGAACTGCTGACCGGCTGCTACCAACCGCAAGACCCGGAAGATGCCGTCGGCGCCTTGCACGATGCAGTGACGCAACTGAATGCCGCCCTGCCCCTGCACAAGAAGCTGCATCAGGCTGCCAAGGCCGGACAACTCAAGCCCGTACCGGGGCAATCGCTCATCGACACAGCTCTGGAGGCGGGCGTATTACAGGCCGCAGAAGCCCAGGCACTGCGCCTGGCGGAAGTCGCGCGGCGCAAAGTCATCGATGTCGACGACTTCAGCAAAGACGAGCTGCTCCCAACCGAAGGGCGGATTCGCTGACGACATCGGGCGCGCAGAGACTTATACTCCCGCGCCCGTTTTGCTCAAGAGGACCCCACCATGGCCACCCAAATCATCGAACACCACCTGGTGCTTCTGGATCACCTGCGTACCATTCTGGTCGCTCTGGGTGAAGCGGATCAGGTCCCGGAAGAGAGCCATGCGCTCTTCCTCGAACGCTACGACGAACTGCGCGCCCTGCTCCCGATTGATCCGATTGAAAGCCAATATCTGGGCCAGGATCTGATCTGTCAGGTGATTCAGCGTTATCCGCAGATTGCTCACTTGATCCCGCGGGATTTGCTCTGGTTCTTTGCAGGGGATTGCTTGCATTACATGCCGGATGAAGAGATCGCTTTGTATCAAGCGCTGGAAGAGCGTCGGTATGAGGCGGAGCAGGATGATGAGCCGTTTGATTGGAATCAGGAGAAGCAGCTGTTGGCGATGGCGGTGGATGGGAGCAAGCACTGACCTGCTTGTTAGTCACCCATAGCCCAGACCCTTGCGGGTGACTAACAAAAAGTGCCGCTGCGCAACGCAGCGCGCACGCTTCCAGCTATACCGCCCCTTTACTCCAGCGCTTCCTTACATGGCCCTGCTCCTGGATTAACCAGGCTGTACCAGCGGGCCAACTTCGGTAGCGGAGAATGGTCCCAGATCACGGCGGTCGTGTATGTCAGGCGAATCCTACAACTGGTTTTTTTGTAGGGCACATATGCCAAACGCTGGACACAACTGCCTTTAAACCCAACCAAGTATCTCGTCTTAAGCGCTAGGGGGGCCGGGGGGGTGGTGTATCACTCCTACCTCTGCTTTACGGCTCGAGCCAGGTATTGGCAGGCGCTCGTCGAGAGCATCACCGTGCTCGACGCCGAATCGGCTGGCCGTGTATGTAAAGAACTCGCAACTCCAAGCCACCAGCGTGACCACCACTGCCAAGCTGGTTGCCCTACGCGCAATGCCCCTTACCTGAAGCACAAACAAAAACGCCGCTCATTTCTGAGCGGCGTTTTCATTAAATATGGAGCGGGAAACGAGACTCGAACTCGCGACCCCGACCTTGGCAAGGTCGTGCTCTACCAACTGAGCTATTCCCGCAAATGGCGTCCCCTAGGGGACTCGAACCCCTGTTACCGCCGTGAAAGGGCGGTGTCCTAGGCCACTAGACGAAGGGGACACGCTAACTGTGACACATGGTGTGTGTCGCAGCGCCCAGATCCGCCTCCGAAGACTTGGTTCTGGTTTCACTCAACCCTGCCCGAGGGCAAGATTGTTTAAATATGGAGCGGGAAACGAGACTCGAACTCGCGACCCCGACCTTGGCAAGGTCGTGCTCTACCAACTGAGCTATTCCCGCAATGGCGTCCCCTAGGGGACTCGAACCCCTGTTACCGCCGTGAAAGGGCGGTGTCCTAGGCCACTAGACGAAGGGGACACACTACAACTTCACTTCCTGCTGCGCTTTGCTGTGTGCTTTACGCTGCAAGTGGCGCGCATTCTAGGGATGCTTGGGGAGGTCGTCAACCCCCTGTTATAAATTTATTTAAATCAATGACTTCGCCACGGTTTTAGGCATTATTCACGGGCAGGCCTGCCTCACCGTCCTCATACGTCGGACCAGCGGTCGCCAGCGGCATTGAGCCATTGGAACAACCAGCCGACACAGGAAGTATTAAAGCGTCCATAGACAGCGCTTTTCGGCCCACCGGCAAGCCACTACACTCAAGCCATACACACCTGACGAGGTACCAACGGTGACGCCATTAATGATCGCCCTGCTGATTCTGGCCGGGGTCGCCATTCTGATTGCCATCGGCTTTCTGAATAACGCCGTGGAAACCGCCAAGGTCGAGCGAGTGCGCCTCAAGATCGAGCTCACCGATCGCCTGCGTCGCTGTGGGCAGATAAGTGAAGCGTTCCCCGGGCAGTTCATGTCTGCGGACTTGAAGCTGCTGCTGACGCGACTGGAGCTCAATATCGTGCAGCGCAGCCTGGCGCTCGATAAAAAGAACGAGGCGCTGCTGGGTCGCCTGGAAGAACTGGAAGCAGAGATCGCCAAGGGCCCGGACATCACCATCACCAATGCCTCGCCGCCCATCATGACCGAGGCCCAGGCCAAGGAAGTCAATTATCACCTTGAGGGGTTGCACCATCAGGTGATCCGCGCGACGCAGGAAGGCTACCTGCAACAGACCGAATCACGTTTCTGGGTCAACCAGATTCGCCACGTGCTGGTGCTGTTGCACATCGAGTTCTTCAACAACCTGGGGCAACAGGCCTTTCAAGACGACCAACCAGGCCAGGCACGCCTAGCGTTCGAGCGCGGCGTGCAGTATCTGAAGAAGCAACCCGATCCGACCGCTTATAGCGAGCAGCTGGACTACATGAACAAGCTCCTCAAGCGCGCCAACAACATGGTGCTGACCAACACTCGCATACACGCCGACGACGCCAGCGAGCTGACGGCGGGCCTGAACGAACTGAATGCGGCCGAGGAGGAAGGCATGAAGAAGGTTATCTACGACTGATAATTGGGATGCACTGGACAGGGCCCGCCATCGGGCCCTTTTTCGTGAGCGGAACCTAGCAGTCGGTCAACCGCAGAAACACCTCAGCCAGCGCCTCGATACCCGCCTGATCTTCTGCGCTGAAACGCGATAGTTTCGGGCTGTCCAGATCCAGAACGCCAATCAGCCGCCCCTCCTTGACCAAGGGCACGACCAACTCACTGTTGGAAGCGCTGTCGCAGGCGATATGCCCGGGAAACTCATGCACGTCTTCGACCCGCTGAGTCTGCCGGGTCGCCGCTGCGGCACCGCAAACGCCACGACCAAAGGCAATACGCACACAAGCCACCTGCCCCTGAAACGGCCCGAGTACCAATTCTTCATTCTTGTTCAGATAGAAGCCGGCCCAATTCAAATCCTCTAGCTGGGAGTACAGAAACGCCGAGAATTGCGCGGCGTTGGCGATAAAGTCCCGCTCGTCGCTGAACAACGCCTCCAACTGCGCCTTCAGCAAGCCATAACCGGCGAGCCCCTGCCCTGCCGTATTCAAATCGATCATCAACGTTGCTCCAGCAATTGCAGGCCGACCCAGTAGCGGGCGAATTGATAGGCGCAGCGACCATTGCGGTTGCCGCGCCCGGTGGCCCAGCGCGCCGCCAGAATATCCAGTTGCTCGTCGCGTGCCCACTGCAGGCCGGCCTTTTGTGCCAGCTCGCTGATCCAGTGCTCGACCACGTTGAGGTAATGTTCCTGGGTAAACGGATAGAACGACAGCCACAGCCCGAAACGATCGGACAGCGCGATCTTGTCCTCAACCGCTTCGCTGGGGTGCAGTTCGCCATCGACATGCTTCCAGTTTTCGTTGTCGCTTTCTTTCTCCGGCACTAGATGGCGACGGTTGGATGTGGCGTACAGCAAGACGTTATCCGGGGCCTGCTCCAGCGAGCCATCGAGCACGCTCTTGAGCACTCGGTAATCACCCTCCCCAGACTCGAACGACAGGTCGTCACAGAACAGCACGAAACGCTGAGGCAGCCCTGCAAGCTGCTCGACCACCCGAGGGAGGTCAGCCAGGTGATCGCGCTCGATCTCGATCAGACGCAGGCCACTTTTGGCATGCTCCGCCAGCAGCGCGCGCACCAACGAGGACTTGCCGGTGCCGCGCGAGCCCCATAGCAATGCGTGGTTGGCGGGCATACCGGCGATGAATTGCTCGGTATTGCGCGTTAACTGCTCGCGCTGGCGATCGACACCGATCAAATCCGACAAGCGCATGTCCAAGCTAACGTCCAGCGGCAGCAGATAGCCAGTGCGCCCCTCGCGCTGCCAACGGGCCGCCAGGCATTGCTGCCAGTCGATCGACCCACGTAATGCGGGCAGCAGTGGCTCCAACCGCTCCAACACGCCTTCGGCGCGCTCCAGAAAAGCCATCAATCGAGCGTCCACACATTTTCCTCATGAAAAAAAACATATAAAAAAGCCGTTGGCACGCGCGCGCAGCGGTATTAAAAAGTCGCCGAAGCCGATATAAACTCGGTAACGGCGTAGCGCGTCTTACGCAACGGAATGGAAATCGGCTCATCCACCATGGATATTAAGTTCACCCAGCGCTTGTCTTACAAGCAGGCCAGACTGACCGTCGTCGTCGGCTTTATTCTGGGGACACTGCTCAGCTTTGCACAAATCGCTATCGATTATGCCAGCGTCAATCAGGCCATCAACCGCCAGATGCGCTCGTTTCTCGAGGTCAGCCACGATCCCGCCTCGCGCATTGCCTATACCATAGACGCTGAACTCGCCGAAGAACTGACCCGCGGCCTGCTGCGCTCCGAATCAGTGATCAACGCACGACTGGTCGACAATGATAACAATGTCCTGGCCGACGTCAGTCGCCCACGCCAGTCCACTGACTACCGGATGATCAGCGATTATCTGTTCGGCGCCGGCCTGCGCTTCGAAGAGCCGTTGTTTCTGGCCAGCATGCCGGATCAGCCGCTGGGAACGCTGTCGATCGAGGTCGACACCAATGCCATCGGCAACCGCTTCCTGACGCGCTCCGAGGTGACCCTGCTCAGCGGCTTCGTGCGCACGCTGATCCTCACCGCCATCTTGTTGGTGCTGTTCTACTTCATCCTTACCAAGCCGCTGGTCAAGGTCATCCAGGCCTTGAGCGAGAGCAATCCCCATGCGGGCAGGCCGAGCAAGCTGGAGTGCCCGCCGGGCCACCAGAATGATGAAATTGGCGTGCTGGTCAAGGTCGCCAATCAGCAGTTCGTGAGCATGACCACCGAGATCCAACAGCGCCGCGACGCCGAACAGCGCCTCACCGACTACCTCGCCGAGCTCGAAAATATCGTTTCGGCGCGCACTACCGAACTCAAGGCCAGCAACGTGCGCCTGAGCCAATCCAACGAAGAGCTCGAGCGCGCCCGCCGCACGGCGTTGGACATGGCCCAGGCGCGGGCGGCCTTCCTGGCCAACATGAGCCATGAGATTCGTACCCCGCTCAACGGCCTGCTGGGCATGATTGCGCTGTCGCTGGACAGCCCCTTGAACGCGGAGCAGCGCCAGCAACTGTCCATCGCCCACGACTCGGGCAAGGTGCTGGTGGAGCTGCTCAACGATATTCTCGACTTGTCCAAGTTCGACGCTGGGCAGCTGGAGCTTGAGCGCATCCCGTTCGACCTGGGCGCGCTGGTAGAGGACACCGCCAACCTGTTGTCCCAGAATGCCGCCCCTGGCGTCGAACTGACGTGCCTGATCCATCCGGACTTCCCGGCCCTGGTGCTGGGCGACCCTACGCGGGTTCGGCAGATCGTCAGCAATCTGTTGTCCAACGCCCTGAAGTTCACTCGTTTCGGCCGCGTCGACGTGTGCCTCACCGCGCAGGCCAGCGGTGTGCGCCTGGAGGTTCGCGATACCGGCATCGGCATCCCCCAGGAAGCCCAGATCAAGATATTCCAGCCATTCACTCAGGCTGGCGCCGGCATTACCCGACAATTCGGCGGTACCGGGCTGGGCCTGGCGCTCACCAACAACTTGTGCGAGGCCATGCACGGGCGCCTCACTATCAGCTCCGAATCCGGCTTCGGCAGTCAGTTCTGCGCCGAGCTGCCCCTGCCGACCCACACCCCGGCAACACGGCCTGCGCCGCTTGCGGGTAACGTTCTGGTCATCAGCGCGGCCGGAAGCGGACTGGCCGAGCTGCTGAACACCTTGCTGCCGCTGTGGGGCGTCAAGGTTACCCGTCAGGACCCCGATCAGAGCCTCAAGGACGTCAGCGCCGACCTGGTGATTACCGACAACCTCGATCATCTGTTCAGCCTGCGCCCTGTCCTGCGCGCGCAAATCCTGCTGGTGACCGCTTACGGCAACTTCCTGCCCACCGAGCAAGCCACTTCGCTGTCGCCGCTGCAGCAGCAAGCTCGGCCACTGGCGCGCAACGCCTTGTATCAAACCTTGCGTCGCACCTTGCTGGGCGATGAAGTGAGCGAGCCGGGCACGCGCGCAGGTCTGCCCGGGCCGCAACGCCGAGCCAATATCCTGCTGGTGGAAGACAACCCGGTGAACCAGCTGGTGGCCAAAGGCATGCTGAGCAAACTGGGCTGTGAGGTGATGGTCGCCGGGCACGGTGGCGAAGCGCTGGAGGCGCTGGAGCTGCACCACTTCGACCTGGTGCTGATGGATTGCAACATGCCGGTGATGGACGGCTACGAGGCCAGTCGGCGAATACGCCAGAGTGGCCGCTGGCCCAGGCTGCCGATCGTCGCCCTGACCGCCAACGCCATGCCCGAGGAGCGCGACCGCTGCCGCGCGGCGGGCATGAGCGACTACCTGGCCAAGCCGTTCAGGCGCGAAGAACTGATGACCCTGATCGACCAGTGGGTGCCGGACGCGTCCTGAATCCGTGGGCGATCAACGCAACAGCGCTTCGATCTCACTGGCGATTTTTTCCGGCTTGGTGGTCGGCGCAAAGCGCTTGACTCGCTGACCATCCGGCGCGATCAGGAACTTGGTGAAATTCCATTTGATGCGTTGGGTGCCCAGCAAACCGGGCGCCTGCGCCTTGAGCTTGACGAACAGCGGATGGGCCAGTTCACCGTTGACATCGATCTTGCGGAACATCGGAAAACTCACGCCGAAGTTTTTTTCACAGAATTGCGTGATATCGAGCGTATCGCCCGGTTCCTGGTGGCCGAACTGGTTGCAGGGAAAGCCCAGCACCACCAGGCCTTTGCTGCGGTAGGTCTGCCAGAGCTGCTCCAGGCCCTTGTATTGCGGGGTGAAGCCGCACTGGCTGGCGGTGTTGACCACCAGAATGGCCTTGCCGCGCCAGGCTTCCAGGGTCAGGTGCTGACCGTCCAGAGTAATGCACGGTACTTTCAACAGATCCGTGCTCATCAAGCCTCCCGCGGGACCAGGTTCAGGCACACCGAGTTGATGCAGTAGCGCAAGCCGGTGGGCGGCGGGCCATCAGGGAATACATGCCCCAGGTGCGCGTCGCAGGTGGAGCACTTGACCTCGGTGCGGATCATGCCGTGGCTGACGTCGCGGATTTCGGTCATGGCCTCGTTGCCGATCGGCGCGTAGAAGCTCGGCCAGCCGCAGCCTGAGTCGAACTTGGTCTTGGAATCGAACAGCGATGCGTCGCAGCAGATGCAGTGGTAGACGCCATCGGTCTTCTCATCATTGTATTTGCCGGTGAATGGACGCTCGGTCGCGCTGAGGCGACAGACGTTGTATTGCTCGGGGTCGAGCATGGCTTTCCATTCTTCGAGAGTCTTTTCAATCTTGCTCACAGGTACACCTCTGCAGTCGAAAAACCCGGATCTGTGTCTTTTCCACGGATCGGGTGGCACGTATGATTGCGCATCTATTGGACGTCAGTCTGTCACCCGCGTTTCACGCATTCAAATTTTCATTTTTCGGCGTCATCGCGGCGGTCTTTTCTTTTCGGGATCACATCATGCAGTTCAGCAAATCGAACAAGCTTGCCAACGTCTGCTACGACATTCGCGGCCCGGTGCTCAAGCACGCCAAGCGCCTGGAAGAAGAAGGCCACCGCATCCTCAAGCTGAACATCGGTAACCCGGCGCCGTTCGGCTTCGAAGCCCCCGAGGAAATCCTCCAGGACGTGATTCGCAACCTGCCCACCTCCCAGGGCTACAGCGACTCCAAGGGGCTGTTCAGCGCGCGTAAGGCGGTGATGCAGTACTACCAGCAGAAGCAGGTCGAAGGTGTCGGCATCGAAGACATCTACCTGGGCAACGGCGTCTCGGAACTGATCGTGATGTCCTTGCAGGCGCTGCTCAACAACGGTGACGAAGTCCTGATCCCGGCGCCGGACTACCCGCTGTGGACCGCTTCGGTGAGCCTGGCGGGCGGCAATGCCGTGCACTACCTGTGCGATGAGCAGGCCAACTGGTGGCCCGATCTGGATGACATCAAGGCCAAGATCACGCCGAACACCAAGGCCATGGTCATCATCAACCCCAACAACCCGACCGGGGCCGTGTACTCCAAAGAGGTGCTGCTGGGGATGCTGGAAATCGCCCGTCAGCACAATCTGGTGGTGTTCTCCGATGAAATCTACGACAAGATCCTCTACGACGACGCCGTGCACATCTGCACCGCCTCGCTGGCCCCGGATCTGCTCTGCCTGACTTTCAACGGCCTGTCCAAGTCTTACCGCGTCGCGGGCTTCCGCTCCGGCTGGATCGCCATCTCCGGCCCCAAGCACAACGCCCAGAGCTACATCGAAGGCATCGACATCCTGGCTAACATGCGCCTGTGCGCCAACGTACCCAGCCAGCACGCCATCCAGACGGCGCTGGGCGGCTACCAGAGCATCAACGATCTGGTGCTGCCTAACGGTCGCCTGCTGGAGCAGCGCAACCGTACCTGGGAGCTGCTCAACGATATCCCCGGTGTCAGCTGCGTGAAGCCTATGGGGGCGCTGTACGCCTTTCCGCGCATCGACCCCAAGGTGTGCCCGATCTTCAACGATGAAAAGTTCGTACTCGACCTGCTGCTCTCGGAAAAACTGCTGGTGGTGCAGGGTACGGCCTTCAACTGGCCATGGCCGGATCACTTCCGCGTGGTCACACTGCCGCGCGTCGACGACTTGGAACAAGCCATCGGTCGCATCGGCAATTTCCTCAAGTCGTATCGCCAGTAAGGCCCCGGAACAGCACCTGCAGCGGGCGCTACGCTTGTAGGAAACGTCCTCCAAAGGTGTAAGAAAATTCACCGGGACACAGTTTGAAATAGTCGGCTGGTTGAATCGTTCGGGTATCCGCCTTATATACCCGAGCACGCTACCTATTTTATCCGTGAGGAACGTAACAACCATGATGCGCATCCTGCTGTTCCTGGCCACCAACCTGGCGGTCGTGTTGATTGCCAACATCACCCTGAGCCTGTTCGGCTTCAACGGGGTGATGGCGGCTAACGGCGTTGACCTCAACCTCCATCAGCTGCTGATCTTCTGCGCTGTGTTCGGCTTCGCCGGCTCGCTGTTCTCGCTGTTCATCTCCAAGTGGATGGCGAAAATGAGCACGGGCACCCAGGTCATCAGCCAACCGCGCACGCGCCATGAACAATGGCTGCTGCAGACCGTCGAACAACTGTCGCGTGAAGCCGGGATCAAAATGCCCGAAGTCGGCATCTTTCCGGCCTACGAGGCCAATGCATTCGCCACCGGCTGGAACCGCAACGACGCACTGGTTGCGGTCAGCCAGGGCTTGCTTGAGCGGTTTTCGCCCGACGAAGTCAAGGCGGTGCTGGCGCACGAGATCGGCCATGTGGCCAACGGTGACATGGTCACCCTGGCGCTGGTGCAGGGGGTGGTCAACACCTTCGTCATGTTCTTCGCGCGCATCATCGGCAACTTCGTCGACAAGGTCATCTTCAAGAATGAAGAAGGCCGGGGCATGGCCTATTTCATCGCGACGATCTTCGCCGAACTGGTATTGGGCGTCCTGGCCAGCATCATCGTTATGTGGTTCTCGCGCAAACGCGAGTTCCGCGCCGACGAAGCCGGTGCCCGTCTCGCTGGCACGGCCGCAATGATCGGCGCCCTGCAGCGGCTGCGCGCCGAACAGGGGTTGCCAGTGACCATGCCCGATACCCTGACCGCCTTTGGCATCAACGGTGGCCTCAAGCATGGTCTGGCGGGGCTGTTCATGAGCCATCCCCCACTGGAAGAACGCATCGAGGCGCTGCGCCGCCGCGGTTGATACATCCCGGTGCGAGCGGGCCTGCCGCCGAAATCGTGTCAGCCACATTGATGTGGCTGACATACCGGATCGAGAGCAAACCTCCTCGTTACACAAGCGGTTGAATCGGATAATCCGATAGGACACTCGCAAAACTTATATTGGATTCTGATCAATCACCTGCGCCAAGATAGTCCTATCTCAACTCCAGGACCACGGCCATGCTACCCAGCCTGTTCATTTCCCACGGCTCACCTATGCTGGCGCTCGAACCGGGCGCCAGCGGCCCTGCCCTCGCAAAACTGGCCGCCGAGCTGCCGCGCCCGAAAGCGATCGTGCTGGTATCGGCGCATTGGGAAAGCCGCGAACTGCTGGTCGCCAGCGGCGAACACCCCGAGACCTGGCATGACTTCGGTGGCTTTCCACCCGCGCTGTTTGCAGTCCAGTATCCGGCGCCAGGGCAGCCAGCCTTGGCCGCCGAAGTCGCGCGGCTGCTCATCGACGCCGGCCTGCCTGCGCGCCTGGACCCTACCCGCCCCTTCGACCATGGCGCCTGGGTGCCGCTGTCGCTGATGTACCCCGACGCCGACATCCCAGTGGTTCAGGTGTCACTGCCTAGCCGTGAAGGCCCTGCGCTGCAGGCGCGGGTCGGGCAGATCCTCGCGCAGTTGCGTGATCAGGACGTATTGCTGATCGGCTCTGGCAGCATTACCCACAACCTGCGCGAGCTGAGCTGGCAGGCCGGCCCGGATCTGGCTACACCGTGGGCGCTGGAATTTCGCGACTGGATGGTCGACAAGCTCAATACCGAGGACCGTGAAGCCCTGCTGGATTATCGCCAGCGGGCCCCGCACGCGGTGCGCAATCACCCGAGCGACGAGCATCTGCTGCCCCTCTACTTCGCCTATGGTGCTGGTGAGCGCTTCAGCATCGCCCATCAAGGGTTCACCTTGGGCGCGCTGGGCATGGACATCTACCGCTTCGACTGACCGACGCTACACAGATAAACATCCAGGCATAAAAAAATCCCCGATCATCACTGATCGGGGATTTTTTGTTTCAGCTCACTGATTCACCAGGAATCAGTCTTCGCGATAACGGCGCAGCTTCAACTGCTTACCGGCAACACGAGTATCCTTGAGCTTGCTCAGTAGCTTCTCGAGGCCATCTTCCGGCAACTCGACCAGGCTGAAGCTATCGCGCACCTGGATGCGGCCGATCGCTTCGCGGGCCAGGCCGCCTTCGTTGAGGATGGCACCCAGCAGGTTCTTCGCGGCGATACCGTCGCGAGCACCCAGTGCGGTACGGCAACGTGCACGGCCTTCGCCCAAAGGCACAGGCGCGCGACGCTCACGATCACCACGCTCAGGACGATCACCCGAGGTGCGTTCGCGAGGAGCGCTGGTCGGAACCAGTGGCTGCTCCTTCTCGACTGCACCCAAGGTCAGCGCTTGGCCATTGGTGGCCTTGCGCAGCAGCGCAGCGGCCAAGGCACGCGGGCTGCAACCGATATCAGCGGTCAGACGATCGAGCAGATCACCGTGAGTCTCTTCAGCATCGGCAACCAGCGGCGCCAGGCTGTTGGTCAGTTTCTTGATGCGGGCATCGAGAACGGCCTGAGCATCTGGCAGGCGAACTTCGGCAACCTTTTGACCAGTTACACGCTCGATCACTTGCAGCATGCGGCGCTCACGTGGAGTCACCAGCAACAGAGCGCGACCTTCGCGACCGGCACGGCCAGTACGGCCGATACGGTGCACGTAGGACTCTGGATCGTACGGCATGTCGACGTTGAACACGTGAGTGATGCGCGGTACATCCAGACCACGGGCAGCGACGTCGGTAGCGACGACGATGTCCAGACGGCCATCCTTGAGGGATTCGATTACACGCTCACGTTGATTCTGGGCGATGTCACCGTTCAGCGCGGCAGCCTTGTAGCCTTTCGCTTCCAGCGCACTGGCGAGGTCAAGGGTGGCTTGCTTGGTGCGCACGAAGGCGATCAGCGCGTCGAATTCTTCCACTTCCAGCAAACGCAGGACAGCGGAGGTCTTCTGGTCAGCGTGAACCAACAGGTGAGCCTGCTCGATCGCGGTAACGGTTTGCGTCTTGGTCTGGATCTTGACGTGTTTCGGGTCTTTCAGGTGACGCTCGGCGATTGCACGGATCGACTGCGGCAAAGTTGCCGAGAACAGTACGGTCTGGCGAGTTTCAGGCATGGCCTTGAAGATGACTTCCAGGTCATCCATGAAGCCCAGCTTGAGCATTTCGTCGGCTTCGTCGAGGACCAGGTGATTAACCGTGGCCAGGACTTTTTCATCACGACGCAGGTGGTCACACAGACGACCCGGGGTCGCGACGACGATTTGCGCGCCGTTGCGGATGGCTTTCAACTGCGGGCCCATCGGGGCGCCGCCATATACTGCAACCACGGTTACGCCAGGCATCTGCTTGGCATAGGTTTCGAATGCGGTTGCTACTTGCAGCGCCAACTCGCGGGTCGGCGCCAGGATCAGGGCTTGCGGCTCGCGCTTGCTCGGGTCGATAAGGCTCAGAATAGGCAGAGCGAAGGCGGCAGTCTTGCCGGTACCTGTCTGTGCCTGGCCGATCATGTCATGACCGGCGAGAATGATCGGGATCGATTGATGCTGAATAGCCGAAGGCTCTTCGTAGCCAGTCGCGACGACGGCTGCAACAATAGTGGGGTGAAGTCCGAGACTGGCGAAGCCGCCGGTTTCCTGGGTCATGGGTCTGCCTCTAAGTGCATCCGCAAAGACCCATGCTCCAAAGCTGCGCATGCCGTGTAAGACTCGAGAGTCACCCTGGCAGCTTTGTCGGCGGGGATTTGCGAAAACGATTGAATGAAAGAATCGTCAGGGAGATGTTCGCAATGCGAACACAGCAAAAGCTGTGTGTCGGTGTATTGCGCTACCTGAACGCGGCCCTGTTAAAGACCGGCGCGCACTATACCTGAAATCGGCTGTTACGTGAGAGTTTTTTATTGCCGTCAGCGCCACGCGAATCTTGGCGAAGCCGGAGTGGCAATATCCCCTGCGGCGTCGAGGCCCTGAGCCGCCTGCTAGCGAGCTAAATCGTTTAAGCCGGCAACACCGACCGATCGTCGGCGGCCATCGTCACGCCCGCGAAGAGTGCCAGGGATCAGCTCGCCGGACGCACCGCATTGATCAGTCGATCCAGTGAATACCCCAACTGCGGCGCCAAGGCCGTCGCCCTCGCCCGCAACCCGTCGAAATCCAGGTGCTGCTCCAGATCGGCCGGGATGATCAGGATCACATTGCCCTCGGTCACCGGGCACTCCCAGTAATGCCGGTGATACAGGCCACGCAGCAGCGCCGCGCCCAGCGGCTTGCCGTCATCGCCCGCCCACTGATTGATGACCAGCCAGCCACCGGGGTTGAGGTGCTTCTGGCAATCTTCCAGAAACCGCCAGGCCAGATGCCCGACGCCTGGGCCATGGTCGGTGTACAGGTCGACGAAGATCAAATCCGCCGGCTCCGCGCTCGGCAGTAGCTCCAGGGCGTCGCCGACCCGCAGGTACAGCCGCGGATCATCGTCGAGCCCCAGATATTCCAGGGCAAGCCGCGGTACATCGGGGCGCAGTTCGATGCATTCGACGTCCTCGAGCGGCAGGAACTTCAGGCACGCCTGGGTCAAGGTGCCGGCGCCCAGGCCAAGGAACAGCGCGCTTTCCGGCGCCTGATGACAGAGTGCACCAATCAGCATGGCGCGCGTGTAGTCATATTCCAGCCAGCTGGGATCGGCGGTGAACACGCAACTTTGCTCGATGGCATCGCCGAATTCGAGGAAACGATAATCCTCGACTTCCAGCACGCGGATCATGCCATAGGCATCATGGACTTCGGCCAATACCCGCTCGATGCGCTCGCGCGGGGCTTGTTCAGGGATGTTTTCGGACTCAGGGATGTCTTCCACCAGCTCGCTCGGCACGATCAAAAAAACGATTGTGTCATTTTTTCAGCGGATCATCCCAGAACGGCCGCTCACTCTCATCATGAATATCGGCGCGACTCAGGCCAAGATCCTTCAGCGCGCTGTCGCTGAGGGCCGCCAGGGTGCGGCGCTGCTGGCCAAGCTGATACCAACGCGCCATGCGCTGGCAGAGCGCCTTCCAGCGGGATTGGCGCGGAACATCGCCGCACTCTCTGGTCTCGACCTGCACGAATCCACGTTGACCTTTCATCATTGCGCTCTCCTGTTGGGATGGCATCAGTGTCCGGCTGCGGATAAGATCAATCCAACGAATGTTTTTTATGCAATACATCTCGGAGATTGATCCATGTCCCAGTATCAGAGCATCGACTCCGAAGTGCTGCGCACCTTTGTGGCGATTGCCGATGAAGGCGGCTTTACCAAGGCCGGAGAAAAGGTCAATCGCACCCAGTCCGCCGTCAGCATGCAGATGAAGCGGCTGGAAGAAGACGTTCTGCAGCGCCAGTTATTCGAGCGCGATGGCCGCCAGCTACGCTTGACCGCCGAGGGCCAGATCCTCCTCGGCTACGCTCGACGCATTCTCAAGCTGCATAGCGAGGTGTTTACCACCCTGCGCGAACCGCACATGGTCGGCACCGTGCGCGTCGGCACGCCGGATGATTACGCCATGCGTTTTTTGCCCGGGATTTTGTCGGGGTTCGCTCAGGCCTACCCGTTGGTTCAGGTCGAAGTCCATTGCGAAACCTCGACACAGCTGCTCCAGCGCAACGATCTGGACCTGACCATCGTCACCCGCAGGCCAGGGAGCGAGATGGGTCAGTTACTGCGCCATGAGCGCTTTGTCTGGGCCGAGGCCAACGGCTTCGCCCCCCACGAACAGCAGCCGATGCCCCTGGCGATGTTCAACACCGACTGTTTTTGCCGCGAGTGGGCGTGCAATGCCCTGGATGCCGGCGACAAGCCCTACCGGATCGCCTACTCCAGCCCGAGTCTTTCGGCGATCATGGCCGTGGTCAGCGCTGGCCTGGCAGTGACTGCGCAGCTACAGAGCTTGATACCCGCAGACATGCGCATCCTCGGCGAACGTGAAGGCCTGCCCCTGCTGCCCACCGCCAACATCATGTTATTGCGCAACCCGGCGACTCAATCTCCCATGACCGAATGCCTGGCCGATCACATCGCCGAGGGCTTCAAGCTGTAGCGATCAGGGCATTGGGGGTGAGCATTTTCAGCGCGCCGGATAATGGCGCGCAAACTCGAACGAACTCTCACAGACTTTACGGTTC
This sequence comes from Pseudomonas baltica, assembly GCF_031880315.1. Lineage (NCBI taxonomy): Bacteria > Pseudomonadati > Pseudomonadota > Gammaproteobacteria > Pseudomonadales > Pseudomonadaceae > Pseudomonas > Pseudomonas baltica. The sequence continues at coordinate 4,870,389 of NZ_CP134771.1, read as the reverse complement.
GAAATTTACAATCACCGCCCTAGACCCATGGCGGCGCTTTCAATGAGCTGCAACATTAAAACCAAGAACGCTAAATATGCGCGTACCACTGAAACAAGGATCCGTATGAGCGCGAACTCTCCTGCTGCACCCGAGACCTCGGCACCTTGCGAGGACCTGCTGCTCGACAACCAGTTGTGCTTCGCCCTGTATTCAACCTCGTTGCTGATGACCAAGGTCTACAAGCCCTTGTTGCAGGCACTGGGCCTCACCTACCCGCAATACCTGGCCATGATGGTGCTGTGGGAACAGGAAGGCCTCACCGTGGGTGAAATCAGCACCCGCCTGCTGACCGACCCTGGTTCGCTGACGCCGTTGCTCAAGCGCCTGGAATCCGAGGGCCTGCTGAGCCGCACTCGCAGCAAGGACGACGAGCGCGTGGTGATCGTCAAGCTTACTGAACAGGGACGCGCGTTGCAGACCCGCGCCCAGGAAGTGCCGCAGTGCATCCTCAGCGCCAGTGGCATGACCGTCGAGCAACTGCAAGCGTTGCAAAAGCAGCTGCTGGGGCTGCGTGGTCACCTGCAGGGCAGCCTGTAAACCTGTAAGAGAAGGCCGACCATTCGTCGGCAATCTTAATTTTTTATATTGCGCACTAAATATTAGTGCGATAAATTTGTTTCGTACCCAAGGGCGAGCCCGCCCTGAACCAGACACTCACGACTGAGGACTAATCCATGAAAACGCTCTATACCGCTACTGTAACCGCCACCGGTGGCCGCGACGGCCGTGCCGTTTCCAGCGACAGCATCCTTGACGTCAAACTGGCCACCCCCAAGGAACTGGGCGGTGCCGGCGGCGCGGCCACCAACCCTGAGCAGCTGTTCGCGGCGGGCTACTCGGCTTGCTTCATCGGCGCACTGAAGTTCGTTGCCGGTCAAACCAAAGCCGCTCTGCCGGCCGATACAGCAATCACCGCTGAAGTCGGCATCGGCCAGATCGAAGGCGGTTTCGGCCTCGACATCGATCTGCGCATCAGCCTGCCCGGCCTGACTCAAGACCAGGCGCAGAGCCTGGTGGACGCTGCCCACAAAGTGTGTCCGTACTCCAACGCCACCCGCGGCAATGTCGATGTACGCCTGCACGTCAGCGTCTGAGGTTCGGTTTTCAGCGCTCATAAAAAAACCCGACTCGCGTCGGGTTTTTTGTGTGCGCTGATTCGCCAAGGCGTTATCAGTCAACGGGTCCGCAATTACTTGGCGCGACCTTTGTACGAACCGCCTTCGCGGGTGTCGATCTCGATGCGGTCACCGATTTCGATGAAGTCGGCAACGCTCAGCTCAGTGCCGTTGGCCAGCTTGGCAGGCTTCATGACCTTGCCCGAAGTGTCGCCGCGAGCGGAGCCTTCGGTGTAGTCGACGACACGGACGATGGTGGTCGGCAGTTCGACGGATACCAGGCGGTCTTCGAAGAATACGGCTTCGCAGACGTCGGTCATGCCTTCTTCAACGAATGGCAGAACCGATTCGATGTCTTCGGCGTTCAGCTCGTACATGGTGTAGTCGGTGGTGTCCATGAACGTGTAGGTGTCACCGCTGATGAAAGACAGGGTGGCTTCCTTGCGGTCCAGGATCACGTCGTCCAGCTTGTCATCGGCGCTGTAGACGATTTCAGTCTTGTAGCCGGTCAGCAGGTTCTTCAGCTTGGTCTTCATGATCGCGCTGTTACGACCGGATTTGGTGAATTCGGCTTTCTGCACCAACCAAGGATCGTTTTCGAGACGGATCACGGTGCCGGGTTTCAGCTCTTTACCAGTTTTCATTACAAACTTCCGAATAGGGTGGGGATTACAAAATTCCAGGCCGCATATCATAGCCAATTTCGATGAAACTGCACCAGCGCCATGGCAAGATCCGCCTGGCGGGCCTTTTCATCGCTCCAGGCTTGAGCATGGGTCGTCAGCTCTGGCCAGTTGGCCAGCATCTGCCGCCAGCTCTCGGCGATGTCCTGTTCCATGTTCCAGGCCCGCCAGAAACTCAGCGTCGCGGCCTCGGCAGCGGGCCCAAGCCCTTGAGTGTAGAGGGCCAGAAAGGCTTCGAGCTTTTCCCAGTGGGCATACTCCTCCTGCTTGTAGATATGCCAGACCAGTGGTCGCCCCGCCCACTGCGCGCGAACGAAGGAATCTTCGCCGCGCACAGCATTGAAGTCGCAGCACCAGAGCAAGCGATCGTAGTCATTCTGACTGACGAACGGCATCAACTGCAGGGTCAGCGCCCCACATTGGCGGGGTTCGTCAAGCAGCAATGGCCCGTCGCCGAGCCAGCGCTCGACGTCACCCAGCACTCGCCCACGGGGTACCAGCAGATGGGTCGGCCGCGAATCCTCGGCCAGGGCCTGCAACCATCCGGGTATCTGGGGATGCTCGTAGGCAAACAACGACATCAATCGCGCCTCGGCGGCTACGTACACACCCCACTGTGCCAGGAAGGCCTGTCGCCTGGCCGGATCCTGCTGCCATTGGCGACGCTGGTCGAGCAAGCCCGCTTCGCGCAACAACCCGCCGGTATCGGCTTGAAACCCCGGGAAGAAAAAATACTTCTGGTAGCCAGCGGTTTTCAGCGACGGCAGTCCGTGGCAACCGCCCACCCACTCTTCGGCACTCAGGTAATCCAGATTGAGCCACAGGCGCACCGGGGTGGATCGGGCCATGGCATCGACATAATCCACCGGCAGCTTGCAGGCGAAGGCCTCGATCACCACGTCAGGCATCTCGACCCTCTGCCACACCGATGGCCACTGACGCACGTCGACGCCCGCCTGCCATTGCTGCGCCGCCTGCGGATCGGCCGTCGGACACAGGGGCACGAACGAGGCCAGATCATCCACCCAGAGGCGCACCCGCAGGTCATGTTCGGCCACCAACTGACGGGCCAGGCGCCAGGTCACGCCGATGTCTCCATAGTTATCGACGACGCTGCAAAAGATATCCCAGGAAGCTTTCATGTCAGACACCAATTATGCTGTTCCCTTGAGACGATCGATCGGCTCGGAAAATCGGCCCAGTAAGCCAAACCGCGCATTGTCCGCAGTTTTGCGTGTCGACAACAGCAGCAAAGCAGATAATCGAGCCGCCACCCGTGCAACAATGTTTTACGTCAACAGGTTTCATGCTGTATTCACCGAACTGCACGCCGGGCAGCGGGTCCACAGACGTAGCCCCGCACGCCGGTTCCAGCCTGCAATCCACGCCAACGCCAGGAGGCTGTCATGCCTGTTCTCAGCAAAAGCCGCGAGTTGCCTGTGCGCTCCAGACGCCCCCTGCGCCTGGTCCTGATCATCGCCCTGGGCATCTGGCTAGGCTTCATGGCCTTGGGCCTGAGTGCCTGGCTGATCTACAAGACCCTGTACACGCCGATCGAGGCGCCCGCCGCAATCAGCAACCTCACCACCCCGCAGAGCATTCGCCAGCCCCAGGCTCCGGCCCTGCCAGCCATCCCCAGCGATCCCGCCCTGGCCACTCAGAACCACATGTTCGAGCAGTATCAGGAGAACCTCAGCCGTCAGGAAACTTCTGATGCGGTGGAGCAGGCGCGGCGCAACCCGGATAATTTCGCCAACCCCAAGTGCCAGTTCTGGTTGCAGCAGGCGCAAACCGCGCCCAGCGACAAGAGCCGCGGCAACGTACTGATGTTTTGCAACTGACCATGGCTAAAACGCAACTGCTCGAACTGATCACCGCGACCCTGGCGCGCAACCTCGATATTGCTCAGCGCGCCGCGCAGACCGCCTACGAAACCGCCACGCACGAGGAAAACGTCGCCGAAAACAAATACGATACTTTGGGCCTCGAAGCCTCCTACCTGGCCACGGGGCAGGCGCGCCGCACCGAAGAAATCCGCCAGGCGCTGCTAAAGTATCAAGGCCTGACACTGCGCGACTACGACGCTGCGGTAGGTATCCAGGTCGGCGCGCTGATCGATCTGGAGAACACCCACGGCGAGCGCCAACAAGTCTTCCTCGGCCCCGACGCCGCCGGGCTCACGCTGAGGCTCGATGGCGCAATCGTGACCGTGATCACGCCCCTCGCGCCGTTGGGCATGGCGTTACTGGGCAAATTCGCGGGTGATGAGGTGAGTGTTCGCATCGGCAACAGTCTTCAGCATTCGGAAATCATCGGGATCTCCTGAGCGCCTTACACCGCGCTGAAGCGCTGATACAAGCCCTGCGCCTTGAACTGCTCGATGACAAAGTCGACGAAGGCGCGGGTCTTGCCGGGCAGCAGCTTGTGCTCGGCGTAGTACAGCGAGATGTTGCCATCGTCTACGTACCAATCCGGCAAGACCCTCACCAGGCTATGGCGCTCGAAGTAAGGCAAGGCGAACGGCATGCTTACCAAGGCGATGCCCAGCCCCTGCTCCGCCGCCGCGCAGGCCGCCTCGGAGTCGCTCATGGTCATGCGCGGGTTCAGGCGCAGCGGGCATTGCTCTTGAGTCCGGTGAGTCAGCGGCCAATTGCGCACCCGGCCGGTCTGCGGCGAACGGATGAGGATACCGTCGGCGGCGTGCAGGTCATCGGGATGCGTCAAGCCGCCATGGCGCTGCAAATACCTGGGGGCGGCAACCAGAATGCGATGCGCCGGCGCCAACTTGCGCGCCACGACGCCGGGTGGCAACTCGAAACCGCCACCGATGGCCGCATCGAAGCCCTGCCCGATCAAGTCGACCTGGCGGTTATCGAAATGCCAATCGGCGCTGATGCCCGGGTAGCGCTCCAGAAACGCCGCCAACAGCGGCACGATGTACAAACGCCCGAACACCAGGCCCATGCTGACCTTGAGGGTGCCCACCGGCTGCCCTTCGGCGCTCGCCAGGTTGGCCACGGCGTTCTGGATGATGGCAAAACTGCCACTCACTTCCGCCAGGAAACGTTGGCCGGCCTCGGTCAGGGTCAAGCGCCGGGTACTGCGCAGGAACAGGCGCACGCCAAGGCGCGCTTCCAGACCGGCGACGTTCTTGCCGACCGCCGCTGGCGTGAGGCTCAGCCGCCGCGCGGCCTCGGCAAAGCTGCCGGCTTCGGCGCTGCGAATGAAGCTTTCAATGCTGCCGAAGTTTTCCACGACTAGACTCCCAGTCCCAGGCAGCTTAGGGCTGCTCGCCGATTATAAACTTCAAGTTTACACAGAACATGCCAATCAGGGTCTACACGAGAGGTAATCCAGCACCGATACTCATCCACACACCAGGGCACCACGCCCTGCCCACTTCAGGAGACACATCATGTCCAGTCTTACCGGCAAGGTTGCATTGATCCAGGGCGGCTCCCGCGGCATTGGTACCGCGATCGTCAAACGCCTGGTAGCCGATGGCGCCAGCGTGGCCTTCACCTACGTCAGCTCGGCGGCCAAGGCCGAAGCGCTGCAGAACGAGCTCATCGCCGGCGGCGGCAAGGCCCTGGCCATTCAGGCCGACAGCGCCGACGCCCAAGCCGTGCAACGCGCAGTCGCCGCCACCGCTGAAGCCTTTGGTGGCCTGGACATTCTGGTCAACAACGCCGGCGTCCTGGCTCTGGGTTCGGTCGAAGACCTGTCCCTCGCCGAGTTCGACAAAACGTTGGCCATCAACGTGCGCAGCGTCTTCGTCGCCAGCCAGGCGGCCTTGCAGCACATGGGCAACGGCGGGCGCATCATCAACATCAGCAGCACCAACGCCGACCGCATGCCCTTCGCTGGCGGCGCCACCTATGCCATGAGCAAATCGGCCCTGACCGGGCTGGTCAAAGGCATGGCGCGCGACCTCGGTCCGCGCGGCATTACGGTCAACAACGTGCAACCGGGCCCAGTGGACACCGACATGAACCCGGCGGATGGCGAGATGGCTCCGGGGATGCTGGGGTTGATGGCGTTGGACCGTTACGGTACTGCTGAGGAAATCGCTGACTTCGTTGCCTACCTGGCGGGCCCGCAGGCGGGGTATATCACTGGCGCGAGCTTGACGATCGATGGGGGCTTCGGGGCCTGAGGCGGGGTTGAAACGGCCCTGCCCCAACCGACTCCAAAAACCAAAAACCCCCGGTAGCCAAGGCTTACCGGGGGTTTTGGTCGTATCGAATATGGCGGTGAAGAAGGGATTCGAACCCTTGATACAATTTCTTGTATACACACTTTCCAGGCGTGCTCCTTCAGCCACTCGGACACTTCACCGTATCTCGGCAAACCGTTAGGTCTGTCGAGGCGCGCTAATGTATTCGAAAGCCCCGCAGATGGCAAAGGTTTTTTGCAGAATTTTCATGTGGTTAATACAGATTGGCCTCCTGCCGGGATTTCCCGACACACGCAGGCTAATCCACGAGCGTGACCGCCCAGTCAGTCACGGCGCTTTACGCCAGGCCATTGCGTGGGTAACGTCTGCTGCACTTCATAACAAGGAATCGCGTCATGAGCGAGCTGATCGACTACCGTCTCGAAGACGGCATTGCCACCCTGAGCCTGCATAACGGCAAGGTCAACGCGCTGTCGCCTGAAGTCATCGCCGCCTTTAACCAGGCGCTCGATCAGGCCGAGCAGGACAAAGCTGTGGTGATCGTCACCGGCCAGCCGGGCATTCTGTCGGGCGGTTACGACCTCAAGGTAATGACCAGCGGCCCGCAGCAGGCTCTGGATCTGGTCACCTCGGGCTCGACACTGGCGCGGCGCCTGCTGGCCCACCCCTATCCGGTGATCATCGCCTGCTCCGGCCATGCCGTGGCCAAGGGCGCCTTCCTGCTGCTGTCCGGCGATTACCGCATCGGTGTCGAAGGCCCGTTCCAGATCGGCCTCAACGAAGTGATGATCGGCATGACCATGCACCACGCCGGCATCGAACTGGCCCGCGATCGTCTGCGTCGCTCGGCCTTCCAGCGCGCCGTCATCAACGCCGAGATGTTCGATCCGGCAGCGGCGCTGAATGCCGGATTCTTCGACAAAGTGGTCAAGCCCGAGGCGCTGATGGAAGAAGCGCTGAAAGCGGCGCACCAACTGAAAAAAATCAACATGACGGCGCACCGCAACACCAAGCTCAAGGTCCGCAAGAAACTGCTCGACGGCCTGCAAGAGGCTATTCGGCTGGACCAGCAACTGGGCTTCTAGCGCGCATGCGCGTCGCCATGGTCGCCATCTCGTCATAAAGCGCCTGGGGCTGGCGCTGCTTGAGCTGCCACGCGGCGCGCCCTTGCTCGTGGGGCAGGATCATGAACGCACCGCGGGCAACCTCGGCATACATGTAATCCGCGATGTCCGCCGCCGAGATCGGCGAACTCTCCAGCAACTTGGCCACCTGCGCCTTCATCGTCGGCGTCGGCCCGCGGAACGAATCCAGCAGCGCTGTCTGGAAGAACGACGGGCAGACCACGTGCACGCCCACCTGGGCATCGCGCAACTCCACCAGCAGGCTCTCCGACAACGCCACCACCCCGGCCTTGGCGACGTTGTAGTTGCTCATGCCCGGCCCCTGCATCAGGGCCGCCATGGAGGCGATATTGATGATGCGCCCGTGGCTGCGTTCCAGCAGCGGCAGGAAGGCCTTGCAACCCTTGACCACGCCCATGAGGTTGATCGACAGCTGCCAGTCCCAGTCTTCGAGCGACAGCTCGGCAAAAAAACCGCCCGACGCCACGCCCGCATTGTTGACCAGCACATCGATGCCGCCGAGTTGCTGCTCGCAGCGCTGCGCCAGCGCCACCAACTGGCTGTAGTCGCGCACATCGCAATACTGAGCAAACCCGTCTCCGCCAACGGCGCGGACCTGAACCAGAGTTTCCTGCAACCCCGCTTCGTTCAGGTCGCACAGCGCCAGCTGCCAACCCTCACGGCCCCAGCGCAGGGCGATCTCGCGTCCCAGCCCGGAGCCGGCCCCAGTGATCATCATGCGCATGGGCAGCGCCCTCTTCTTCACTGACTGATGAGTCGAGACTAGCTGCCCGCATGCCGTGGCGAAGCCACTATCAACGGCCTGAATATCCCTCATGTCAGGCGGCGATGCGCCTGAAAGCTGCGCGGGCAGACCCCACCCTCACCGAGTGCGAGGGGGAGACGAACGTCTGCAAAAATATCGTGCAGTAATAAAATGACTTTTTTTCACAGACCAGAGTCGGAGTTGGTAAGCGGTCATGAATGTCCCGACCGACGAACATAACTACAGTCCAAATAAGGAAGTCGCCATGGGCACCATACTTATCGTCATCCTCATCCTGCTGCTGGTGGGCGGTCTGCCTGTGTTCCCGCACTCCAGAAGTTGGGGCTACGGGCCATCGGGTATCATCGGTACCGTCTTGATCATCCTGCTGATCCTGGTATTGCTCGGGAAGATATAGGGTTCAGGCACAATGAAAAAGGCAGCCATCTGGCTGCCTTTTTCATACCTGCGATGTGCTTAGTGAGAAAACGCTCCACTCGCGCCCAGACCTGTCTGCGAACGGACGAACTGCGGGTAGAACTTGGCCCGCTCCTCGTCAGCGGCAGTGGATTTGTCGGTGATCGAGAAGAACCAGATGCCGACAAAGGCAATGATCATCGAGAACAGCGCCGGGTACTCGTAGGGGAAGATCGCCTTGGCGTGACCCAGGATCGACACCCAGATGGTCGGCCCGAGGATCATCAGGCCCACGGCACTGATCAGGCCCATCCAGCCACCGATCATGGCACCCCGCGTGGTGAGCTTCTTCCAATACATCGAGAGCAGCAGCACAGGGAAGTTGCAGCTGGCGGCGATGGAGAACGCCAGGCCGACCATGAACGCGATGTTCTGGCTCTCGAACAGAATACCCAGGCCGATCGCCAGCACCGCGAGAGCGATGGTGGTGATCTTCGAGACGCGGATTTCATCCTTGTCGTTGGCCTTGCCCTTCTTGATCACGCTGGCGTAGAGGTCATGGGACACCGCCGAGGCACCGGCCAGCGTCAGGCCCGCGACGACCGCAAGGATGGTAGCGAAGGCCACCGCCGAGATAAAGCCGAGGAACAGGCTGCCACCCACGGCGTCAGCCAGGTGTATCGCCGCCATGTTGTTGCCGCCCAGCAAGGCGCCCGCAGCATCCTTGAATGCCGGATTGGTGCTGACCAGCAAGATCGCGCCGAAACCGATGATGAAGGTCAGGATGTAGAAGTAGCCAATGAAACCGGTGGCGTAGAGCACGCTCTTGCGCGCTTCCTTGGCGTCGCTGACGGTGAAGAAGCGCATCAGGATATGCGGCAGGCCGGCAGTACCGAACATCAAGGCCAGGCCCAGCGAAAACGCCGAGATCGGATCCTTGACCAAGCCGCCAGGGCTCATGATCGCCTCGCCTTTGGGGTGAACCTTGATGGCCTCGGAAAACAGCGCATTGAAGTCGAAGTTGACGTGCTTCATCACCATCAGCGCCATGAACGACGCACCGGACAGCAACATCACCGCCTTGATGATCTGCACCCAGGTAGTGGCCAGCATGCCGCCGAACAACACGTACAGGCACATCAGGATACCGACCATGATCACCGCCACGTGATAGTCGAGACCAAACAGCAACTGGATCAGCTTGCCGGCACCGACCATCTGCGCGATCAGGTAGAACGCCACCACCACCAGCGAGCCACAGGCCGACAGAGTGCGGATCTCTTTTTGCTTGAGACGATACGAGGCCACGTCGGCGAAGGTGTACTTGCCCAGGTTGCGTAGCCGCTCGGCGATCAGGAACAGAATGATCGGCCAGCCCACCAGAAAGCCGATCGAGTAGATCAGGCCGTCATAACCCGAGGTATAGACCAGTGCGGAAATCCCCAGAAACGACGCCGCCGACATGTAGTCACCGGCGATTGCCAGGCCGTTCTGGAAACCGGTGATCTTGCCGCCCGCCGCATAATAGTCGGCGGCCGACTTGTTGCGTTTGGATGCCCAGTAAGTGATGCACAGGGTGAGACCGACGAACACCACGAACATGATGATCGCGGGAATGTTGAGCGGTTGTTTCTGCACCGCGCCGGTAATGGCATCCGCGGCGGAGGCGACCGGGGCAATGGCGCCAAGCGCCAATGTGGCCAGCAATGTACGGGTCGATGCAGGGATCATTGTTGCGCCTCCTTGAGGATCTCGTTGTTGAGGTCATCGAATTCACCGTTGGCGCGCCGTACATAAATGGCGGTCAGGATGAAAGCGCTGACGATCAAACCGACACCGATGGGGATCCCCCAGGTGATCGACGAGCCTGCACTGATCTTGGTCCCCATGACTTGCGGGCCATAAGCGATCAGGAGGATGAAAGCGGCGTAGAGGCCAAGCATGATCGCTGAAAGAATCCAGGCGAACCGCTCGCGTTTGGAGACCAGCTCCTTGAAGCGCGGGCTGTCTTGTATCTTGCTGTAAATGCTGTCGTTCATTATTTTTGTCCTAGCAGCACAGATTGGTTGGAACGTTGCCACTGTATGCTGGCCATAGGCGCATTCCAGACGACTTTAGTCGTATAGCGAGTATGGACGCTGAAATGAAAAAGGCCACCGCGAAGGGTGGCCTTTCAGGGACGTGGAGCAAAGCTTATTTAGCCGTCCACTGCGCGACGCGATCAGGGTGGGCAGTGACCCAGGCCTTGGCGGCCGCATCGGGCTTCTCGCCGTTCTGGACAGCGAGCATCACGGTGCCGATCTCGTCAGCCGAAGCCCACTGGAATTTCTTCAGGAAAGCGACCACTTCCGGGGCTTTCTTCTCCAGGTCCAGGCTGCCGACGCTGTCGACTGTCTCTGCGGCACCATAAACGCCTTTCGGGTCGTCCAGGAAGCGCAGTTTCCACTTGGCGAACATCCAGTGCGGTACCCAACCGGTGACGGCAATGGATTCGTGCTTGTCTTCGGCACGCGCCAGTTCAGCGGTCATGGCAGCGCCGGAGCTGGCCACCAGCTTGTAGCCGTCCAGACCGTAATCCTTGATGGCCTGATCGGTCTTGATCATCACGCCTGAACCGGCGTCGATACCGACGATCTTCTTCTTGAAGCTGTCATCCGTGGCGAGGTCGGCCACCGATTTGGCCTTGACGTACTCGGGTACGATCAGGCCGATCTTGGCGTCCTTGAAGTTCTGGCCGTAGTCGACGACCTTGTCCTTGTTCTTGGCCCAGTACTCGCCATGGGTCACAGGCAGCCAGGCCGACAGCATCAGGTCGAGCTTGCCGGTGGCCACGCCCTGCCACATGATCCCGGCAGCGACCGGCATCAACTTGGTGTCGTAGCCCAGTTTTTCCTTGATGATTTCGGAAGCCACAAAGGTGGTCGCTACACTGTCGGACCAGCCATCGACATAGCCGATGCTTAACGTAGGCTTGGTATCAGCGCTGGCGAGGCTGGTGCCCATGGCCAGAACCAGAGCGGCACCCGCTCCCAAAAAACGTCGCATTTTCATGTTGCTTCCCCGAAAAGGCTGGGCTCGACAGTATCGAGCACTGAGAATGTTGTGTGTTGGTGCAAGGCGCCTCCATTACGCCCATCGCCGGCCCTCGGCACATCGGCGCTATCTTGATGAGCCCGCCCGACGCACTGATCATCGGCTTCGGGACACAACCATCCTGCTCTGCCAGCGACCTTGACGGGGTGGAAAACGACATCACCGGGCCATTAGGGAAGAAGAAACAAAAAATCGCCCGAACCTTGCATGGCAACGCTCAAGGCAGCCGCAAATACGGGTAACATGCGCCCAGTGTTTCTGCCTGGCGCCATCATGTCCCCCACTGCTCGCTCTGCCCTGCTGCCCTATCTGCTTGCCTGCCTTATCGCCTTCGCGGCCCTCTGTGCCTTTTGGTATAGCTTGGGCAAGCCGGTCACCCTGGCCGATGCCGCCAGCCCCAACCACAAGCTGCAATGCGCGTCCTATACGCCGTTCGACAAGGATCAATCGCCGTTCGACCAGCCGCTCAAGGTACGCCCGGCGCGCATGGATGCCGACCTGGCGTTGCTGGCCACGCGTTTTCAGTGCATACGCACCTATTCCATGACCGGGCTCGAAGCCATCCCCGATCTGGCGCGCAAGCACGGCCTCAAGGTAATGATGGGCGCCTGGGTCAACCGCAATCCGGTCGATACCCAGCTGGAGATCAAAGCGCTGATCGCTTCGGCCAATGCCAACCCTGACGTCGTCACCTCAGTGATCGTCGGCAACGAGGCGCTGCTGCGCAAGGAAGTCACTGGCGCGCAGTTGGTGGCGTTGATTCGGCAGGTCAAGGCCGAGGTCAAGCAGCCGGTCACCTACGCCGATGTCTGGGAGTTCTGGGATCAATACCCGGAGGTCGGCAAGGCGGTGGACTTCCTGACGATCCACTTGCTGCCGTACTGGGAAGACAAGCCCAGCGGTATCGATGACGCCCTGGCCCACGTCGCCAACGTTCATGACGACTTCGCCAAGCGCTTTGCACCGCGCGATATCGTCATCGGCGAGACCGGCTGGCCCAGTGAAGGCCGTCAGCGCCAGACCGCGCTGCCGAGCCGGGTCAACGAGGCGCGCTTCATTCGCAGTTTCGTCGCCATGGCCGAGCAGCGCGGCTGGCACTACAACCTGATCGAAGCCTTCGACCAGCCCTGGAAGCGCGCCAGCGAAGGTGCGGTGGGCGGCTATTGGGGGCTGTTCGATGCCGACCGGCAGAACAAGGGCGTGCTCGAAGGCCCGGTGAGCAATCTGCCGTTCTGGCCGCAATGGCTAGGCGTCGGCGCGTTGCTGGGTTTGCTGGTGCTGGTCATCGCGGGGCGTCCACAAGCCGCCAGCCAGGGCGGTCTATCGGGGCTCAAACCGGCGCTGCTGCCACTGCTGGTGGGCGTTGGCGTCGCCAGCCTGGGTGTCTGGGGTGAACTGATGCGGGTGACGGCGCGGTTTGCCGGGGAATGGGCATGGGCGGCGGTGATGGTGACGCTGAACCTCATCGTGCTGGTGCATGGCGCCCTGGCGGTGGCTTGCCCCACCGGGGCTCGCGCCCGCCTGCTGGCCTGGCTGCAAGCCCGCGCTGGCGCCTGGGCCATGGCCGCCGGTTTCGCCGGTGCGGTGATGATGCTGACCATGGTGTTCGAGCCCCGCTATCGCAGTTTCCCCACGGCGGCGCTGGTGATACCGGCGCTGGTCTATCTATGGCGACCGGTGCGGGTCCGACGCAACGAAACCCTGCTGTTGACGCTGATCATCGCTGCCGGGATCATTCCGCAACTGGCCCGTGAAGGCCTGCAGAACCCTCAGGCGTGGGCATTTGCCCTGGTCAGCGCACTGCTGGCGCTGAGCTTGTGGCGCTGCGTGAAGGTCAGTCGCTAGAACGCGCTGAATCAGTTGGGGCCCCTTCGCGGGCAAGGCTTGCTCCTACAGATGCACGCCTGTGGGGGCAAGCCTTGCTCCTACAGATGCACGCCTGTGGGAGCAAGGCTTGCCCGCGAAGGGGCCATCATCGATGGCGAAAAAATCAGCGCCGAACCAAACGTAATCCCGCGATGACCACCGCAAATACCGACAGGCTGGCGCTATACAGCACCAGCCCTGGCGCGCCGACCACCAGGCCGAGGCCCGCCAGCCACTTGCCCACCCGCCCTGGCAGCACGAAGCCGAGCACGGCGAACCCCAGGGCAGACCAGCCGATCGCGCCCAGATAGATGATCAGGCCAAGGTGCGAGCGCGCCTGGCACTGCCAACGATCGGGATCGTCGACACAGGCCGCCACCCACTGGGTGCTCTCCATCAGCCCATAGCGCACGCCATAGCTGAGCAGAACCCACAGCAACAACAGGGCCAGGCCAATCCACAGGGGCATCCGACGGGACATGCACTACTCCAGGCTGAGAAAATCGTCGCACAGCATAATCACCTTGAGCAGCCTTGCAAGCAAAAGCCGCTGGAACGCTGTCAGCGCCCTGCCTATTCGGTGTATCGTGCGCGCGGGGGTCGTACCCGCGCCCCCCCTTTTCTTGCACTAAATATTGCAACGCTTGGCAACTTGCCATTAGCCAGATGGTCTGAGCCTGCGTACATCAAAATCAGCATCTGCCGTTCCAGGGAATTAATTCATGCTCCGATCATTGCGCTTCGCTGCCTTGCTGGGCGGTCTCATAATGAGTGCGTCTGCGTTGGCGAAGGATGTCGATCCTGCCACCTATGGCTATCCGCTGCACAACCCGTTCGAGGCAACGATCGCCTCGACGCCGCCTGACCTGCGCCCCAAGCTGCCGGCCGACAGCGACATCGATCAGGACGATTACACCCTCAACCTGCGCCCTGAGCGCGAGCAGATCCTGCCCGACAACTTCTGGGCCGTGAAAAAACTGCGCTACCGCCTGGCCAAGCAGGACCACCCTGCACCGTTGATCTTCCTGATCGCCGGTACCGGTGCCCCGTATACCAGCAGCCTCAACGAGTTTCTCAAGAAGCTGTTCTACCAGGCCGGCTACAACGTGGTGCAACTGTCGTCGCCCACCAGCTATGACTTCATGAGCGCCGCCTCGCGGTTCGCCACCCCCGGCGTCACCAGCGAAGACGCCGAAGACCTGTACCGTGTCATGCAGGCCGTGCGTGCCCAGCACCCCAAGCTGGCCGTGACCGATTACTACCTCACTGGCTACAGCCTGGGCGCACTGGATGCGGCCTTCGTCAGCAAGCTCGACGAGACGCGCCGCAGCTTCAACTTCAAGAAAGTCCTGCTGCTCAATCCGCCGGTCAACCTGTACACGTCGATCTCCAACCTCGACAAGCTGGTACAGACGCAGGTCAAAGGCATCAACAACAGCACCACGTTCTATGAACTGATGCTGGCCAAACTGACCCGTTACTTCCAGGACAAAGGCTACATCGACCTCAACGATGCGTTGATCTACGACTTCCAGAACTCCAAGGAGCACCTCTCCAACGAGCAACTGGCGATGTTGATCGGCACGTCGTTCCGCTTCTCGGCGGCCGATATCGCCTTTACCTCCGACCTGATCAACCGTCGCGGCCTGATTACCCCGCCCAAGACCAAGATCACCGAAGGCACCAGCCTGACGCCCTACATGCGTAAAGCCTTGCAGTGCGACTTCAACTGCTACCTGACCGATCAGGTCATCCCCATGTGGCGTGCCCGCACCGATGGCGGCAGCGTGTTGCAACTGGTCAACCAGGTCAGCCTGTACGCCCTCAAGGACTACCTGCACGACAACAACAAACTCGCCGTTTTCCACAATGCCGACGACGTGATCCTCGGCCCTGGCGACCTCGGCTTCCTGCGCACTACCTTTGGCGATCGCCTGACGGTTTTCCCGTACGGCGGCCATTGCGGCAACATCAACTACCGCGTCAACAGCGACGCTATTCTGGAGTTCTTCCGTGGCTAGAAAATTCCTCTTCGCCGCGACGCTGCTTTGCGCAGGCCTGGCACACGCTGACGACGCACCGCGCACGACCGATGCAGACGGCTTTACCGAACCGAACAAGGCGCTCAAGTTCAACCCCGGTCTGGACCAACGCGAGTTCGAGCGTTCGACCATGACCGCACTGAACGTGTATGACCCGCTGGAATCGATGAACCGTCGCCTGTACCACTTCAACTACAAGCTCGACGAGTGGGTACTGCTGCCGGCGGTCAATGGCTATACCTACATCACGCCACGGTTCCTGCGCACCGGTGTGAGCAACTTCTTCAACAACGTCGGCGACGTCGGCAACCTGCTCAACAGCCTGTTGCAGTTCAAGGGTGGCCGCTCGCTGGACACCACTGGCCGCGTGCTGCTGAACACCACCGTAGGCATCTTCGGCCTGTGGGACCCAGCGACCGCCGTGGGCCTCAAACGCCAGCCGGAAGACTTCGGGCAGACCCTGGGCTACTACGGCGTACCGGCCGGTCCTTACCTGGTGCTGCCAGCGTTCGGCCCCTCGAACGTGCGTGACACCACCGGCTTGATCTTCGACTTCGCGGCTGAATCGCAGATCAACTTCCTCAATGTCTCGCAGGTCAGCAGTGACCACCCGGAGCTCTATGTACTGCGCACGGTTGACCGCCGCTACCAGACCAACTTCCGGTACGGTTCGCTGAATACCCCGTTCGAATACGAAAAAGTGCGTTACATCTACACCGAGTCGCGCAAGTTGCAGATCGCCGACTGATCAAACGGCTGTAACTGAAAAGGCCGGACCTGTGTACACAGGCCCGGCCTTTTTTGTGTGGGTCTGGCGGCCCCTTCGCGAGCAAGCTTTGCTCCCACAGTGTTAGCTGATCTTGAGTCGTCAACCTGTGGGAGCAAGGCTTGCCCGCGAACGCTTTTTAGCGCTTGCGCTTGTCGTACAGCTTCTCGGATCCGGGCGGACGCGACTTGAAGCGTCGATGAGCCCACAGGTACTGCTGAGGGCACTCGCGTATCACTTCTTCAACCCACTGGTTGATCCGCACACAATCCGCCAGTTCGCTTTCCCCCGGAATACCCTCCATCGGCGGATGAATCACCAGGCGGTAGCCACTGCCATCGCGCAGACGCTGTTGCGTGAAGGGGATGACCCGCGCCTTGCCCAAGCGTGCAAAATTGCTGGTGGCCGTGACCGTCGCGGCCTCGATGCCGAACAGCGGCGCAAACACGCTCTGCTTGGCGCCGTAGTCTTGATCCGGCGCGTACCAGATCGCTCGGCCCTTGCGCAGCAGCTTGATCATCCCTCGCACATCCTCACGCTCCACCGCCAGGGCATCGAGGTTGTGGCGCTCGCGCCCACGGCGCTGGATGTAATCGAACAGCGGATTCTTGTGCTCGCGGTACATGCCATCGATGGTGTGGCGCTGGCCCAGCAGCGCCGCGCCGATCTCCAGGGTGGTGAAGTGGCAGGCCATGAGAATTGCCCCCTGCCCGTCCGCCTGGGCATCGCGCAGATGTTCGAGCCCTTCGATGTGGGCAAGGCGCGCCAGACGGGCCTTTGGCCACCACCAGGCCATGGCCATTTCGAAGAAAGCGATGCCGGTCGATTGCAGATTTTCTTTCAACATCCGTTGCCTTTCGACCAACGGTATTTCCGGGAAGCACAGTTCCAGATTGCGCGCCGCCACATTGCGCCGCTCGGCCGACACCAGCAGCATGATCCGCCCCAGGCAACGGCCCAGGCGCAGCAACGTGCGGTACGGCAGCTGCACCACCAGCCACAACAGGCCAAGCCCCAGCCATAGCGGCCAAAAACGCGGGTGAAGAAAATAACGCTGAAAACGCGGGCGATCCATTAACAATTCCGGAGCTGGGAGCGGGCCGCGCATTCTACATCGGTTCATCGCGGGTTGCGGCATGAAGGCGTTCTCGCTATAAGTCTCGGCACTTTTTTCGTAACAAGGCGCGACTTGCCGACCATGAGCCAAACAGAATTCCAAGACTCGACACCCGTGTTCCAGTTGAAAGGCAGCATGCTGGCCATCACGGTGCTCGAGTTGGCGCAGAACAATCTCGAAGGACTGGATCGCCAGTTGGCGGCCAAAGTGGCCCAGGCACCCAATTTCTTCAGTAACACGCCGCTGGTGCTGGCACTCGACAAATTGCCGCCCGGCGAAGGGGCCATCGACCTTCCCGGGTTGATGCGCGTGTGCCGCCAACATGGCCTGCGTACCCTGGCCATCCGCGCCAGCCGCATCGAGGACATCGCCGCCGCTATCGCCATCGACCTGCCCGTGCTGCCGCCATCCGGCGCCCGCGAGCGGCCGCTGGACGAACCGCCGGCGCCGAAAAAACCGCCCGAGCCGGTGATCATGCCGACCAAGGTCATCACCACACCGGTACGTGGCGGTCAGCAGATCTATGCCCAGGGCGGCGACCTGGTGGTCGTGTCCTCGGTGAGCTCCGGGGCGGAACTTCTCGCCGATGGCAATATCCATGTCTACGGCCCAATGCGCGGCCGCGCGCTGGCGGGGATCAAGGGCGATACCAAGGCGCGGATTTTCTGCCAGCATCTTGGCGCCGAATTGCTGTCGATCGCCGGGCAATACAAGGTCTCCGAGGACCTGCGCCGCGATCCGCTGTGGGGTTCGCCGGTTCAAGTCAGCTTGACCGGAGATGTGTTGAACATCACCCGTCTTTAACGGATACTGCGGCCTTTTTACGCATAATCAAAAGCGCAGTGGCATCAGCCTGGTTCGATCGGATATGCCGTCCGGCGCCGCTGCCCAAGTGCTTTTTCAAGTCATGTTTTCGGGACTAGCAATCCTTTTTCTCTAGGGGTGATACACCTTGTCCAAGATTCTCGTCGTTACATCCGGCAAAGGTGGTGTGGGTAAGACCACCTCCAGCGCCGCCATTGGTACTGGCCTGGCCCTGCGCGGCCACAAGACTGTCATCGTCGACTTCGACGTCGGCCTGCGTAACCTCGACCTGATCATGGGCTGCGAACGCCGTGTGGTGTATGACTTCGTCAACGTGGTCAATGACGAAGCCACTCTCAGCCAGGCCCTGATCAAAGACAAACGCCTCGAGAACCTGTATGTCCTGGCCGCCAGCCAGACGCGCGACAAAGACGCGCTGACCCTCGAAGGTGTCGAGAAGGTGCTGAATCAGCTCAAGGCCGACTTCGAATTCGTCATCTGCGACTCGCCGGCCGGTATCGAGAAAGGTGCGAGCCTGGCCATGTACTTCGCCGACGAAGCCATCGTCGTGACCAACCCCGAAGTGTCCTCGGTACGTGACTCGGACCGCATGCTGGGCCTGTTGGCCAGCAAGTCTCGTCGCGCCGAAAAAGGCGAGGATCCCATCAAGGAACACCTGCTGCTGACCCGCTACAATCCGGATCGCGTCAGCAAAGGCGAGATGCTCGGTGTCGAAGACGTCAAGGACATCCTGGCCATTCGCCTGCTCGGCGTGATCCCTGAATCGCAAGCGGTACTCAAGGCGTCCAACTCGGGTGTGCCGGTGATTCTCGATGATCAAAGCGATGCAGGCCAGGCGTACAGCGACGCCGTGGATCGCCTGCTGGGCAAGGAAGTCGAGCATCGATTCCTCGATGTGAAAAAGAAGGGCTGGATCGAGCGTTTGTTCGGAGGTCGTGAATGAATATTTTTGACTTCTTTCGGGACCGCAAAAAGGGTAATACCGCGTCGGTAGCGAAAGAGCGTCTGCAGATCATCGTGGCGCACGAGCGTGGCCAACGGACAACGCCGGACTACCTGCCAGCCTTGCAAAAGGAACTGGTAGAAGTGATCCGCAAATACGTGAACATCGAAAACGATCAGGTGCAGGTCGCCCTGGAAAGCCAAGGCAGCTGCTCGATCCTGGAACTCAACATCACCCTGCCCGATCGCTAAGCGACCCGGACCAGGCCACGGCGGCTCCGAGCCTCGATCCCGATCGAGTACTCGCGAGTCGCCGTTGCTGTTTTAGCGCCCTGTAGAGATATCAAAAGCATGCCGCTGTCGAACATCCGCATCATCCACGAGGACCCGGCGTTTCTGGTGGTCAACAAGCCGACCCTGTTGCTGTCGGTGCCGGGTCGGGCCGACGACAACAAGGACTGCCTGATCACCCGCCTGCAGGAAAACGGCTACCCCGAAGCGCTGATCGTGCATCGGCTGGATTGGGAAACCTCGGGCATCATCCTGCTGGCGCGCAACCCGGACAGCCACCGCGAACTGTCGCGCCAGTTTCATGACCGCGAAACCGAAAAAGCCTACGCCGCGCTGTGCTGGGGCCAACCCGAGCTGGACAGCGGCAGCATCGACCTGCCGCTGCGTTACGACCCGCCGACCAAGCCCCGCCACGTGGTGGACCATGAATTCGGTAAGCATGCGCTGACGTTCTGGCGTGTGATCGAGCGCTTGGGCACTCACAGCCGAGTAGAACTGACTCCGATTACCGGCCGCTCGCACCAGTTGCGGGTGCATATGCTGTCGATCGGCCATCCCCTGCTGGGCGATGGCCTGTATGCCGAAGGCGAGGCGCTGACGGCCTACCCGCGCCTGTGCCTGCACGCGGCGATGCTGGGGTTCACTCATCCGGTGACCGGCGAGCGCTTGCGCTTCGAGTGCCCCGCGCCGTTCTAGGGGTTCTGCGTCGGCCTGCAGGGCCTCTTCGCGGGCAAGCCTTGCTCCCACCTGAGCCGTACACCTGTGGGAGCAGAGCTTGCTCGCGAAGAGGCCGGTACAGACGCAGCAAGCGCCGCCTCAATACGTTAAACTCGCGCCATTGCTGTCTGGAGCGAACCATGCACGACATTTTGAACCAAGGCCTGATCGAATTCCTCAAGGCCTCGCCGACGCCTTTCCATGCCACCGCCAGCCTGGTGCAGCGCCTCGAAGCCGCCGGCTATCACCACCTCGACGAGCGTGACAGCTGGCAGACCGTGCCCGGCGGGCGCTACTACGTGACCCGCAACGATTCCTCGATCATCGCCATCCGCCTGGGCCGCAACTCGCCTCTGATCAGCGGTATCCGCCTGGTCGGCGCGCACACCGACAGCCCCTGCCTGCGGGTCAAGCCGCAGCCCGAACTGCAACGTCAGGGCTTTTTCCAGCTGGGCGTCGAAGTCTACGGCGGCGCCTTGCTGACGCCCTGGTTCGACCGCGACCTGTCGCTGGCCGGCCGAGTGACCTTCCGCCGCGACGGCAAGGTCGAAAGCCAGCTGATCGACTTCAAGACACCCATTGCGATCATTCCCAACCTGGCCATCCACCTCAACCGCGAGGCCAATGACGGCTGGGCGATCAACAAGCAGACCGAATTGCCGCCGATCCTCGCCCAGGTGGCCGGTGACGAGCGTGTCGATTTCCGCGCCATCCTTACCGAGCAATTGGCGCGCGAACACGGCCTCAACGCCGATGTGGTGCTGGACTACGAGCTGAGCTTCTACGACACGCAATCCGCGGCAGTCGTTGGCCTGCACGGCGAGTTCATCGCCGGCGCCCGCCTGGATAACCTGCTGTCGTGCTATGCCGGCCTGCAGGCGCTGCTCAATGCCGAAGGCGAAGAGACCTGCGTGCTGATCTGCACCGACCACGAAGAAGTCGGCTCCGCCTCGGCCTGTGGCGCCGATGGCCCGATGCTCGAACAAACCCTGGGTCGCCTGCTGCCCGACGGTGACGACTATGTGCGCACCATTCAGCGCTCGTTGCTGGTGTCGGCCGATAACGCCCACGGCATACACCCCAATTACGCCGACAAGCACGATGGCAACCACGGCCCGAAACTCAATGCCGGACCGGTGATCAAGGTCAACAGCAACCAGCGCTATGCCACCAACAGCGAGACGGCGGGCTTTTTCCGCCACCTGTGCATGGCCGAAGAAGTGCCGGTGCAGAGCTTCGTGGTGCGCAGCGACATGGGCTGTGGTTCGACCATCGGCCCGATAACCGCCAGCCATCTGGGCGTACGTACCGTGGACATCGGCCTGCCGACCTTCGCCATGCATTCGATCCGCGAACTGGCCGGGAGCCAGGATCTGGCGCATCTGGTCAAGGTGCTTGGCGCGTTTTACGCCAGCCGCGAGTTGCCATAAGGCTCACGGGGGCCGTTCGCGGGCAAGCCTTGCTCCCACCCGGTAGGAACAAGGCTTGCCCGCGAAGAGGCCGCGACAGACAGCACAAAATACCAGCTGCCCACCCCTCACATAGGTTAACCACCTTCATGGCTGCATGCCGGCGCCTGCTGACCCTATCCCTCCTCCTGCTGTCCTGCCTGCTATGCCTGCCGCCTGCCCAGGCCGCTGGCCTGCCGAGCCTGCTGGGGAGCTCGCAGAAAACCCAACCCCAGGCCACTGAACCCCTGGCCCAGTCCCTGGACGAAGTGATCAAGGGCCTGGAAAACGATCAGCAACGCACGCAGTTGCTTGCCGATCTGAAAAAGCTGCGCGACAGCACGCTCAAGGCCCAACCGCCTGCCGAAGAAGGCGTGCTGGGCCTGATCGGCACGACCCTGCATCAGATCGAACAGCAGTTTTCCGGCGACGAAAGCCCATTCTCGCGCTGGGGTGACGAAATTACCCTGGCCGGCGAAGAGCTGCGGGCCCTGGCCCTGCCACTGAGCGAATGGCCGCCGATCATCGCCGGTTTCGTGGTGGTGATCGCCATCTGGAGCCTGCTGGCCTACAGCCTGATCTGGCTGAGCCAGCGCATCCGCCAACGCTTCGGGCTCAGTGCCGAACTGCCACGCCATCCGCGCACGGTCGACCTGCTGCGCTTCGCCTTGCGCAAGCTGGGGCCGTGGCTGGTGGCGCTGCTGATCACCATCTTCGTCGGCTACGCCCTGCCCACTTCGCTGGGCAAGAGCCTGGCCATGGTCCTGGCCTACGCACTGGTGGTCGGCACCTGTTTCTCGGCGATCTGCGTCATTGCCTTCTCTCTGCTCGACGGCCCGCATCGGCATCGCGCGCTGGACATCCTGCGCCACCGCGCCTTCCGTCCGCTGTGGCTGATCGGCAGCTTCGCCGCTTTTGGCGAAGCCTTCAGCGATCCACGCCTGGTCACCGCCCTGGGGGTGCATCTGGCGCACAGCGCGGCGACCCTTGCCAACGTCATGGCGGCGCTGTCCAGCGGGCTGTTCATCCTGCGTTTTCGCCGGCCCATCGCCCACCTGATCTGCAACCAGAGCCTGGCACGACGCATCAGTCGCCGCGCGCTGACCGACACCATCGAGGTGCTCGGCACCTACTGGTATCTGCCGGCATTGGTGCTGGTGGCAGTGTCGCTGTTCGCCACGTTCTTCTCCGCCGGCGACGCCAGCACCGCGCTGCGCCAAGCGCTGATCTGCACGGTGTTGCTGGTGCTGTGCATGGTCATCAACGGCCTGGTGCGCCGCCACTCCTTGCGCCCGGCCAAAGGCCACAAGCGCCACGCGCTGTACTCCGAACGCCTGAAAGGCTTTGGCTACACTCTCGCGCATCTGGTGATCTGGCTGGTGTTCATCGAGCTCGGGCTGCGGGTGTGGGGCTTGTCGATCATTCGCTTTTCCGAAGGCGACGGCCACGATATCAGCGTGCGTCTGTTCGGCCTGGCCGGCACCCTGATTCTCGCCTGGCTGGTGTGGATTCTGGCCGACACCGGCATCCACGTCGCCCTCACCCGCTCGCGCAAGGGCCTGGCCAACACCCGCGCGCAGACCATGATGCCGCTGATCCGCAACGTGCTGTTCGTGGCGATTTTTATCATTGCCGCCATCGTCGCCCTGGCCAACATGGGCATGAACGTCACGCCGCTGCTGGCCGGTGCCGGTGTCATCGGTCTGGCGATCGGCTTCGGTGCGCAATCGCTGGTGGCGGACCTGATCACCGGGCTGTTCATCATCATCGAAGACTCGCTGGCCATCGATGATTACGTCGACGTCGGCGGTCACCTGGGGACCGTCGAAGGCCTGACCATTCGTACCGTGCGCCTGCGCGACATCGACGGCATCGTGCACACCATCCCGTTCAGCGAGATCAAAAGCATCAAGAACTACTCGCGCGAATTCGGCTACGCGATCTTTCGCGTAGCGGTGCCGCACAGCATGGGCATCGACGACGCAATCAAGATCATGCGCGACGTGGCGCAGAAGATGCGCAGCGATCCGTTGCAGCGCCGCAATATCTGGTCGCCGCTGGAGTTTCAGGGCGTCGAGAGTTTCGAGTCCGGCACGGCGATCTTGCGCGCGCGCTTCAAGACCGCGCCGATCAAGCAGTGGGAAGTGTCACGGGCGTTCAACCTGGCGCTCAAGCGCCAACTGGATGCGGACGGCCTGGACCTGGCGACCCCGCGTTTGAGTGTGCAAGTGGTGACGGCGGCGAGTGGCGAGGCGGTGAAAGACAACGATCAGCCGGCGCAATAGGTGTATCGATCCGACTGGCCTGTTCGCGGGCAAGCCTTGCCCACAGGCGTAGCACTCAGGTGCAGCCGACACTGTGGGAGCAAAGCTTGCTCGCGATGAGGCCGGTAAATGCATCGCAGGTTCAAAGTTCACCCCACTTCGACCTGCACCCGAATCGCATCGTGACGCCAGTACTCGACATCGCAATCGATCACCCGCCCTTGGCGATCTTCGTTGACGCGCAGGATGCGCAAGCCCGGGCTACCCTCTGAAACCTTGAGTGCGGCCGCAGCCTCGCCATACAGCGCCGTGGGCGCCATCTCGAAACGCACGCGGCCGTATTCGATGTCGTAGTGCCGGGCATAGAGTTCGGTCAGCGGCAGGCTCAGGTCGTGCTCGAGGATATCCGGAAAGTACTGCGCATCCAGATGATGTTCGACATACAGCACCAGGCGCCCGTCGATGCGTCGCGCCCGGCTGATGCGCACCACACTCGATAGCGGCGAAAGGCCCAGGCAGTCGCAGACCATCGCCGGGGCCGGCACGCGCTGGGCCGACAACAGCTGCGTAGAGGGCTCGCGCCCCTGAGCCCGGACCATCGCATGGAAGTGGCTGCGCTCGACCAGATCGTAATCGAGCCGCGGTGGCGAGATGAACCACCCGCGGCGCTCCTCGCGATAGATCATCCCGCGCGCCTCCAGCTGCACCAGCGCCTCGCGCAGGGTGATGCGCGTGGTGTCGAAGACTTCACTGAGCTTGCGTTCGGCTGGCAGCTTGCAGCCCGAGGAGAGCAAGCCGTGCTCAATCTGCTCTTGCAAGGCCTGGCAGATGGCGGTGACCGCTCGAGGTGCACTCGCGCTCATGGCTGCTCCTTTCTGGTCTAGTCCAGTGCGTCGATATAGCCATCACTGTAAACGGCAACGTTTGCGAAGACTAGGCGCAATCCGTGAACGGCAGATGACAAGTCTGCTCACACATGCACTGCACATTCGACGCAGACCACGTAAATCAAGGCGTGAATCATGGTCTACGCTAGTCCCAGGAGCGGGCCGCGCGCAGTCAAAAACGTCGGCGGACATAAAAATGTCATGGCCAGCGCCTACATTGGCTCGGGTATTGCTGACCTAGACCAAACGCTTCGTCTCAGTCGTATCAAAACGACGTCCTTCAAGGAGTTTCGGATGAAAAAGCTGTTCCTCGCCTCACTGCTGGGTTCGACCATCGCTTTATCCAACCTCGCCATGGCCGCTGACTCCGACGTGGCAGCCCTCGAAGCCGCCGCCAAGGCCGAAGGCGCTGTCAACAGTGTCGGCATGCCCGACAACTGGGCCAACTGGAAGGGCACCTGGGACGACCTGGCCAGCAAGTTCGGGCTCAAGCACATCGACACCGACATGAGCTCGGCTCAGGAAGTGGCCAAGTTCGATGCCGAGAAGGACAACGCCAGCGCCGATATTGGCGACGTCGGTGCCGCTTTCGGCCCCATCGCCACCGCCAAGGGCGTGACCCAGCCGTACAAGCCGAGCACCTGGGCGCAAGTGCCTGACTGGGCCAAGGACAAGGACGGTCACTGGGCGCTGGCTTACACCGGCACCATCGCCTTCATTATCAACAAGCAGTTGGTCAAGGAAGGCGACGAGCCGCACAGCTGGGCCGACCTGAGCAAAGGCAAATACAAGGTCGCCATCGGTGACGTCAGCACGGCAGCCCAAGCCGCCAACGGCGTGCTCTCGGCGGCGCTGGCCCGTGGCGGAGACGAAACCAACCTGGCTCCTGGCCTGCAATTGTTCACCGAGCTGGCCAAGCAAGGCCGCCTGTCGCTGGCCAACCCGACCATTCAGACGCTGGAAAAAGGCGAGGTCGAAGTGGGTGTGGTCTGGGACTTCAACGGCCTGAGCTACCGCGAAAAGATCGACCCCAAGCGCTTCGATGTGTTGATCCCATCTGACGGCTCGGTGATTTCCGGCTACACCACCCTTATCAACAAATACGCCAAGCACCCCAATGCCGCCAAGCTGGCCCGCGAGTACATCTTCAGCGATGCCGGCCAGATCAACCTGGCGCGCGGCAATGCGCGGCCGATTCGCGCCGAGCACATCACCCTGCCGGACGACGTGAAGGCCAAGTTGCTGCCAAACGAGCAGTACAAGAACGTCAAGCCGATCAAGAACCCTGAGGCGTGGGAGAAGAGCTCCAAGGCGCTGCCACAGCAGTGGAACGAGCAAGTGATCGTCGAGATGCAGCAGTAAGCTGCCGCTGTGAGCCCGCGCGAGCGGGCTCTGTCCTGGTGGTGCGGGCATGAAGCTCGCGCCGGTAGTGCCCTGGGCTTGCGCAGGATCGACGCCTGCCAAGGGCGATTTTCGGGAACAGCCCCATGCCGCACAAAGTCATTCTGGTTGTACTCGACGGCCTCAACTACAGCGTGGCCGAGCATGCCATGGGCCATCTGCAGGCCTATGTCGGCAGCGCCAAGGCGGCGCTCTACAAACTCCAATGTGAATTGCCGGCACTGTCGCGACCGCTTTACGAATGCATCCTGACCGGCGTGCCGCCCATCGACAGCGGCATCGTGCACAACAATGTCTCGCGCCTGTCGGTCGAGCAGAGCGTCTTTCATTATGCCCGCGCGGGCGGATTGCGCACTGCGGCGGCGGCCTATCACTGGGTCAGCGAGCTGTACAACCGCACGCCCTTCGTGGCTGCGCGTGATCGCCATACCGAAGCACCCGAACTGCCCATCCAGCATGGCCACTTCTATTACGCCGACCACTATCCGGACTCGCACCTGTTTGCCGATGGCGAAAGCCTGCGCGTGCGCCACGATCCAGATTTGCTATTGATCCACCCCATGAACATCGACGACGCCGGCCATAAGCACGGCCTCGACAGCGCGCAGTACCGCAACAGCGCGCGGACCGCCGACATCCTGCTGGCCGACTACCTGCGCACCTGGCTGGACAGCGGCTATCAGGTGTTGATCACCGCCGACCACGGCATGAACAACGATCGCTCGCATAACGGCCTGCTGCCCGAGGAGCGTGAAGTACCACTGTTCGTCCTCGGCAGCGCGTTCAGCATGGATCCGGCCGCCCAACCGCAGCAGACCGAACTGTGCGGCACCGTCTGCCAGCTGCTGGGCGTGCCGTACGAAAAACCTTATTGCCGGGAGCTGCTCAAGTGACTGCCCTACGCGGTAAATGGCTGGCGCTGTTGTGCCTGCTGCCCTTCGCCCTCTTTTTCATCATTTTCCAGATCGCGCCCCTGGTTTGGGTGGGCGTCCACAGCCTGCAGATCGACAGCGGCTGGAGCCTGGACAACTTCACCAAGGCCTTCACGTCGCGCTTCTACCGCCAGGCCATGCAGTTCAGCCTGGAGATCAGCCTGTACTCCAGCGTGTTCGGCCTGCTGATTGCGCTGATCGGCAGCTATTCCCTGGGCCGGGTCGATTCAAGGCTGCGCAATTTCGTCAATTCGTTCGCCAACATGACCAGCAACTTCGCCGGCGTGCCCCTGGCGTTCGCGTTCATCATCCTGCTGGGGTTCAACGGCGCCATCACGATGCTGCTCAAGCAGAGCGGGCTGATCAGCGATTTCAATCTGTATTCCAAGACCGGGCTGATCATCACCTACACCTACTTCCAGATTCCGCTGGGTGTGTTGCTGCTGTACCCGGCCTTCGATGCGTTGCGCGAAGACTGGCGTGAATCCGCCGCGCTGCTGGGCGCCAGCGACTGGCAGTACTGGCGCCATATCGGCCTGCCGGTGCTGACCCCGGCGCTGCTCGGCACCTTCGTGATCCTGCTGGCCAACGCCTTGGGCGCCTACGCCACGGTGTATGCGCTGACCACCGGCAATTTCAACGTGCTGCCAATTCGTATCGCGGCCATGGTGGCCGGCGATATTTCCCTGGACCCGAACCTGGCGAGCGCCTTGGCGATCATCCTCGTCGGCATGATGACCCTGGTCACCGTGGTCCACCAATGGATATTGCGCAGGAGCTACCATGTCGCGCGCTGAAGCCACCGCTTCCAGCCTCTATCACCGGGTGGTGGTGTGGCTGCTGTTCTTGATCCTGGTGCTGCCATTGGCCGGGACCTTTTTGTATTCCATCGCCACCAGTTGGTCGGCGACCTTGCTGCCTAGCGGCCTGACGTTCGACTGGTACCGCCAGCTGTGGGCCGATCCACGCTTCCTGAATGCCTTCGGCCATTCGCTGATCGTCTGCGTCGGCGCGCTGATCTTCGCCACAGTGCTGATCCTGCCGCTGCTGTTCGTGGTGCATTACCACTTCCCCAAGCTCGACGGCGTGATGAACGTGCTGATCCTGCTGCCGTTCGCGGTGCCGCCGGTGGTGTCCTCGGTGGGCTTGCTGCAGCTCTACGGCTCGGGCCCGCTGGCGATGACCGGCACGCCGTGGATCCTGATCGGCTGCTACTTCACCGTGGCGCTGCCGTTCATGTACCGGGCGATCACCAACAACTTGCAGGCCATCAACCTGCGCGACCTGATGGATGCCGCCCACCTGCTCGGCGCCAGCACCTGGCAGGCAGCGCTGTTCGTGGTGCTGCCCAACTTGCGCAAGGGCCTGATGATCGCCCTGCTGCTGTCGTTCTCGTTTCTGTTCGGCGAATTCGTGTTCGCCAACCTGCTGGTGGGTACTCAATACGAAACCCTGCAGGTGTACCTCAACAACATGCGCAACAGCAGCGGGCACTTCAACAGCGCGCTGGTGATCTCGTATTTCTTCTTCGTGCTGGTGCTCACCTGGGTGGCCACCCTTCTGAACAAGGACAAAGACCGATGAGCTTCGTCAAGGTCGAGAACCTGCAAAAGCAGTTCACCGATACCCCGGTATTCAAGGACATCAACTTCACCATCGAGCAGGGCGAGTTCATCACCCTGCTGGGCCCCTCGGGCTGCGGTAAGTCCACCCTGCTGCGCTGCATCGCCGGCCTGACTGCTGTCGACAGCGGCAAGATCTTCCTGAAGGGCCGCGATCTGGTGCCATTGAGCCCGCAGCAGCGCGATATCGGCATGGTGTTCCAGAGCTACGCGCTGTTCCCCAACATGACCGTGCAGCAGAACGTCGCCTTCGGCCTGCGCATGAAGAAGGTCAAAGGTGAAGAAAGCACGCGCCGTGTGGCTGAGGTGCTCAAGCTGGTCGAGCTCGACACCTTCGCCAACCGCTACCCCCACCAGCTCTCTGGTGGTCAGAACCAGCGCGTTGCCCTGGCTCGATCGCTGGTCACCCGTCCCAGCCTGCTGCTGCTCGACGAGCCGCTGTCAGCGCTGGACGCGAGGATTCGCAAGCACCTGCGCGAGCAGATCCGCGCCATCCAGCAAGAGCTGGGGCTGACGACTATTTTCGTCACCCACGATCAGGAAGAAGCCCTGGTGATGTCCGACCGGATTTTCTTGATGAACAAAGGCAACATCGTCCAGAGCGGTGATGCCCAGAGCCTCTACACCGCGCCAGCGGATGCGTTCGCGGCGGGTTTCATCGGTAATTACAATCTGCTCGATGCCGACACCGCCAGCCGCCTGCTGCAGCGCCCGGTGCACACCCGCTTGGCGATCCGCCCGGAAGCCATCGCCTTGAGCGCCGACGGCGCTCAGGAAGGCGAGATCTGCGGCCACAGCCTGCTGGGCAACGTCATCCGCTACCGCGTCGAGGCCCGTGGCGTGGAGTTGCTGGTTGACGTGCTGAACCGCTCGGCCAGCGACCTGTACCCCAACGGCCAGCGTGTGAGCCTGACTATCGCCCCGGAGGCGCTGTGTGCGGTAGCCTGACGGCCCTGCGGACGCTTGACGCGCTGCGCGTGCGCGGCAACATGGACTCACTCGGCACTGTGGTGTCGGCTCACTGAATTGAGACAAAGGAGCATTGCGGCAATGGCCTTAGCGATTTTCGACCTGGACGAAACCCTCATCCATGGCGACTGCGCCACCTTGTGGAGCGCGCAGATGGGGCGCCTGGGCTGGGTCGATCCCGAGCCCTTCATGCAACGCAACGACGAACTGATGGACGCCTACGCACGTGGCGAACTGGCCATGGAAGAGTTCATGGCCTTCACCCTGGAGCCCATGGCCGGGCGAACGCCTGAAGAGGTCGAGTATCTGGTGGAGCCGTGGGTCGAGGACGTGATCGAGCCGATCATCTTCAGCGAAGGCACGCGCACCATCGCCGCGCACCGGGCCAAGGGCGACCGGATCCTGATCATTTCGGCCTCGGGCACCCATCTGGTCAGGCCGATCGCCGCACGTATCGGTGTCGAGGACGTGCTGGGCATCGAACTGCAAGTGACTCACGGCGTGTACAGCGGCCAGACTGAAGGCGTGCTGACCTACCGCGAAGGCAAGGTCACGCGCCTCAAGCAGTGGCTCCACGACGAAGGCGAAACGTTGGAGGGGGCGAGTTTTTACTCCGACTCGCGCAACGACCTGCCACTGCTGCTGGAAGTCGCCTATCCCCACGTGATAAACCCTGACCCGGCGCTGCTGGCCCATGCCGAACAGGCCGGCTGGCCGATCCATCGCTGGAGTTGATCACACTCCCTGTGGGAGCGCGTTCTGCTCGCAAAGGTTCAAGGTCATCGACGCCGGACGCTCCCACGGGAGGCCGCTCACGTTGCTTCAGCGCTCGTGGTTACGTGAAAAGGTCTCGGCACCCATGGCTTCGATCTGCCCTTCGATCAAGCGTTCGAACGGCGCCAGCAACGGCGCGAACGACTGCGGTGACTCCAGGGTTTCGAGCGCCTGGGTGATCGCCTCCAGGGTCGATAACGCCCCAGGGGCAGGTGCCTTGCGCAACCGATAGCGCGAGGTGGCACCCGGGGCCAACGTCACCCGTGGCAAGCTCGCCAGCAGCGGATTGAGATGCAGCAGCTTGCGCGCCTTGCGCCAGGTGCCATCCGGCACCACCAGCAGCCAAGGCTGAATGTCGTCGGCATTGTGGCTGATTACCTCGGCCTCTTCGCCGGGGAACAGCAGCCGCGCCTGATAACCGGGGTGATTCAGCCAGGCCGCCAGATCATCGAACACCTCGCCCACGACCAATTGCGCCTGCTGCAAGCCCAAGGCTGCCAGCCGCGCAGTATTCAAGGCATGATCGACTTCGCTCGGATGCTGCAGGATCAACACCTTCGTGCGACTAGGCAGGCTGGGGATCAATGCGCACAGGCAATGGCTTTGCGGGCGCTGGCAGCGCTCGCAGCGGGCTCGGGACATAGGTTGCAGTGCTTTCAAGTAATCGGATGGGCATTATAGCTCTGTCGGCTGCACCACCGCTTTCGCGGGCGAGCCTTGCCCACAGCATTGACCGGACCTGAGCCTTGCCCTGTGGGAGCAAGGCTTGCCCGGGAAAGCGCCAGTGGCGGCACCATCAAGTTGACGCGCTGACATATCTGCAAACCACTCGACCCACGCTTCCCTCTGCACAAAAAGCGCTAGAATGCCCACCTGACTGTCATTATCCCTTTGAGGTGAACCCATGAGTTCGTCCACCCCCCACACTGCCAAGCTCGACCGCATCCTCGCCGACGCCAAACGCGACAAAGAGATGGGCTATCGCGACAAGGCGCTGAAAATGTACCCCCACGTGTGTGGCCGCTGCTCACGGGAATTCGCTGGCAAGCGCCTGAGTGAGCTGACGGTTCACCACCGCGATCACAACCACGACAACAACCCGCAGGATGGCAGCAACTGGGAGCTGTTGTGCCTGTTCTGTCACGACAACGAGCACTCGCGCTATACCGATCAGCAATACTTCGCCGACGGCTCGCTGCAGTCGCCCAAAGCCGCCAAGGTCACCCACAACCCCTTCGCCGCCCTCGCCGACCTGATGAAAAAAGACTAGCGTCCACCCACGCGCGCCAACCGCTGGCGCTCGGCATCCCGGCAGCAAGCGCTTATACTTCGCGTTTTTTGGCAGAAGGTCACAGACACGTGGCGAACAAACGTTACAGCTGCATTGGTCTGTTCAACCCCAAATCACCAGAAAACGTCGGCTCGGTAATGCGCGCTGCCGGCTGCTATGGGGTCAATTCGGTGTTCTACACCGGCCAACGCTACGAGCGCGCCCGGGATTTCGTTACCGACACCAAGCGGGTGCACTACGACATCCCGCTGATCGGCATCGACGATCTGCAAAAGATCATCCCGCTGGGCTGCACACCGGTGGCGGTCGAGCTCGTGGACGGCGCCCGGCCACTGC
Source organism: Pseudomonas baltica (assembly GCF_031880315.1). Classification (NCBI taxonomy): domain Bacteria; kingdom Pseudomonadati; phylum Pseudomonadota; class Gammaproteobacteria; order Pseudomonadales; family Pseudomonadaceae; genus Pseudomonas; species Pseudomonas baltica. The sequence goes on along the minus strand of NZ_CP134771.1, from coordinate 4,838,482 downwards.
CGGAGTACACCCATCCGGATCGCGCCATCTACATTTTCGGCCCTGAAGACGGCAGCCTCGACCAGAGCGTGCGCGACTGGTGCGAAGACACCATCTACATTCCCACCACCGGCTGCATGAACCTCGCGGCTACTGTGAATGTGGTGCTTTACGACCGTCTGGCCAAGGGCCTCAACACCCGTTCAGGGCCAAAATTCAAGTAAGCCGATGGAACAGCCGCCGGGTTTGATAGTCAGCTTAGTATCCGCCCCTTCCGGGGCCTCGATCTGGAGAGTGATCATGAGCGACAGTAAAACCCTGAATCTGGTCAAGAGCGCCCCCCTGCAACCTGCGCCCGAGCATAACGTGCAGGGCTGGGAGCGCGCGGGCTCCATCCTCGTGGGTGTGGCATCGGTGGTCAAAGGGGTGCGACGCGGCGGCGTATTCGGCCTGGTCCAGCTGGCCATCGGCGGCGTCGCCCTGGCGCGGGGCTTCACCGGCCACAGCCGCATCAAAAGCGTGATCGAGAAAAGCCGTGAAGACATGGACGGCGTTCGTGCGCAGATCGAACGCGCTGGCGCTCAGCTGTCCAAACTCAAGGACAATGCCGTGGCAGCGACCGAGTCGGCTACCATTACTGGCAACGATTCGCTGAAATCGCCCAAGGCCTGATCGGGTCTTGCTGCAACGAGGGGCCCTGCGGCGCCCCTCGGTCCACCCGCCAAGCGCTTATCCCACCCGCCTCATCCCGCCCGAAAGATCAGATAGTCTTCCCAGTCGTCCTCAGGCACGCTGCCTTCCGGCTGCATGCGCCCCGACTGCGAGATCCGCTGCTTGTGCACTTGCTCGCGATCACCGCACACCAGGTGATGCCAGAGTGGCAAGTCCTTGCGCTCGCTGACCAGACGATAGCCACAGGTGGGCGGCAACCACTTGAACTCGTCGGCCTGGCCTGGCGTCAGCTGGATGCAGTCAGGCACGAACGCTTTGCGCTGCGGGTAGTTGGTGCACTGGCAGGTTTTCAGGTCGAGGAGTTTGCAGGCGATGCTGGTGTAGAAGACGCTGTGGTCGTCCTCGTCCTCGAGTTTTTGCAGGCAGCACAGGCCACAGCCATCGCACAACGACTCCCACTCAGCCGTATCGAGCTGATAGAGGGTCTTGCGGATCCAGAAGGGTTCGACTTTCGCGGCCATGATGCAGATCTCGAGTAAGAGTATGAAGCGCCGGCCAGTCTATTGTGCGGCGGGCGCAGGTCAAGTGCCAGTGACCGATGGCGCTTGTGTGCAAGGTTACTGGCCCCCTTCGCGGGCAGGCCTTGCACCCGCAGATGTACCACTCAGGTTCGGCTTGCACTGTGGGGGCAACGTTTGCCCGCAAAAGAGCCCTGCGACCGGCACGATCAGGAGCGATAGTTACTTGTCAGCCACGCGCTATCGCAGTAATTTTGCGGACCGGATATTTTCGTACTCATTCATTCCATCCTTTATCAGGAACGCCAGATGAGCTCTACGCCACGTATCGCCGAACACGAAATCCACGAGCACTTCATCAACCGCTGGTCGCCACGCGCCTTCACCCCCGAGGCCATCGACGAGAAAACCCTGCTGAGTTTTTTCGAAGCCGCCCGCTGGTCGCCATCGGCCTATAACTCGCAGCCTTGGCGTTTTCTCTACGCGCGCCGTGATACGCCGAACTGGGAGCGCTTCCTGGGCCTGCTCAACGAATTCAACCGCGGGTGGGCGCAGCACGCCTCGGCACTGGTGATCGTCGTTTCCAAGACCACCTTTACCGCTCCCGGCGCCACCGAAGAGTCGCCAGCGCTGTGGCACACCTTCGACACTGGCGCGGCTTGGGCCCACCTGGCGTTGCAGGCCAGCATCAGCGGCTGGCACACCCACGCCATGGCCGGTTTCGACCAGGACAAAACCCGCGAAGAGCTGAAGGTGCCAGAAGGTTACGACCTGCACGCCGCCGTGGCCATCGGCAAGCTGGGCGACAAGTCGACCCTGGCTGAATACCTGCAAGCTCGTGAAACGCCAAGCCCGCGCCTGCCCCTGAGCAAGCTGGCAGCGGAAGGCGATTTCAGCCTGTAAACAATGGCCTGGCTTGCACAGATCCCTGTGGGATCAGCCCCGCTCGGGAAGGCGTCAGACTAGACACCGCAGCGCCTGATTCGCGAGCAAGGCTCGCTCCCACAGAGATCCAGCACGCGGGTTCAATACCCGCGATCGAAGTCCACTTCCCCGCGTAACGGCTGCTCAGCCTGGTACGCGCGCAGATTCTCCACGAACAACCCTACCATCGCGCGTGGCGAGGTCGGGGCGGCGCTGTGGCCGGTCAGCAGCAACCCCCAGGCGGTCCAGAACGGGTGCTGTTGCGGCAGTGGCTCCTGGCGGCAGACATCGATCACCGCGCCGGCCAGATGGCCGACCTTCAATGCTTCGACCAGATCCGCATCGACCACGGACACGCCACGACCCACATTGATGAACAACGCCTGCGGATTGAACTGGGCGAACAGCGCCGCGTTGTACAGGTCGTGAGTCTGCTCGGTGTTGGGCAGCAGATTGATCACATAGTCGGCCTGAGCCACCATCCGCGGAAGATCGGCCAATGGCGCGATCTCGACGAACGGCGCCTGCTCCCGGGCACCACTGGCGATGCCGTACAGCTCGACGCCGAACGGCTGCAAAAAACGCGCAATGCTGGCGCCGATGTCGCCCACTCCGACGATCAGCACCTTGCGGCCCTGGATGCTGGCATTGAGGCGCCCGTCCCACTTGCGCTCGACCTGGCTGACCAAGCGGGCCAGCACTTCACGCTCATGGCCCAGCAGATAGGTGAGGACATATTCAGCCATGACCTGGCCGAAAATACCGACCGCGCGCGTCAGACGATACTGTCGCGGCAAGCCATGGGCCAGCAGCGGCGTGATCCCCGCCCAGGTGCTCTGCAGCCAGGCGGGTTTATGGCCCTGACGCAGCAGCGAAGCCATGAGGTCGGGTTGCCCCAGCCATACCGAGCAATCACTGGCGAGACGCGAGAGCGCGGCAGAGTCACCGCTGGTGAGGACGTCGAGGTCCGGGGCAGCCTCTTGCAACAGCCGTGCGTAGAGGGCATGTTCCTGTTCTGCGATCAGAACGCGCATGATGTTTAAAACCTTGAAGAATCAGAACGGCAGCGCGCGCAGGATACACGCGCGCAATGCCGCTTACAGTGAAATTGTTGAGAACTTGCCAGCCATGCCGGCCCCTTCGCGGGCAAGCCCGGCTCCCACCCTGTGGGAGCAGAGCTCGCTCGCGAAGGGGCCATTCGCATCATCCCGAAGAGGTGGGAACAACGCCGATCTCACATCGGGTCGTTGCGGCGCAGCAGTTCTTCGGGCAGGTGCTCGATGTACTCGTCTTCGGCCGGCGGCATCTGCAGGTGATAGCCCTGGGTGTCGAGGTGTTCGAGCACCAGGTTGATGTCCTCGCGGGCCAGGGCGCGCTCGGGGCTCAACACCAGATCGAACGCGTGCACCGGTTTGCCGAATACCGTCAGCAGGCCTTCGGGAATGCGCTCCAGAGCGTCGCTCTTGAGGACATAGAGGTACATTTCGTTCTTGCGCGGGCTTTTGTAGATGGAACAGATGCGTTTCAAGGCTGATCTCCAGCGTTGGCCAGGCTGTCGAGCAGCGCCTGGCCCATACGTTCACGGCGCCAGCCGCGCAGCGAATCGGGCAGTTGGTAAGGTCCCGCGGGGTAGCCGCTCTTGAGCAGGGCTTCGAGGGTTTTCTTGCGCAGCATCAGTTCAGGGGCGATGTTCAAGCGCTCGCCTTCTGCCTGGCCGATGGCACGCAGTCGCTTGAGGATGGCCGAGGCCTCGATGGGCAGCGGCTCGGGCAAGGGTTCAGGCCATTGCTCTGGAGGTAGCTGCGCGGCGTCCTTGATCAGGCGCAGGATGAACTCGCCGTCATGACGCACGCTGCGCGGGTGCATGTCTTCGATCTTGCCCAGCGCCGACAGGTTGTCGGGCTGGGTCTTGGCCAGCGGCCACAAGGAGTTTTCACGCAGAATACGGTTGCGCGGCACGTCACGGGCACGGGCCTCGCGCTCGCGCCAGGTGTAGAGTTCGCGCAAGACCGCCAGTTGCTGCGGGGCCAGTTTCCAGGCCAGCTTGCCCTCGCGGTACACCTCGCGCGGGTCGATTTCGCGGCGCAATTGCGCAACCAGTTCGGCTCCGTCTTCCAGCACCCAGGCGTATTTTTCGTCAGACAGTTGCGGTCGCAGGCTGCGGAAGACTTCGGCCAGGTGCACCGCGTCTTCGGCGGCGTAACTGACCTGGGTGTCGGACAGCGGGCGCTGCAGCCAGTCGGAGCGGGTCTCGCCCTTGGGCAGTTCGATGTCGAGCACCGCCTGCACCAAGCGCGAATAGCCCATCGAAAAACCCAGGTTGAGGTAGCCGGCGGCCAGTTGGGTGTCGAACAGGGGTGCGGGCAGGCTGCCGGTCAGGCGCAGCAGGACTTCGAGGTCTTCGCTGCACGCGTGCAGGACCTTGATCACTGCGGGGTTTTCCAGCAGTTGCGCCAGGGGCTGCCACTGGCTGACAGTCAACGGGTCGATGAGATAAGCACTCTGGCCGTCGCCGACCTGGATCAAACCGGCGATCGGGTAAAACGTGTCGACCCGCATGAATTCGGTGTCGACGGCTACGAATGGCAGGCTCTGCCACAGGGCGCAATGCCGGGCGAGGCTGTCGTTGTCGCGGATCCAGTGAATGTCGATAGACACAAGGCTCTCCCTTGAATAATGGCGCGCAGTATATATCGATGCGAGAGCCTGCTGGGGCATTAACTCGGCAATCAGGACTCCGGCGGTTCACGCCAGGGCGGCGTCAGGTGCGGACGCTCGGCGCCGGACAGCGAAATGGCGAAGTGGTTGAGCAGGTGTTCGGCGGTGTACTTGGGCAACGACGCGGCGATCATCATCAGCATCAAGCCGGCCGCCAGGGCCGGCGTCGCCAGTCGGCGCACCTCGAACTGTTCGAGGCGGCGCAGGAACAACCAGGCCCCCACCGAGCCGACCAGCGCACCGGCCACCGCTTCAGACAACGGATGAATGACCGGTGCCACGCATTTGACCGCGAACCACCAGGTCCACAGCGTAGCGCCCACCGCGACCGGCCACCGCCAGCGTGGATCGATCTGCCGCGCCAGCAGGCTGAGGGAGACGATGACCACCAGCGAGGTGTTCATCGCGTGGCCGCTGAGCACAGCGATATCCAGGGTCTCGAAACCGATGCCCCAGCCCTTGAAGGCAATCTTGCTGACGCCCACCAAGGTATAGGCGATGGCCAGGGTCAGCAGCCATTCCAGGCCGACGCGCCGGCAACTGGCCACCCACAACCATACCGCCACGACGATGGCTGCGGGAAACATCACGGTGATGCCACCGTATTGACCAATCTGCCAGCCGAAATCCACTGACTATTCCTCTTGCATAGGTTGTCGATGCCACGGGCGTCTTCGCGGGCAAGCCGGGCTTCCCCAAATATACGGCGCAGGCACCGTGCACTGTGGGAGCAACCCCTGCTCGCGAAGACGCCCTTGAAACGTGCACATCACCTTCAGGACTGCAGCCGCTCCTTGCCATAACTCTCGCGCTGCATATCGACGATCTCCACCCCGAACTGAATGTCGACACCTTTGGGCCAAACCGCCGCCTCTTTCAGCACCGCGATCAGGGCATCGGACAGGTGCTTCTTGGTCTCTGGCGAGCGCCCGGCCAGCAACGCCAGCTTGGCGTACAAAAAGCCGCGTTCGCCCGGCGCAGTCCCTACTCTGAAAGTCTGCAGTTCCAGGGCGCGGCTCTTGATATCGGCTTCGTTGGCGATCTGCCCGGTGGCCATCAATGCGTGATTGAGGCGCAGCAACAAGGCGTCGACATCGGGCAGCGGCAGGTTGCGGGTGTATTCGAGGTGAAGATGCGGCATGGCGGTCCCTGCATTCGAAGGTGTGAGATGGTTGGAGTGACGTTGGTCACAGCATACACAACCCCAAGGGAACGATCCGAGTGAAATACGGGGTCCAACGCTCAATCGTGACTATTCTCAGGTGGCGATATCCCCCTCAACCATCCCGTGGAGGTAAACGAGATGCCAGTGAAGCACAATCTGTTCGAAGACCTGAAACTCAGCAAGGAAGAGGTCGCCAAGCACAGGCAGACCGATGCCCTGCTCAACAGTCTGCTCGGCGAATACGACAGCATCGATGCCGAGGTGGTACAGGCCGAGGCCAACGCGGCAGCGGACGACACGGTCCGGAAGCTCAAGGAAAAGCGCTTGCTGATCAAGGACAGGATCGTTCAGCGACTGGAGAATCCAGGTACTCGTGGGGCGGCGAAGAACCTCTAGCGGCGGATGTGTGTTGGATTTACCGGCCTCTTCGCGGGCAAGCCTTGCTCCCACAATGCACACAGCTCCAGGGCCGTACACGTGTGGGAACAGGGCTTACCCGCGAAAGGGCCCGCGGCTTCAACGCCGTTCTTCGCGAATGAACGGCTCGCCCAGCGCCCCTGGCTGACTGCCCGACTGGCGCTTGCCCATGGCCACCCAGATCATCACCAGCAAGGTCACCGCATAGGGCGTCATCTGCACGAAATACTGCGGCAAGCGCACGCCAGTGGCGGCCAGCTGCGGAATCAACGCCTCGATGCAGCCGAACAGAATCGCGCCCGCCAGCGCCCGCCATGGCGACCAGCGCGCGAAAATCACCAGCGATACCGCGATCCAGCCCCGGCCGCCGGTCATGTCGGCGATCCACATCTTGGTGCTCAGCACCGAAATATAACCCCCCGCCAAACCGATCAGCGCGCCGCCCGCCAGAATCGCCGCCAACCGGTAATTGAACACCGAAATCCCCGCCGCGTCGGCCGCCTGGGGATTCTCGCCCACGGCCCGCAAGCGCAGCCCGCCCTGAGTGCGCTCCAGAAACGCCACCACTGCCAAAAAGATCAGCCCCGTGAGGTACACCACCGGGTTCTGCACGAACAACTTGCCCACCAGCGGCAGCTCCGACAGTGGCCAGAGATGCACCGCCGCCAGGCCACTGACCGGGTGGTTGGTCCACTCCAGCAAGGTGCCGAGCAAGCCGGTCAGGCCCTGACAGAAAAACACCAGCGCCAGCCCCGCGATCACCTGGTTGATGCGCAACACGATCACCATCAACGCGAACAGCAGCGATACCACGCTGGCCGCGAGCATGGCTATCAGCAGCGAAATCATCGGCGTGCCGAATTTCATCTGCGCACCGATCCCGGCCAGCGCGCCGACCAGCATCAGCCCTTCGGCACCCAACGCCAGCACCCCGGCCCGCTCGGTGATGATCAAACCCAGCGCAGCCAAAGCGAACGGCACGGCGAAATCCGGCGAGTTGCCCAACCAGTTGGCGATCAGGTCCATCACAGTTCTCCGCTTGGGGCGTCACTGCCCTGGATACGCCGCATGCGGTGGCGAATGAAAAAGTCCGACGAGGCCACGCAGATCACCAGGATCGCCTGGATCAGTTGCACCATCGAAAACGGAATCTGATAGAACACCTGCAGGCTGCGCCCGGTGACGAACAGCATGGCCACCAGCAGTGCAACGAGGGTCGCCGCCAGCGGGTTGTTGCGCGCCAGAAAGGCAATCAAAATCCCGGAAAAACCGTAGCCCTGATAGAACGCCTGAGTCAGGCGCCCTTCCTGCCCAGCCGTGACCATGAACCCGGCGATGCCCGCCAGCGCCCCGGACAACAACACCGTGCCGACGATCATCTTGCGCACCGGCACGCCGACCGCGCCGGCGACCCGCGGGTTGGCGTCGACGAAGCGCAGGTACAGCCCGGCCCGCGAGATCCCGATGAACCAAAGCGCCAGCAGCGTGACTACCAAGGCCAGGACGATGGCGGCATTGAAGCCATCGAACAGATCCGGCAGGCGCTCGAAAGCCCGGTAGGGCGGCGAATACGGAAAGTTGTCGCGCGGGTCCTTCCAGCTGCCGTACAGCAGGTGCAGGAGGAAGTTGGCGGCGATGTAGTTGAGCATCAGCGTCGAGATGATCTCGTTGACCTTCAAGCGCAACTTCAGCAGCACCGGCGCTAGCGTCCAGAGCATGCCGCAAAGCATTGCCACCACCAGCATCAGCGGCAGGCGCAGGCTGTCCGGGCCGATGTCGAACAACGACACCGCCGTGGCGCCAATCCCGCCCCAGATCATCTGCCCTTCAAGGCCCAGGTTCCAGAAGCGCGCGCGAAACGCCATGCAGCCGGCGAGGCCGACCATGATCATCGGTGCCGCCTGAAACAGCACCGCCTTGAAGTTCTGCGGATCGAGCACCGTGAGCACCACGAACTCGTCGAGCAACTGCGCGGCCGGCACGCCGGCGCCGATCAGGATCGCCGCACAGATCGCCAGGCCGACCACCAGCGCCAGAGCGATGATCAGCGCCTGCCAGCCCCAGCCCAGTTGCTGGCGAATTTCCAGGGTGTAGCGCCGCGCCAGCCAGGGCTGACGCGCACCTGCAGCGGCCGGGGCGCCCGTATCGGGAGAAGCAGCCATCGTTGTCTCAGTCATGACTCACCATGGCCCGACCAATCGCCTGGCGATCGGCAGGGCGTTCGAATTGCGCGACGATACGGCCGCCGTTCATGACCCCGATGCGGTCGGCCAGGGCCAGCACTTCATCGAGGTCTTCGCTGATCACCAACACCGCCGCGCCAGCATCGCGGGCGGCGCGCAAACGCCCGTGCACCGCTTGCGTGGCGCGCACATCCAGGCCACGGCTGGGGCTGTGCACCAGCACCAACTGCGGCTCGCGGCTGAACTCGCGGGCGATCACCAGTTTTTGCGCATTGCCGCCCGACAACAGCGCGGCCTTTTGCTTGAGCGAGCGCACGCCCTGCACGTCGAAAGCTTCGATCGCGGCCGCAGCGTCCTCCTGCAACCGTTTACCGCGCAGAAAGGCAAAGGGCCCATAGCGCCCGCTGTGGATCTGGCCGATGCCGAAGTTTTCCGCCACCGACAGGCTGCCGGCCAGTGCCGCACCGTAGCGGTCGGCGGGAATCGAGGCGATGCCCAAAGCCCGGCGCGACTCGCTGCTGGCGGTGCGCAGGTCACCAAAGCCCTGCAAAAGGATTTCGCCCTCGGTCGCCTGCGCCAGGCCCATCAACGCATTGGCCAATTCGCTCTGGCCGTTGCCGCCGACCCCGGCGATCCCGTAGATCTGCCCGGCGTGCAGGGTCATGTCGATACCGCGCAAGGGCCCCTGCCCGGCTGGGGAGCGCAGATCACGCACCACCAGGCGCGCTTCGCCGGGGCTGGCGGCCTGATATTCGGCGGTAGGCGCGGACTCACCGACGGTCAGGCGCACCAGTTGCTCGATCGAAACGCCTTGCGGGGCGAGCGTCTGCACCGTCCGACCGCCGCGCATCACCGTAACGCGGTCGGCATAGCGTTTGACGTCGGCCATCTTGTGCGTCACCAACACCACTGCCGCGCCTTGGCGAGCGAACGACTGCACGGTCGCCAGCAGGCGTTCGGCCTCCTGATCGGTGAGCACGGCGGTGGGCTCGTCGAGAATCAGAATGCGCGCCCCGGCCATCAACACCTTGAGGATTTCCACACGCTGCTGCTCGGCGACCGACAAGGTCTCGACGATCTGCCGCGGGTCGATGGCGAAGCCCAGTTCCGCCGCCTTGGCGGTGATCTGTGCTTCGAGGTGTTTGAGGCGCTTGCTGTAGCTGCCAGCGCCGGGCTCGGCCGGCAAGCCGAGGATGATGTTCTGGGCCACGGTAAAGGGCCGCACCAGCTTGAAATGCTGGTGCACCATGCCGATCCGATGCCCGCTGGCATCGCTCGGGCCCTTGAGCCGCACCAGGTTGTCGTTGATCAACAGCGACCCGCTTTCCGGTGCATACAGACCGGCAGCGATGTTCATCAGCGAGGACTTGCCCGCGCCGTTCTCGCCGAGCAACGCATGCACCTCGCCCCAGCAGGCGGTAAAACTGGCATCGCTCAGCGCCTGGAAGCCATCGAACGACTTGTTGATGCCGGTCAGCTGAATCGCGTTGATCTGGCTCATTGCTGGGAGATCACTCCCTTGACGAACCAGTCCATCTTCCACAGGTCCGGATCGGCCAGGTGCTGACCGGCGGCGATGCGTTCCTTGCCATCACGGTCGCTCATCGGCCCGCTGTAGATCAGCAGTTCGCCCTTGAGCAGCTTGTCGCGCGCGGCCATGATTTTCGCCTGATCGGCGGCGGAGATCTTGTCGCCGGGTTTGAGCGTGATGTCGGTACCGCCCTGCTGCATAGACAGCAGCGCGCCATTGGCCGGCGGCATCCAGTTGCCGGCGATGATCTTTTTCAATTCCGGGCCGAGGAAGCGATCCCACACCCACTCCGACGAGCACACCGTGGCCTTGGGGGCGAACTCGCTGAGGTCGCGGTGATGGCCGGTGCCGAGCACGCCGCGTTCCTGAGCGACGATCTGCGGTGTCGGGGTGTCGACGTGCTGGCCGATCACATCGGCGCCGCTGTCGATCAGCGCCATGCTCGCGGCGCGCTCCTTGACCGGGTCGTTCCAGGCACCCGTGAAAATCACGTTGACGGTGGCCTTGGGGTTGATCTGCAAGGCGCCCAGTTCGTAGGCGTTGACGGTCCAGTTGACCTGGCCGAAGGGGTTGGCGGCAACGAAGCCCAGCTTGCCGGTTTTCGACGCGGCGCCGGCGGCCATGCCACACAGGTACTGGCTCTCGTAAGTGCGGCCGTAGAAGGATTCGAGGTTCGGCGCATTGGTGGTACCCGAGCCGTTGAGGAAGGCCACTTTCGGGTATTTTTTTGCCAGTTCCAGGAAGGTGTCGGAGTAGCCGAACGCAGTGCCGATGATGACGTTGGCGCCACGGGCGATCAGGCGGTCGACCACGGGGGTGATGGCGGCGGCGTTTTCCGGGACGCTTTCGACGTACTGGATCTTGGTGTCGAGGTCTTTTTCCAGCTTGACCCGAGCTTCGTCGAACGCCTGGGTCCACCCGCCGTCGTTGCGCGGGCTGATGTACACCATGGCGATCTTCGCTGGTTTTTCCAGGGTCAGGCCTTCCGCCATCGCGCCACTGGCCACCCCAAGGCCGATTGCAACCGCCACAGCATTTTTACGAAATCCGTTGAGCATCGAGTCTATTTCCTGATGGTTGGACAGCGAAGGCAATTACCGGCATTCAACCCATGAAGTTGATGCGGAATACGTTTTGTTCGGGATCGAGCAACACCGCCTGATACCAGTGGTAGTAAGTCTGGTAAGGCGCCTTGACCAACGTCGCGCCACTGGCCACGGCCAGGGGTACCAGGCGATCCACTTCGGCCTGGCTGGCGACGTCGATGTTGAGCAGGAACCTGGCGCCGGTGCTGCCGGCGAACTGTTCCAGACCCAACAATGCATAAGCCTGGGGAGCATTGAAGCCGATACACGACTTGCCCGTGTCGAGGCCGCGAAAGATCGGCGAACGGATCGCCTGGATCTCCTCGAAGCCGAACAGCTGCGCATAAAAACCGCTCAGCGCTTCGATGTCCTGGGCGAAAACATTGACGTACGAGAGGGTATTCATCACGCCACCTTGCTGCCGCCGAAAGTAGTCTGCTTGACGAACTTCGCCAGCAAGTGATCGCCCGAGGTCACCGCCGCATGACGCGGTACGCTACCCGCGGGCAGGCAACCGGGGAGGCATTCGATCAGGGTGTCGTAGTTGGGCTGGTGAAAGAACACCAGCGACTGGCGGCGGTTGTCGGTGGCGCTGGCCAGCGGCGGATTGACCACGCGGTGCAGCGTGGAGATCCACTCGTCGTTGGTCCACTGCATCATCAGGTCGCCGATATTGACCACAAAGCCGTCGGCCACATAGGGCACGTCGACCCACTCGCCCTGGCGGTTGCGCACTTGCAGGCCACCCAGGGCGTTGTCCGGGCGCACGATGGTCAGGCTGCCGTAATCGGTGTGGGCACTGGCGCGCATCTGCCCGGCCTCGACCTCGGTCTTGATGTCCGGATAACTGAGGCTGCGGAACATGCTGATGTGGCGGTCGATCTTGTCGTCGAAAAAATGCTCGTCGAGCTCGAGCGCCAAGGCGAACAGGCGCATGAGCGACTGCGCCAGTTCGCTCATGGCGCTGAAGTATTCGCGATAGGCACGCTGGAAACCCGGCAGCAAATGCTCGGCCGGCCACACGTTGGGGGCGAAATGCGGGCCCGCGACGGCGTTGTGGTAGTAGTCATCGGCGGGCACGTCGCTGGGGCCGATGGAGAAGGATTCCTTGAGGTCGCCTGGCGCGCTTTCTTCCAGCGAGTACGACAGACTTTCTTCGGCGACTGCACTGTAACCGCGCACCATCTCGGGGCTGGGGCGATCGACCTTGCGCTTTTCAGCCAGGGGCATGTCGAAGAACGCGCGGGTTTGCGCGGACACCCGCTGGATCAACTCGGCCGGGATCTGGTGCTCGGTGATCACCAGAAAACCGATGTCCTTGCACGCCTGGCGCACGGCCTGTGCCACGGCGGCCTTGCCCTCAGGCTGGCCGGAGAAGTATGGAGCGAGATCGATGATGGGCACGTATTGCAGGGTCATTCGACAATCCTCTCTCTTGATGCAACGTGGACGATGCACCGGGACACCCGGCAGAGTTGGTGTCCGGAGAAAAGCAGAAACTGTGCCACTCTCTAAATAGTGATCTGTATCAGATGGTTAGTTATTTTGGCGGATCAAATGGTCTGAAATAGAGCACTTGGTTTGTGCATGGGAGCACGAAAAGCGGGCGGTGTTTGTATCGAGGTTGCCCGCACCGGCCCCTTCGCCGCCAATCTCCCTGATTCAGCGCGGCCGAATACCGTTCAGAATCAAACCCTGCAGATTGCCCAGCACCTCATTGAAGAACAGCGGATCGTCCAGCGTCTTGCCCGTCACCGCGTCGATCTGCGCGCGGAAGTCAGCGTAATGCTGGGTCGTCGCCCACAGCGAAAATATCAAGTGATGCGGCTCGACCGGCGCCAGCTTGCCGGCATCTATCCACGCCTGAATCACCGCCACTTTAGCTTCGACGATATCGCGCAGCGGCTGCTCCAGCTCGGTCAGCAACAACGGCGCGCCTTGGATGATCTCCAGGCAGAACAGCCGCGATTCGGCCGGATGATCGCGAGACAACTCCAGCTTGACGCGGATGTACTCGCTGATCGCCTGGACCGGATCCTGGTCGACGCTGAAGCCGCGCAACGGCAGCAGCCAGACTTCCAGCAACTGGCGCAGCACACTGATGTAGAGCTCTTCCTTGCTGCTGAAGTAATACAGCAGGTTGGTCTTCGACACGTCGGCCATGCTGGCGACCTGGTCGAGGCTGGTGCCGTGCAGACCGAAGCGGGAAAAGATCTCCAGCGCGGCCTCCAGAATGGCTGTGCGCTTGCCCTCGACCAGCCGCATGCGCCGGCTCACCGTGGTGGCGCTGGGTTCGCGCGGGGTCTTTGCGACCTTGGCTGAAGCGGCGGGCCTGGCTTTCGCGGCGGGCTTGGCAGTGCGTGAGGCAGGCGTCTTGGGTTTGGGCGCAGGGGGTTTGGGCGCAGGCGCGCTTTTAGCCACGCCGGACTTGATCTTGCGAGTGCCGGCTTTGCCAGCATCCGATGCCTTGGCAGGGGTTTCGTTATTCACGTCGATGACCATTTCCAGCTGGAATACCCGCGCACTCTAACCCGAGCGCAGCGGCGGCGACATCCTCGGGCTGGTATTGATACCCATCACGCCCAAATTGCCCCATTGCTGTGCAGCATGCACAAACCAAGTGCTCTAGTTCAGACCAAATGGTCCGAAATAAACCTAAAGATTATACAAGCCGTTGTTTAATAACAGATTTAGAAAACTGGCCTGCTTAATGCTTTGTGTCTCTCGTCAATCGCCTGCTGCACCAGAGGCGCCTTAACTCGAACGAAGCACCGTATCAAAGAGGCCACGCACATGGACATTGGCATTTTCATCCCGATCGGCAACAACGGTTGGCTGATCTCGGAAAACGCACCGCAATACATGCCCAGTTTCGAACTCAACAAGCAGATCGTGCAAAAGGCCGAGCACTACGGCTTTGAATTCGCCCTGTCGATGATCAAGTTGCGCGGCTTTGGGGGCAAGACCGGGTTCTGGGAGCACAACCTTGAATCCTTCACCCTGATGGCCGGCCTGGCAGCGGTCACCAGCCGCATCCAGTTGTTCGCCACCGCCGCCACCCTGACCCTGCCGCCGGCGATCGTCGCGCGCATGGCGGCGACCATCGACTCCATCTCCAACGGCCGCTTCGGCGTCAACCTGGTGACCGGCTGGCAAAAGCCCGAGTACGAGCAGATGGGCCTGTGGCCCGGCGACGAGTTCTTCTCGACGCGCTATGACTACCTCGCCGAATACACTCAGGTGCTGCGCGACCTGTGGACCACCGGGCACAGCAACCTGAAGGGCAAGTACTTCACCATGGACGACTGCCGCGTCAGCCCGCAGCCCCAGGCCGACATGAAGATCATCTGCGCTGGCCAGAGCGAAACCGGCATGGCCTTCTCGTCGCAGTACGCGGACTACAACTTCTGCTTCGGCAAGGGCGTCAACACCCCCACCGCCTTCGCCCCGACCGCTGCCAAGCTGGTCGAAGCCAATGCCAGGACCGGGCGTAACGTCACCGCCTGCGCGTTGTTCATGATCATCGCCGACGACACCGATGACGCCGCCCGCGAGCGCTGGGAATTCATCAAGGCCGGTGCCGATCAGGAAGCCATCGCCTGGCTCGGCGAGAAAGGCGCCGCCGATCAGAGCCCGGGGTCGAACATGCGCCAGATGGCCGACCCGACCTCAGCGGTGAACATCAACATGGGCACCCTGGTGGGCTCATGGGCCTCGGTGGCACGCATGCTCGATGAGGTCGCCACGGTGCCCGGCACCCAGGGCGTGATGCTGGTGTTCGACGACTTCATCAAGGGCGTCGAGGACTTCGGCAGCAAGATCCAGCCCCTGATGCACTCGCGCCAACACATCAATACCTTGCAGGAGTCCGCATGATGAACGCCCCCGTTTCCGGTTACAGCCTGCCCCAGGACAGCCAGCCCTCCCGCACCCTGCCCGCCCGCCCGGAGGCCCTGAGCCTGAAGGCCAGCGAAACCGCGCTGGTGGTGGTCGACATGCAGAATGCCTATTCCAGCCTGGGTGGCTATCTGGACCTGGCCGGTTTCGACGTCAGCACCACGGGCCCAGTGATCGCCAATATCCAGAAAGCCCTGACCACCGCTCGCGCTGCCGGCATGCCGGTGGTGTTCTTCCAGAACGGCTGGGACCCGGAATACGTCGAGGCCGGCGGCCCCGGCTCGCCCAACTGGCACAAGTCCAACGCGCTGAAAACCATGCGCTCGCGCCCTGAGCTTCACGGCACGTTACTGGCCAAGGGCGGCTGGGACTATGAGTTGGTGGACGAGCTCAAGCCGCAGCCCGGCGACATGGTGGTGCCCAAGACCCGCTACAGCGGCTTTTTCAACACCAACTTCGACAGCCTGATGCGCAGCCGCGGCATTCGCAATCTGGTGTTCACCGGCATCGCCACCAACGTGTGCGTGGAATCGACCCTGCGCGATGGGTTTTTCCTCGAGTACTTCGGCGTGGTGCTCGCCGATGCCACCCACCAGGCTGGCCCGGCATTTGCTCAACAGGCCGCGCTGTTCAACATCGAGACCTTCTTCGGCTGGGTCGCCAGCGTCGATGACTTCTGCGCCACCTTTACCCCTCAAGACTGATCATCAAGGAGTGTGACCATGAGCAAGAAAGCAATCATCCCTGCCGGCACCGGCGTTCCCATCGCCCCGTTCGTGCCGGGTTCCATGGCCGACGGCATTCTGTACGTGTCTGGCACCCTGCCCTTCGACAAGGACAACAACGTGGTGCATGTAGGCGATGCCACCGGCCAGACCCGCCACGTGCTGGAGACCATCAAAGGGGTAATCGAGACCGCCGGCGGCACGATGGACGACGTCACCTTCAACATGATCATGCTCCGCGACTGGGCCGACTATCCGAAGATCAACGCGGTGTACGCCGAGTACTTCGCCGGCGAAAAGCCCGCGCGCTACTGCATCCAATGCGGCCTGGTCAAACCCGAGGCGCTGATCGAAATCGCCAGCATTGCCCATATCGGCTAAAGCGCCCTCTTCCACCTGGACGGGCCCTGAGGGCCCGCACTGGAGCCTTGCATGTATCACGAAATTCTCGGTCGCCAAGACGCCGCTGCGCCGACCCTGGTGCTCAGCTCGGGCCTGGGTGGCTCGGCACGTTTCTGGGGCCCGCAACTGCCTGTGCTGACCGATCACTATCGCGTGGTGGTCTACGATCAGGCCGGCAGCGGCCGCAGCCCGGCAACATTGGCGGATGATTATTCGATCGCCGATATGGCCCGCGAACTGCTGACGCTGCTCGATGGCATCGAAGTGCAGCGCTGCCATTTCATCGGTCACGCGTTGGGTGGACTGGTCGGCCTGGAGCTGGCCCTGCAGCGCCCACAGTTGCTGCAAAGCCAGGTGCTGATCAACGCCTGGAGCAGCCCCAATCCGCACAGTGCACGCTGCTTTGCGGTGCGCAAGAACCTGCTGCGCGACAGCGGCCCGGCGGCCTATGTGCAGGCCCAGGCGCTGTTTTTGTATCCCGCCGACTGGATCGCCGCCAACAGCGCGCAATTGGCCGAGGACGATGCCCATGCCCTGGCGCACTTCCCCGAGCCACAGAATTTGCTCAAGCGCATTGCCGCGTTGCAGGGCTTCGATGTCGAAGCGCACTTGAGCACCATTCAGACCCCGACCCTGCTGATTGCCAACCGCGACGACATGCTCGTGCCATGGCAGCGCTCCCAGCATCTGGCGGATGCTTTGCCTAACGGTGAACTGGCACTGCTCGAATACGGCGGCCATGCCTCCAGCGTCAGCGATCCAGCCACTTTCAATCGCGTTCTACTGGACTATCTCACGCGTCAGGCGTGAGGGGAGCCTTGTCATGCAAGCGTCAGAATCAACGCCGTTTATTCAGGAAGTCGTAACCCGCGACGATTTTCGTCACGCCATGGCCGGCCTGGCAGCAGCGGTCAATGTCATCACCAGCGATGGCCCTGGCGGACGCGCGGGCTTTACCGCCACGGCGGTGTGCAGCGTCACCGACGATCCGCCTACCTTGCTGGTGTGCCTGAACCGCTCGGCCTCGGTGCATGCGGCGTTCAGCGCCAACGCTACGCTGTGTGTGAATACCTTGGCCCACGGTCAACACGAGCTGTCCAATCTGTTCGGCGGCAAGACGGACATGACCGAGCGTTTCGCCGCCGCGCAGTGGCACACCTGGGTAACCGGGGCGCCAGTGCTGGAGGGTGCGGCAGCGTCGTTCGATTGCCGCGTCAGCAAGACGGTAAGCGTGGGCACCCACGACATCCTGTTCTGCGAGGTGGTGGCGCTGGAACGTCAGGGCGAGGCTGCGGGACTGGTGTATTTCGATCGCCAGTACCATGGGGTGACTGCCCGGCCGGTTTGAGGACCGACGCGGATTGGGCGCCGACTCGGCGGCAACTCTGCGTCGAAGTAGCGCCGACCTAGCACCGGCTTAGCGCACCAGCAGGTAACACTTGGTCATAAAGCCGCTCCGAAAGTGCACACGCGCGCAGCTTCAGCATTGCGCAGGCAAGGCCTCGCAGCGCGGCAAAACAATGTGAAACAACGAGTTAGGAGTTTGTCCAACGCCCGGGCGATTCTGGCCTTTTAATTGCTAGTACTTGTATGTACAAGCATAGGGGACTCAGTCATCCCCTACAACCAGACCAATAATCAGGGCGGGACACATGACACATTCCAGCAAAACCGGTTGGTTTACAGCAGCTACCCTGGGCGCCGCGCTGATGGCGTTCCTGCCGATGGCGCAGGCCAAGGACTGGACCAGCGTCAACATCGCCACCGAAGGCTCCTACGAGCCGTGGAACCTGACCCTGCCCGGTGGCAAGATCAGCGGCTTCGAGCCGGAATTGATGGATATTCTCTGCCAGCGCATGAAGCTCAAATGCAACATCGCGGTGCAGAACTGGGACGGCATGATCGCCAGCCTCAACGCCGGCAAGTTCGATGTGCTGATGGACGCCATTGTCATCACTGACGAGCGCAAGCAGGTGATGGACTTCTCCATCCCCTACGCCAGCACCCCGGCCAGCTTCGTTGCCCTCGATGCCAAGGCTCTCCCCGGCACACCGGGCGAGGCCGCCGCCCTGACCCTGGGTACCGACAGTGCCAAGACCAGCGCTGCGATGGCCAGCGTCAAGGCAGCGCTCAAAGGCAAGACCATCGGCATCGCTTCGGGCACCGTCTACACGCCGTTTATCGACGAGCAGTTCAAGGACATCGCCACCGTGCGCGAATACGGTTCGTCCGCCGAGGCGGTGCTCGACTTGCAAGCCGGTCGTATCGACGTGGTGTTCGACGACGTGACCTTCCTCAACTCGCTGATGGCCAAGGACGAGAACAAAGGCCTGGCCTACACCGGTCCGGAAATCAAAGGGCCGATCTTCGGCGACGGCGAAGCCCTGGGCTTTCGCAAGCAGGACGCCGACCTCAAGGCTCGGTTCGACGCGGCCCTCAAGGACGCCCTGGCCGACGGGACGGTGAAGAAGCTCAGCGAGAAGTGGTTCAAGGTCGACCTGACACCCAAGTCCTGAGTCGCCCTGGCGCCTCGCCAGCCGTGTGCTGGCGAGGCAGTTCCTCGGCTCGCCCACGTTTGGGTGCATAGCCAGCGCCCTGAGAGGCAACCCTGATGAATATCCTGCAACTGCTCAGCTTCGGTGATACCGGTTGGGGCATGGCCCTGCTCAAGGCCGCCGGCATGACCATCCTGCTGACGTTCGCCGCGCTGCTGGTCGGCGCGGTGTTCGGCAGCCTCGTGGCTGCCGCCAAGCTGTCACGGCGGCGCAGCCTGCGCTGGCTGGGCGACCTGTATTCGATCCTGTTCCGCGGCATTCCCGAGTTGCTGGTGATCTATCTGTTCTATTTTGGCGGCGCCAGCGTGGTGTCGGCGGTGGGGCATTGGTTTGGCGGCGAAGGCTATATCAATGTGCCGCCGTTCCTGGTCGGCGCCCTGGCGGTGGGGCTGATCTCCGGGTCATACCAGGCCGAAGTGTTTCGCGGTGCGTATCTGGCAGTGGCCAAGGGCGAGCTGGAGGCTGCCTTGGCGATCGGCATGAGCACGGCGATGCGCTTTCGCCGGGTGCTGGTGCCGCAGGTCATGCGCTACGCATTACCGGGCCTGGGCAATGTGCTGCAGATGAGCCTCAAGGACTCGGCGCTGATTTCGGTGATCGGCCTGGTGGAGCTGATGCGCGCCAGCCAGGTGGCTGCCGGTTCGACGCGCCAGTACTTCACCTTTTACATCGTCGGGGCGGTGCTCTACCTGATCCTGACGGGCCTTTCGGGTCGGCTGTTCGGCTTTGCCGAAGCCCGCGTACGACGCACCCAGCGTCGCCAGATCCCCTGACTGCGGACGCCTGCCATGATCGATTTCACCTTTCTTGCCGACACCATGCTCAAGCTGCTGGCGGCATTGCCGACCACGCTGACGTTGTTCTTCACTTCGCTGGCGCTGGGCCTGACCTTGTCGCTGGGTATCGTCAGCCTGCGGGTCAGCCGCTGGCCGCTGCTCAGTTACCCGGCACGCTTCTACATCATGCTGTTTCGCGGCACGCCGCTGCTGATCCAGATGTTCCTCATCTACTACGGCCTGGGGCAGTTCCCGGCCATCCGTGACAGTTTCGCCTGGGTGGTGCTGCGCTCGCCCTATGGCTGTGCAGTGGTGTCGCTGGCGCTGTGCACCGCCGGCTACACCGCTGAGATCATCCGCGGCGGCCTGCTTAGCGTACCTCACGGCCAGATCGAAGCAGGGCTGGCCATCGGCATGTCGCGCTGGACGCTGCTGCGCCGGATCATCGCCCCGGTGACACTGCGCCAGGCCCTGCCGGCGTATTCCACCGAGGCCGTGTTGCTGGTCAAGTCCACCGCATTGGCGAGTCTGGTAACGGTGTGGGATGTGACTGGCGTGGCCCAGCAAATCATCCAGCGCACCTACCGGACCATGGAAGTATTCGCCTGCGCGGCGGTGATCTACCTGCTGCTCAATTTCCTGATCGTGCGGGCCATTGGCTGGCTCGAGCATCGCCTGACGCCGCATCTGCGCGAGCGCCCGCATGGCCCGAGCGCCGCGCTCGCCACCGAAACCGCCAGCCCCTCCCCCGAATAAATCACCTGGAGCCCTCATGAATACGCCTTCATCGGCCGCATTGTCGGTCGCCAACCTGCAAAAATCCTTTGGCCAGGTGCAGGTGCTCAAGGGCATCTCGCTGGAAGCGCACAAGGGTGACGTGGTGTCGATCCTGGGCGCCAGCGGCTCGGGCAAGAGTACCTTCCTGCGCTGTATCAATCTGCTCGAAACCCCGGACGAAGGCAGCATCAGCCTCGACGGCGAATTGATCGAAATGAAACGCCAGCGCGACGGCCGCCAAGTGCCCGGCAACAAGCGCCAGGTCGAGCGCATGCGCAGCCAGTTGGGCATGGTGTTCCAGAGCTTCAACCTGTGGTCGCACATGACCGTGCTGCAGAACGTCATGGAAGGCCCGCTGCGGGTGCTCAAGCGTTCGGCGGCCGAGTGCCGTGAAGAAGCCGAGCAACTGTTGCACAAGGTCGGGCTGTTCGACCGCCGCGACTATTACCCGGCGCACCTTTCCGGCGGCCAGCAGCAGCGCGTGGCCATTGCCCGGGCGCTGGCCATGAACCCGCAGGTAATGCTGTTCGATGAGCCCACCTCGGCCCTCGACCCGGAACTGGTCGGCGAGGTGCTGCGGGTCATGCGCTCGCTGGCCGAAGAAGGCCGCACCATGCTGGTGGTCACCCATGAGATGGGCTTCGCTCGCCACGTTTCCAACCGCGTGGTGTTCATGGCCAACGGCGTGATCGATGCCCAAGGCAGCCCGGCAGAATTGTTCGAAGGCCTGCCCACCGAGCGCTTTCGCCAGTTCGTTTCCAGCCATCAACAGAGGAACGCCGAATGAGCGCGGTTCCCCTTGCTACGGATCCTAACGTGACCCTCCAGGACCCCACTTCCGCGCGTCCGGCTGCCAACAGCGCGCATTGCCCGCCGGTGCACCGCGGCGATCAGCCTCTTGATTGGCGCCAGGTCGTGGCCGTGGCGCGGCACGGCGCGCGGCTGGAACTGGCCGACAGCGTGTGGGCGCAGATCGCCAATGCCCGCGCCATCGTCGACCATATCGTCGAGCGCGGCGAGCGTGCCTACGGCATCAGCACCGGCCTGGGCGCCCTCAGCGATATCGCCTTGCAAGGCCCGCAGTTGGCCAAACTGTCGCGCAACACCCTGCTCAGCCACGCCTGCGGGGTCGGCCCGGTGCTGAAAGTCGAGCAGACCCGCGCGATCATCTGCGCCGCCATCAACAACTATGCTCACGGCCGCTCTGGCATCAGCCCGGCGGTGGTGCAACGTCTGCTGGACCTGCTCAACCACGACATCACCCCCTGCGTGCCGTCCCAGGGCTCGGTCGGCTACCTCACCCATATGGCCCATATCGGCATCGCCCTGCTCGGCATCGGCCAGGTGTCCCACGGCGGCCTGCTGATGAGCGCCGCCCAGGCGCTGGATCAGACGGGCCTCGCGGTGGTCGAACTGCAAGCCAAGGACGGCCTCAGCCTGGTCAACGGCACGCCCTGCATGACCGGCCTGGCCAGCCTGGCATTGGCCGATGCCAGCAACCTGGCGCAATGGGCGGATATCATCGGCGCCATGAGCTTCGAGGCTCTGCGCGGGCAGATCGACGCCTTCGACGAGGCCGTGCTGTCGCTCAAGGTGCATCCCGGCGTGCAGACCGTCGGCCAAAACCTGCGCACCCTGCTGGCGGGCAGCGAAGTCATCGCCAACAGCCGCGGGATTCGCACCCAAGACGCCATGAGCATTCGCTCCATCCCTCAGATTCATGGCGCATGCCGTGATCAGTTCAAACACGCCGAGCGGCAGATCGATGCCGAACTGGCCTCGGTCACCGACAATCCGCTGGTGGTCGGTACTCCAGAGGCGTATCGCGTGCTGTCCCAGGCCAATCCCCACGGCGAATCGCTGGCCATGGCGGCGGACCTGATGTGCATTGCGGTCGCGGAGTTGGCAGGCGTGGCCGAGCGCCGTCTGGATCGGCTGATCAACCCGTTGGTCAGTGGCCTGCCGGCGTTTCTGGTGAGCCAGCCGGGGGTCAATTCGGGGATGATGATCACCCAGTATGTGGCGGCCGCGCTGGTCGGGGAAAATCGCCATTTGGCACAGCCGGCGGTGGTCGACAACTTCGTCACCTCGGCCCTGCAGGAAGACCACTTGAGCCTGGGCACCGGTGCCACGCTGAAGCTGCTCAAGGTCATCGACAACACCACTCAGGTGCTGGCCATCGAGTATTTGCTGGCGGCGCAGGCGTTCGAGTTTCTTCAGCCGCAGCGTTTGGGGACGGGAACCGACCGGGCCTGGCGACTGTTACGCAACGAGGTGCCGGCCTATGACGAGGATCGCTGGCTTGCACCCGACATCGAACGGGCCGCGCAGATGGTGCGGCGGCCGGCGTTTGAGTGGTGAATATCGAGCGGGGATGAGAGATCAGCCTGCTTCGGTGATCTCGCTGCCAGCTGAGACTGAATAGGCGACGACACCGATAACGTCGTTCTCGTTGTCCATCAACTTGGTGTAGATGAAATTGTAATCGCCCTCGCCGTTCGAGAAATCCGGTACCGAATCAGCCACGACGCAGCTTTAGCACCGCTTCGCGGAATGCTGCCTGGATTTGCTCCTCTGTTTTTTCCTTCCAGCCAATAGCGACTTTAAGCTCGAGGGACAAACCCGGCGCACTCGAGCCATTTTTGTGTTCCATCATTTTTTTTGCCGCGCGCTCTACAACCTCGCGATCGAAGAAAGAATGGGTAGACATGAAAAGCGGCCTGTAGTGATGATTAATTCCGTTTGACGTCGCGGAGCATAGCGCTGAGGCCTCCAACATGCGGTATTGGACAGCCTTGGTTACAAAATTCTCTGTACCGTCCGGCCCGTTCAGGCTCCGCTGGGAGGCAACGGCGGCTGCTCACTGCCCTGCACCGCCTCGCCAATCACCAGGAAATGCCCACCGGCGATATGGTGCAGGGTGCGCAGCTCATCGTGGCCGGTAAAGTCCCAGTGGCCCTCCTTGAACACCCGCGAATCGGCATGGGCGGCGACGACTTCGCCGAGGAACAGGTCGTAGGTCTCCTGATTGTGCGGCTCAGGGATCAGTCGGCATTCGAGCCAGGCCACGCAGCCTTCCAGCAACGGCGCATCGATCACCGCGCCGGCAAATGTCTGCAGACCGTAGCGCTCGAACTTGTCGCCATCGCCGGCTTCATCCAGCGCCAAGCCGGACACCGAGCCGACGGTTTCGACCAGATTGGCCTGGGTCACCACCGGTACCTGCAGCACAAAGGTGCCCGAGGCTTCCAGCAGCTTGCGGGTCCAGGTCGACTTGTCGAGCACCACCGCGACCTTGGGCGGGTCGAAATCGATGGGCACCGACCAGGCGGCCGCCATGATATTGCGCGCGCCGTCATGGGCAGCGCTGACCAGTACGGTCGGGCCATGGTTGAGCAATCGATAGGCTTTGGCGAGGGGAACGGGAAGGCGATGGGGGTCGGTCATGGGCAGCCTGCGGAGAAAAAACACGAGTATAACCGCAGTCAACGAGGTGATGTTTTGGGCCTCTTCGCGAGCAAGCCTTGCTACCACTGGTGGATGAAGATGAAACATTAAACACCGTGGGAGCAAGGCTTGCCCGCGAAGAGGCCGGTACAGTCAGCGCAAAATCATCAAACGCTTCAGTACCACAAACCCTCCAGTAATCGGTGCCCTGCCGGCGTCAGGCTGACGCGATGCATCATCATGCCATCAGGTTCGCAGGTCTTCTGGTCCGCCAGAAAACCCGCCAGGATAAGCGCGGTGACAGTCTGAGAAGTCCTGCCGGTGATCTGCATCTCCCCGGATGCGATGGTGGACAGCAAGCAACGGTTTTCGGTCTTGTAATCGATCATGACGATTTCCCTTATGGTTGGGACTCTTGTTGTTTTCAGCCTGAGTGTAGAACAGGCTGCGTCCGTGTACAGCCCTGGGCCGGCATCGCCAGGCGTCTGGGCTGCGGCTCGCGGCGCCAGGCAGCGGTTTTCGTGGGCTGCGTGGCATATACCGGTTATCGCCAAGACACAAACAAGGGTCGTCGGGACTTGATCTTGTAACAATGACGGCCGCTTACGGCTTGTTATAAGGCGGGTATTCATCGTCATTGACGCGCTTCTTCACTTGCATGCCGGGGGCATCATCAGGAATCTGTGCGGGCCCGACCGGATCGACCTGGGGATCGGCCACATCCGGCGAATCCGGGTCAAAACCTAGATCTTTCTGCGTCTGGCTTTGGGTCTGGCCGGGGCTCTGGCTCTGGCTCTGTGTCTGACTCTCGCCTTGGCCTTGGCCTTGGCCTTGGCTTTGGCTAAAGCCAGGCGCCGGGCTTGTAGCCGAGGCTGGAGCCTCGTGCTGAGTACGGGCCGGCTCGGCATCGGGAATCCCGCGCTGAGTGCCCGGCGCGGGGGTCAGGTCCGGCTCGATGCCTTCGGGTGGTACCTCGTTGAGGTCCTGGGATACGTCGTCTACCGGGCGATGTTCTTGCTTGTGCGTAGCCATACAATCCTCACTCGATCATGGGTTCATGAAGTTGTGAGTGGCAAAGGCGGCACAAAGTGCAGCGCAATGGATGGGCGGTGCCCACTGGTCTCGGCCAGTGCCCTGCGACCACCGCCACCATTGCACTCCTGGCCAGAAGCGAATTTAATGCCTGCCCGGCACCGTCGCGACCCGGCATCGCGACCTTGCACGCCCTTCACCCGATACATGGATCGACAATGCAAAGCACGAACACCGAGACCGCTGCACACGCCCTGGCGCCCAAAGACGAATACGAACACGCGATCAATCGCTCCGAGCATCTGCCACAGGCCAAGAACATCAGCGAGATGGTGCTCGATGCCTTCAATACCAGTGGCGAAAGCGAGAAGATCCGTGAACTGCGGGCCGCCATCCGCAAGGCGATGGACGATACCGACGACGATCGCGCCCATGAGCTGATGGGCGAACTCAAGCAGATCAAGGACATCGAGCAAGCCAACGCCACGGCCCTGGAAGACCTGAGCAGCCGTTTCTCGATTTCGCAGATCCTGCACAATTTCCGTAACGATCCGGCGTTCGAGAACATCATCTACGGCCTGGCCCTGAAGGTGCTCAACCACACCCACCTGGCCATGAAAGAGCCCGGCGGCAAGGCCAAGGCCTCGCGCCCGAAAAAAGAGATGGAAGTCTTCACCCTCAGCAACGGTGAGGTCAGCCTGCCGTTCCCGATCCGCGTCGGGCGCCCGGCAGCCAATCTCAGCCAGGATGGCGAAGCGTTCGCGCTGCTGGGTTTCAGCATCGAAATGGACGAAGAAGAGAAAGAAGTGCTCGTGCCTGCGGTGTTTACCGACAGCCATGGCGTCGAACATGTGGCCACGCGCAAGAGCATTGCCACCGCGATTCAGGAACAGACCGCGTTCGCCGGTTGCACCCTGGCTTGACACGCCGCACCGGGGCCCTGTGCCCCGGCGCATACGCTGTCAATTTGACGTAGCGATGTCCAACGCACCCAGCACGCGCTCGTGAATGCCGTTGATGGCGGCCTTGTATGCCGGGCCATTGCCACTGCCACCAAAGCCCGAGGCTTTGTCCTGCTTGAGGGCATCCTCCAGCAAGTCCTTGACACTGCTCGCCTGCGCCACCTGCTTGGGTGTGGTGACGGTCGACTGCAACTGCCCGAGCACATAGGTAAGCGCGGTCTTGGACTGCGTGGACGACTGCGACAGTGCCGCCGAAATGATTGCGTTCTTGCTGTAGGCGATGCTCGACGAGCTGCTGGCGCTGTCGGCAATCTTGAAATAGGTGTAGTTCTGCGAGTCTTTGTCCAGGGTCAGGTTCAAGCTGGTGCCCGGGTATAGCGCCTGGTGATAGCTGGCACTGAGCTGCGACTGCTGCTGCTGATCGATGCTGCGATTGGCCTGCGCGCCCTTGGCCTGGGTCGACTGCGACACGGTGTAGGCGAAGGTGTCCACCTCGTTGGTGCGCATCGGGTTGACCGACTGCGCGTGCTGGCTGATGGACGCGCTGAAATCCGCAAGGCCGGTCAACATCGCATGGTCGGTATCGTTCAACACCGCCCCGCTCGTGGTAGCCGCCGCGCTACCGACATTGGTATTGAAGGTGGTGAACGCGTCCTTGAACATGCCCATCAACTCTTCGTCGCCGTGACCGCGGGCACGGGCTGAATCGAACTTCGTCAGGTAGGTCTGCAACGCCTTGGCTTGCTGCGCGGCGTTGCCCAGAATCGCGGTGTTGCGGGTGTCGACGCTCAAGTTGAGATCGCCCACCACACCGGTCATGCTGACGCTGCGTTTATTGGCGTCGGCCGAAAAACTCAGCGTCTGGATATCACCGCCCGCCAGCTTGGCCGTGAAGTCCACGGAGGTCAGCGCACTCTTGTCGAACTGGGTCAGCCCGTCCAGATTCAGCTTGGGCGGCTTGGCCCCCAGGCCATCGATGGCGCTCTGAAAACCATCTGCCAGCTTGCTCACGGCCGCCAGTTCACTGTCGTTGAGCTTGCCACCCGTCACGCTGACCTGCGCCCCCAGGCCCGTGTCGCTGCTGCTCAGGCTCAGCGTCACCGTGGCGCCGCTGGCGGTCTTGATGGTCAGGCTCACGGCGTTTTCGGCATTGGCATGCAGGTTGGACTGCAGGGCGGTCAGCGCCGAAGCAGAAGGCGTGGCATTACCGGTCGGCTGCAGCACCGACTGCGAAAAACCGCTACCGCTGTTGGCGAACTGCGTCAACAGTGCCGCGCCGAGGCCCTTGAAGCGCGTCGATGCGTCCTGCGAGTTCAGGTTGCCGGCAATGGTGCTGGTGACCTTGTTCTGCGTGGTGTTTTCCCACATCAGAGCGGGCGGCGCATCAGCCAGCGTGCCCCGGGAGGAGTACAGGTCCACTGCCGTGGTGATGGCGTTGCCCAGGGATACCACCGCCGCGGGTGAATCCGCGGCTGTGGTCGCCGTGGTGGAGATCAGGGTCGTGGCCGCCGGCACACTGGTGATCGGCGTGATGGCGGTGAGGCTGGTCGTCAGGGGCAGGCTGGCAGATGTAATGGCCGTCATGAGATTTGTCCATTCTCTATATGAATGTATCGGGTCCTGTACATTTAACGGCCGGGGGTGGGAAAGCTTGAGGGGATTAGAGGGTGGTAATGCCGAGAAAGTGTGCAGTCGTGACCAGTGAACCCCGCATCATTGAGTGAGCGGGGTTGTGCCTTGATCACCCAACAGCATGATCGGCATGAGTAGCCACACCCACCACCTCGATCGGCGCGACATCCGCCGACACATCGCGATCCGCGAAGCCCATGTTGTTGTACCGCAGGTTCTGGGTCTGATCGCCGCTCAGGGCGATCTGGAAAAACCGCCCCTGGTCGTCGCCCTGCAGGTCGCGGACATAGGTGCGGTCAAGGGCGGCGTTGTAGTCGATCTTCAAGGTGCCGTTGAAGCCATCGCCGATATCGGTGTAGCCCAGTGCGCTGACGGAGAGGCTGTCGTAGCCCTGATTGAAATCGGTGATCAGGTCGGTATGGCTCTGGTCAGCGGTGCGGTAGCTGTCCTCGACGCTCTGGAACACGAAGTAATCACTACCGCTGCCGCCGGTAAGTTTGTCAGCGCCATGGCCACCGAGCAGGAAATCGCTATTGGCGCCCCCCTGCAGCACATCGTCACCGTCCAGCCCATAGAGACGGTCCGCGTCTGCCGAGCCGATGAGCCTGTCGCTCGCCGCCGTGCCGGTGGTCAAGATCTGCCCCGGATAGGTGCTGGTTTCTTGCGGGCTGTCAGCCCGGGCGAACTCGACAGCGTTGGCGCCCAGGTCAAGCACATGGTCGCCGTTCAGGGCGACCTGGAAACGATTGCCGGCGCTGTCCAGCTCTTTTGAGCTGAGGCGAGTGATGTCGTTGGCGCTGTCGTAGGTCAGGCTCAGTGTGGTGCCGTAACCATCGCCGAAACCGGTGAACCCCAAGGCAGAGACGTCGATCTGGTCGTGGTCGGCACTGTTGAAGTCGACGATCAGGTCGCGGCCCTGATCCTTCCCGGCGGCATCGACCTGGCTGTCGGTCAGGTGGTTATAGACGAAGGTATCCGCGCCCTGACCGCCGATCAGCCGATCGGCACCGCCACCGCCGTCCAGGCGATCATCGTCGCCGCGGCCCGAAAGCACGTCGCGGCCATCGCCGCCTACCAGAGTGTCACGGCCGTGAGTGGTGCCTTGCAGGCTGTCGTCGCCGGATGTGCCGTTGGTGAGCGGGAGGAAATTATCCGCGGTCAGGCTGGTGCGGTAGTCGCCTTTGAGGATCAGCTCGAAGCGCTGGCCTTGAGCGTCGGCGTCATAGCTCTTGAGGTAGGTAAGGTCCTTGTCGGCGTTGTAGGTCAGGTCCAACGTGCCGTTGTGGCCATTGCCCAGGCCGCTAAGCCCCAGGCTGGTGACATCGATGCTGTCCTTGCTGACATCGAACGCGCTGATGGTATCGGCAAAGCTCGCGCTTGCAGTGCGATAGCTGTCGGTCAGCTGGGTGAATCGGAAGGTATCGTGGCGCTGCGCACCCACGAGCTGGTCCACGCCGGCACCGCCGATCAACTCATTGTCGAGGTCCCCACCCATTATCACGTCGTCACCAGCACCGCCATACAACACAGTGTTGTAAGCCCGGGCATATTCGGAGATCACGTCGTCACCCGTGGAGCCGTAGGTGGTCAACGCGTCGGTGTTATCGAACACTGCGGTCGTGGCGCCGACCACCTTGACGTCGCCCTCGGTGGCGTTGCCGATGAAGTTGTCACCAATACGGTTGTCGTTGCTCTGGCCGCGCTCCTCGACGCCGTAGGTAGACCTCGCGCCGTCATAATAGCCCGTTGCGCCAATCACGTTGCCACGCACTTCGGTGCCGGTGCTGTCTTGCACAAGCACGTAGGAGTGGTTGGCGTCCAGGTAGCTGCCATCGATATGATTGGTGCTGATCTGGGTACCCTGGGAATCGCGTACCTCGATGGCCAACAGGCGGTTGTACGAGATGGACAGGTGATCGACCACCGCGTCGCTGGCCTTGTCGATCAATACTCCACTGGTGCGGTTGCTGGTGATCGATCCACTGATCAACTGCGCCGCATGGCCATCAGCGTCACCCACAACGGCGACGCCATAGCCCTGATTACTGGTGCTGGTGATGTCTTGCACCCTCACCGCACCTTGAGTGGTGAGACCGTTGCCATCGTTGTCCGTGACGATCAGGTCATCGAGCGCACTGCCGACCAGCCCCGCCGTGATCACGCCGCCCTGCCCGTTGTAATCCACGTAGGCCTTGTCGGACTGGACCTGACCGCCCTCAGCGCGTAGATCGAGGCCGTAGCCGGACGCGTTGGTGGCCTGGACGTAATTCAGCGTCAGTTGCGCGCCGTCGCCCAGCGATAAATCGCTGACCACGCCCGTGGTATGCGCGCGGTTGCCGTCGATAACCAGACTGCTGACGCCGACCGCATTACCATCAGCGCGCAGGATGCCGTCGATATCAGCGCTGGAACCGTTTGCCAGTTTCAGCGTCGGCCGATCAGTGGTGTCGCCTTCGAGCAGAACGTTGTCCTTGAGTATCAGCGCGTTGCCGGAGGCCTGGGCGCTGACGATATAGGTGCCGCTGGGGATCACCACCGTTCCGCCCCCTGCGGCCGATGCGGCGTCGATCGCAGCTTGCAACGCCAGGGTGTCGTCACTGTGCCCGTCGCCCACGGCGCCGAAGTCTTTGACATTGAATGAATTCGCCATCTGGTCATTCCTTTAAAGAGAGTCGAGGATTCATCGCTTGCAGGAGGAATCGACCTGAGAATGGCTTGATCATTCAATGGCAATCGATGGGAGGTAAGCGCTTTGGGCTGCCAGTCGCTTCCACGGACGGTATCGGGTGGCGTCAACTCACCACTGCATTTCACCCTTGGCCACCTTGGCGCTGATCTCGAGTGACGATTCCTCGGCCAGATCGGGATACAGGGCCTGCATCGCCACGATCAGCTCTGCCGCGTCTTTAACCTGAGCGGCCTGGGCGTCGAAGGCCTTGATGTAGCCCGCTGTAAACTCGGCAGCGTCGCGGGAATCGAGCTTGCCAGGCAGGAAGTGGCCAGGGACGACCGTGACCGGTTCGAGGCTTTCGATCCGGGCCAAGGTCGCCAGCCAATCCTGATGGGAAGCCGCACTTTGGGTGTCGGCCATCCACACGTGGATGTTGTTTGACAGCACCACCCCACCCACCACGGCTTTTATCGAAGGGATCCATACGAAGCTGCGCTCCGGTTGCGGCCCATCCAGGCCAATGACCTGCAGTTCATGGCCTTCCAGGGTGAGCGCACTACCCTGCATCAACTCAGGGACGATCACTTTGTCGGGTGCGCCATCGCCCATCTGCGGCCCCCAATACGCCAGTTTGGCGGCCATGGTGGCCTTGATATGGGCGACAGTCGGCGCACTGGCGACGACCTTGGCCTGGGGGAAGGCCCCTGTGAGCGCCTCCAGGCCGAAGTAGTAATCCGGATCGCCATGGCTGATGTAGATGGTGGTGAGGTTCTTGCCGCTGTGGCGGATCTTCGCGACCAATTGCTCAGCCTGGGGCCTGGCGAACTGCGCATCGATGAGGATGGCGTCCCTCTCGCCGCTGACCAGCACCGAACTCACGGGGAAGGCTGCCGTCGCGCCTGGGTTATAGACGTCCAGTTGCAGCGGTGGCGCTGCCAGACTCACGACGGCGGTGCCGAGCAAAGCAATACAGACGAGCAGCCGTGGTATGGCGTGTTTCCACATGAGCAATTCCCTTCCAGTGACCAGAGTGCCGGGTAGAGTAGGTCAGGCTGGGAGACCGAAACATACTGGCGAGTGGCCCAAATCATTTCCGCAGATGATCAGCCAAGCATGGGGGTGGACCGCTGGCTACATCGCCGTCGAATGATCACAAAAGCCCCAGCACTGCGCTGGGGTTCAAATCACTTCAACTCACCGTAACCCGGCTATTTCGGCAGAACTGATAGCCGCTCAGCCCTTGTCCGCCGCATGCAGCGCCGCCTGCTCGATCAACGCCGCCACTTCTTTGGGATGCGATTCATACACCGAGTGACTGGCGCCCTTGATCTCGATGGTATGGCTGTTCGCCCGTTTGGCATACATGCGCTCCAGGTCCGGGTTGATGATGCGGTCAGCCTGAGCCACAGCGTACCAGCTAGGTTTGGTTTTCCAGGCTGGGACGCCCGCCGGGGTGGTGAATACCGAGGCTGCAGTCAGCTCTTGGGCATTGGCTTCGAACTCGGCTTGGGCCTTGGGCAGGTCGGCGGCGAAATCCGCGGGGTAGAAGGCCGGGTCCAGATAGAGGAAGCCGTCGTCGGTTTTCTTCACCGCCTTGGTCGCGTTGGGGTACAGCTTGCCGTTCTGCGCTTCGGTCTCCCCCTGATCGAGGGCATGAGCGGCGATATAGACCAGGCCGGTGACATGCTCGTCATTGCCGACATCGGTGATGATCGCGCCGCCGTAGCTGTGGCCGACCAGAATAGTGGGGCCGTCTTGCTGGTCGACGATGCGCTTGACCGCGGTCACGTCATCGGCAAACGAGGTCAGCGGGTGTTCGGCGACCGACACGTGGTAGCCGTCCTTGACCAGGATGTCGTAGACCGGTTTCCAGCCCGAGCCGTTCACGAAGGCGCCGTGCACCAGCACGATATTCTTTACCGGCGCGGCTTGCGCGGCGCTGGCGTTGCTGATGCCCAAGGCCAGGCCGGCAGCGATAAAAGCGCTCGATAGCAAGGTTTTCTTGAAGATGTTCATGGGGGCTTCCTCGGTGTGCGTTCAGGGTTCGGGAGAGGCTTGGCAGGCCGTGGCGCTGCGTTTCGCCGTGGAGCCATTGAATGCTCTGGACGTATCTGCAATGTGTCGTGGCGGGTCGGCAATCAATCACAACGTATCGACGAGGCACCCAGATACAGTTCGATACAAAGCCGCTGGAAATTCCCCGCCTTTGCCGTCACCTTGTAGTGCGTAACCGCCCGGCAAGGGCTGAGAGGCGTCACCCATGGACCATGTGGACCACATTCTGATCGTCGACGACGACCGCGAAATCCGCGAGCTGATCGGCAATTACCTGAAGAAGAACGGACTGCGCACCAGCGTCGCGGCCGATGGCCGTGCGATGCGCAAGTTTCTGGACGGCACGCCGGTCGACTTGATCGTGCTCGACATCATGATGCCCGGCGACGACGGCCTGCTGCTGTGCCGCGAGCTGCGGGCGGGCAAGCACCGGGCGACACCGATCCTGATGTTGACCGCGCGCGACGACGAGACCGACCGCATCATCGGCCTGGAGATGGGCGCCGATGACTACCTGACCAAACCGTTCTCGGCCCGCGAACTGCTGGCGCGCATCAATGCCGTGCTGCGCCGCACTCGAATGTTGCCACCCAACCTGCAGGCCACGGACAAAGGACATCTGCTGTCCTTCGGCAAATGGCGCCTGGACACCATCGCCCGCCATCTGCTCGACGCCCAGGACACCCTGGTGGCCCTGAGCGGTGCCGAATATCGGCTGCTCAAGGTGTTTCTCGATCACCCGCAGCGAGTGCTCAACCGCGATCAACTGCTCAATCTCACCCAAGGCCGCGACGCCGATCTGTTCGACCGCTCCATTGACCTGCTGGTCAGCCGCCTGCGCCAACGCTTGCAGGACGATGCCCGCGAGCCCGCCTACATCAAGACGGTGCGCAGCGAGGGTTATGTGTTTTCCATGAGTGTCGAAACCCTGAGCGCCACGCCATGATGCGCCTGCCGCGCACTCTCACCGCCCAGCTGTCGCTGATCTTTTTCATCGGCCTGGTCCTTGCTTACGGGCTGTCCTTCGGCTCGCAGTTCTACGAGCGCTATCAAAGCTCGTCGAGCATGATCAACTCGATCATCGAGCGCGAAGTGGGGGTCAGCGTGGCGGTGCTCGATCGCTTGCCCGCCAGCGAGCGTGGCGCCTGGCTGGAGCGCCTGCAAGGCCGTAGTTATCGCTATGAGATGGGCGCCACTGAAGCGGGACCCGCGCTGGATCCGCTGCCCCCCGCGGCCCAGGCCATCGCCAATGCGTTGAGACAATACCAGCCCACCTTTACAGGCTCATCCGCGCATTTCCGGGTCCATCTGGCGCTGCACGACGGCCAGTCGATCAGCCTTGATGTCGAGCCCCGCGACCTGCCCGTCGCGTTGTGGCTACCGGTGGCACTGGCCATCCAGTTCGCCCTGCTGTTGCTGTTGATCTGGGTGGCGGTGCGCATTGCCATACGGCCCTTGGCCAATCTGGCGCGGGCCGCCGAAACGCTGGACCCGAACACCCCCGGCAAGCCCCTGGAGGAAACCGGTCCGCGAGAAGTCGCCCACGCTGCCACGGCGTTCAATGCCATGCAGCAACGCATCGCCGACTACCTCAAGGAGCGCATGCAGATCCTCGGGGCGATTTCCCACGACCTGCAAACCCCCATCACCCGCATGAAACTGCGCGCCGAGTTCATGGATGAGTCGGTGGAAAAAGACAAACTCACCCATGATCTAGGGGAGATCGAGCATCTGGTCCGCGAAGGCATCGCTTATGCGCGCAGCAGCCATGGTGCGACTGAAGCGAGTCGGCGGATTGATGTGGATGCGTTTTTGCAGAGCCTGGTGTTTGACTATCAGGATGTCGGTCAGAACGTCGAGTTGCGTGGCAGTACCGCGGCGCTGCTGGATACCCGGCCACAGGGGCTGCGGCGGATACTGGCCAATCTGCTGGATAACGCGGTGAAGTTTGCCGGGGCGGCTGAGATTGAAGTGAGTCGGGGGGGGGATGGCAGCCTGTCGATCAAGGTGCTGGACCGAGGGCCGGGTATTGCGAGTGATGAATTGGCCGAGGTGGTCAAACCCTTTTATCGGATCGAAAGTTCGCGCGGCCGAGAAACGGGAGGCACCGGCCTGGGGCTGGCCATTGCTGAGCAACTGGCGACTGCGCTGGGTGGCAGGCTGACGCTGAGTGAGCGTGAAGGTGGCGGGCTTTGTGTGGAGGTGTGCTTGCTTGGGGTAGCTCGGTAATGGGAGTAGATTGCTTAGAGTCAATCGATCAGCGGCGTCGTTGAAATTACCGATTATTCGGAGGTGCATCATGTTCAAGAATGACATGCGTCCTGTAGGGACACTGCGAAAAGTAATACGGTCGGATATAGAAAGCTATTAGCCGTATTCACTGACAGCCAGACGTCAACGTCTGAAGGTTACATTCTGGTGACTCCGCACCACTGAAGACATCAGCACAGGATCGCCTTCCAATAAACGTAGTCGACACAAAAACCGCTCTTGCTGTTGCCTTTGCTCTGAATCGTATGCTCGGCATACGGGTTATCACCTCTTTCGTGGGCGACGATTGCTACCGCACTTCGTGTTCTGCACGAAAACAGAAGATCAAGATCAAAGACAGATTTTCTGTAATTTCATTTATTGGATAGTGTTCGACCGCAGGTCATAGGTCGATTCGTCCACCGTGAGGTAGGGATAAACCCTCAATGGTGAATGACTTTACAGCGCCGCTGTAGTGTTCATCTGCCTTGACCGTGCATCAACCCTTGGTTGACCTGTATGGAGGCCTGATATTCGCCATACCGCATCCGCAACCATGCCGTAAAGTGCCGCTTCATGCTCGGTCATTCTTTAATTTCCTTTCTGGGTGGTAATGCTGCAATTATAATGTCGCCGACAGAGCTATTTCTACCCATGCATACTTCGGAAACTGCTCCCTGAGCGAATTTATTCCATATGGCGTGATAAATATACCCACCCTGTGTGGCCACAATTGTTACATCGGCAATTTTAGCTTTATTTGAATCTTCAATAATCGCCCCGCGAGCCCAAGCGCCAAGTTTAAAATATTTATGAAAATGCACGATTGAATATTGGCTTGCTTTGATGTCAGAAGCAGTTGTTCCGCTACGTTGTACTTTTATGTAGCGGCCGTCTCCTGAGTCAATCTCTACATATGCGTAGCCTCGACGAATATAATTTTCTGCATCTCTAATCCTCCACCCTTTTGCATAAAAACCGTCTACTTCGTGAGAAGAATACAAATGAGTACCTGCATCACTGCATTCTTGAGTGAATTTAATAAAACATAATATATCGGTGCTGCATAGTGCTAGCGTAGCCAATGTTGAAACAACTACCAGCTTGTGGCGTGGCATTTTAAATAATTTGCATACAGTTGCCACTGTTAGAAAAATAAATATAACAGCGATGAAAAACATGATAATAAGCATATGAGCTCCATACTGCGTGAAAATTTATATTGTGTGGCTGCAGTAACTAACTGTGACAGTTGAGCCTTCGGGTGTAGGTTGGCGGCCAAGCGAGCGAAGCGATGCACGCTATGAGTGGTTCACACCGATAGCGGTGCTATCAAGCTATTGGGTCACCTTCCTGTACGCCCAGTACACAATGCCAGCAAAGAAAGGGATCAGCATGATCCCTGCCGTTCTCCGCGCCTCCTCGGCGTAGAAGCCGCCCCAGTCGAAGGGATCGAACAAACGAATACTGAAGAACCAGAAGACAGCCCATACAGGGCAGATGAACAACCACGCTCGAAACGCCTTCGGCTTGCTTCTCCACCATCCCTGATTGCGGTGCATTATCCCAGCGAACTTCTCGCCCTCTGCTTTCACGTCAAGCGCCCGCTTGTGGGCAATCTCCTTGTCCGTTGCCAGCATCCTGTCGAATGCATCCATTACGTACGTGGGCGGCTTATCGCTACTATTCGTCTTGCCCCATTTGCCATGTGCATAATCGAAGGCGGGTTGCAGGTTCACCGAGGGCGCCAGCCCAACAGCCAGATACGCTTGCCACGCGGCATTGATTCTTTGCTCATTGGCCAGTGACAGTACGTCTCTACTGCCCACCCACCGGCAAATAGCTTCCCAGTCATTCCGTAACGTCTGGGGCGCCCCCTGCTCGCTGGCAAGGGATTCGAGTATCCGCAGGTAGTACGTGCCCGATGATGCAAACAGGTCGAGCGAGGACCGTCCAGTATTGTCCATTGCAGCGTTCCATGGTCTGAGCCTGATGGCCATTATGGCGGCGCTTCACGCCTTGGAACAATGAGTGATGATAATTCGCTTTAAACTCCCAGAAACCATGCGAAAACCTGCCGTTTATTCCCTCGCAGACGGGTACGTCTGATGTGTTCACCACGCCACGGCCCAGCATTTCCGGGCCTTGTGCTCGAACATGGATAAGCCGGGCACGTTGAAAGGTAGTTTCCTAACGATTCAGGACGGCAAAAACGGTCGAACCGGCCAGAATCATCGTTTTCAGCAAAGGAACGCCAGTCATGACCCGCCCCAGTCAATAACCCTTGAGATTCTGCAATGTGCAGCAGAGGGGCGCCCGGTTGAACTTGGCCGACCAGTTGAAGCGTTGCTGCCGGGCTTGATCCTTGGTGGTTACCTGACCATCGACAATGTCGGCGGTATTCCCACGCCTGAGTTAACCGCTATCGGCGAAATAGTTCACCCAGTGCTCACTCCCAAGGGCCAAGACCTTTCAGACACGTTCCGATAGCGACGAATGGCCTTAACGTTTCGCTGCCTACCGTCAGCAATATCTAAGATGCCCATCACCAGCGAAATCAAGGGCGAGCGATGAAACCAGTAGTGGCGTATGCAAGGATGTCGACAGACGATCAATGTCTTTCGGTCGCTGGTCAATTCGCTGCTATCCGCATCGCTGCCGAGGCGAACGGTTGGGACATCGTTGCCCAATTCACCTACGAAGGTGTGTCAGGCTCCATCGATCCACAAGAGCGCTCACAATGCCGTTTGGCTCTGGCCAAGGCCAAAGCACTGGATTGCCCGGTGGTTATCCACCGTGTTGACCGACTAACACGTGACCACACCCACTTCGTAACCCTGCAAAAGAAGTACACCTTCATCGAAGCAGAAGACGTTCACGGCTCTGGCCTCGTCCGCAACATCTAGTCCCTGTTGGCAGAAGGAGAACTGGTGAAGATTCGCCAGCGGACCAAGACTGGCTAGCAGAGTTGAAAGCGCTCGCACTCGCCGACACGCCAGAGGGTGAAGAGGCCCGCCAGAAGATTGCCAACCGCGATGCAGGCCGTAAAGCGGCATGGGCGGTAGGTAACGGGGCTGCTGTCGCTGCAAAGGCTGTTAACGCTGCTGCTCGTGCCAAGGTGCTGGAAGCTGAGCTAAAGGCATGCTTGTACGATGGTAAACCGACATACTCTGCAATCGCTGCATGTTTGAATGCCAAGGGTGTTACCACGGACCGTGGGAGCGTGTTCAGTGCGATGACTGTCAGTCGCTTGATGTCCCGTCTTGGTCTGTCGCTTCCTGCCTGATACAGCGCTTCCAACTGGTGCTGATGCTCCTTCGTCACTGGTTACACCTGGGCCAACGAGTGAAATCCATCGCGCTCAGCGATGATTCCAGCCCGCCCATGGCCAGCGAACCCGCGCAACTTATTAGAAAATCACTCACCTTCACACAGCGAGGTAGAGCCGGGCGCTTAGCCGCTCTGGTACAGATGCCGTCTCTGGTTACTTTTTCTGGTGACGCAGGGACTACCCTTGTTGTGCAACCTTTCTTTTCGGCGGCGGGGGTGGTTGTCACAGAAAAATGCCCCTTGCCGTGTGGCAAAGGGCATGGGCTGTTAGAACTCGAAGCTCAACTGCTGTGGAGGGCTACGGAAATGCTGCCGCACATGCTCCCAGCGGCCAAAGCGCCACCGGGGATAGGCATGCACGTAAATAGATTTGACGCGTTGGCGGGACGTGCGGCGGGTTCTGCGATTTTGCGTGATCATATGGGTAATTCTCTACTGAATTGCAAAGGTGTGCATTCATCTGGAGAACGCCCCACTGATCGCCAACTGTTGACGAAACCGTCACGCTGTTGGCTTAATGGCGCTCGCTCCAGAGTCATGCGTTTTCGAATGCCAGCTTCGGGGGTGATGCGGGTGAACACGTTCTGTGACCAAACTTCGCGTGTTCATCCGTAGTCTTTCCTTCCGCTATCCGTTCAGGATAAGCATCCAGCACAAAAGTCCGAAAACCCAACATGTAGTGGTTTTCTGCGCTTGGGATACAAGATAAAGCGCCATCAGGGGTAATGCAACCAGTCGTGTCTGTGGATAACGTGTGGGTAAAGTGTGTGTGTGGCGTGCGTGAAACGCTGTAGCCCTTGAGCTAACTGGTGTAGGACTTTTCGACAGCTTTGTAGGACGGGGGAAAATTTTTTCCTGAATTGCGCTTTTTGATGCCTGCCGTAAGGCGCCTGTGACGTCGACCACGCTATTTTCGCGAAATCGCTGTGTGTATCACGGAAAACAAGGCGTCGGTTACGTGCGACCCTCCCAAGCCCTGGAAATACGCTTTCAAAATTGTCAACCCCAAAATATTGGCAAAACGTCGCACCCCTCCCGTATATTCCACCCCATCGCCATTACTGGCGAACCACCCAAACGCGGCGCCCAGCGCCGAAGGAAGTGACTCACATAACGAACTGACTACAAGGAGCGCCCCGCCACGCTCGATACTTTCTGCAAAATCACGCACACCCTTCTCCAAGCCAAACACATCATCAGCCGACTTATTGGCGAACCCATCATGTTCAACGCCCAGGATAAAATCCTGTGGGTGTGGTTGAAGGATCGTCACGATTATTTCAAGCGGCTGGGTAACGATTGGTTCGACAACCAAGCCGATCTAGCCTACCCCTGCGGCTGCGACCTAAGCACCGTGAAGCGTGGACTTGCCCCTACCAGACCGGACACCAACTCCCCGTTAAATTGATGCTGCTGCCAGACGCCTAAATTCTCGCGGCGACCGATATTTCAAAGCGCTGTGCGGATGCTGCTCGTTGTAATGCTCGAAGGCAATCGTCAGATTGCGCAGCGCTGTTTCTCGATCCGGCTTGGGCATGTGCGCCACGTAATCTCGCTTGATCGTCTTCACAAAGCTCTCTGCCATGCCGTTGCTTTGCGGGCTGCGTACTGGTGTGGTCACCGGCTGCAAGCCGATCTGACGGGCAAACAGACGCGTCTGTTCGGCGATATAGGCCGAACCGTTATCGCTCAACCATTGCACTGGAGTGCTCGGTAATTGATCCCCAAATCGCTTCTCCACGCTTTCCAACATCAAGTCTCGTATGTCATCGCCGCTGTAGCCTGTCGGGCTGGCGACCCAGCCGATGGCTTCGCGATCACAGCAGTCCAGGGCGAAGGTCACGCTCAACTTTGCACCGTCGTCGCAACGGAACTCGAAGCCGTCTGAGCACCAGCGGGTATCGCTGGTACTAACGGCAATTCGGCCTTCATGCCGACGCTGCACGCCAGGCTGCTTGATGCGTCGTTCCAGCAACAGATTGTGATCGCGCATGACGCGATAAACCCGCTTCACATTGATCGGGGCCAGTAACTGGACTTCACGCTCGCGGCGCAGCAACCCCCAAACCCGGCGGTAGCCATAACTTGGCAACTCGCTGACTTGCTGCTTAATCTCGGCGACCAACTCCGTATCGTTCACGAGCCGACGTCGCCGTACTTTGGGCGATGCCGATTGCTTGATTCGAACCGTTAATTGCGAGCGCGACACACCGAGACATTCGCTGACCAGTTTCACTGGTCGTCCCCCGGCAACAAGGGTGAGTGCGCAATCCATTTTCGCGACCGGGCGATCTCCACGGCCTCTTTGAGGACTTCGGCTTCCATCGTCTTCTTGCCCAACATCCGCTGTAATTCTCGGATCTGCTTGAGCGCGTCGCTCAGCTCCGACGCTGGTACCACCGCTTCGCCAGCACTCACCGCCGACAGGCTTCCGTCCTGGTACAGTTTGCGCCATAAGAACAGCTGGTTGGCATTGATGCCGTTGCGCCGGGCCACCACGGATACACTTTGTCCGGGTTCGAGGCTCTCGCGAACCATGGCCAGCTTCTGGTCGGTGCTCCAGCGGCGTCGGCGTTCCTGGCCGAGCAGCTCGCCACCCTTATCGTTGCTGTTAGTCATAAACATACCCGTTTGCCTATCCCTTATCTTAAGGGGGGAACGGTGTCCTGTCTTTCATGGGGCTCGTTCAAAGCGCTTCATTGCCAAGATGACCACTCATGGGTATTTGGTGATTGAGAAACGCAAAATTCACGGCTGTGCATTCTCAAACTCGATGACCATCACTCAGGACTTGATTCTGGCCCCTGTGGCGGCGCGGAAGGCGATTCCGAAGCCTGTTGTGGCGGTGGTAGCGCCAGAGCATGAGCGTATGCCTGAGTACGCTCCAATCGTTCTGCCAGAGGTGGCGAAAGCCAGGACGAAACCAGTGATGCTGCCGCCAATTCAGGACTTGGACGATGACGCTTACGACGACTCGCCCGAGTGGATGCGTGGTGCAGCATGAGCTACGTGGTGGTCCAGGTGATCCTCGGCATAGGTCAGCCTGCCCTGTGCAGTAGCTCAATATGACCTATCCGGAATGGGGCAGGATGCACCAGTAGTGAGACAGAGTATTTAATAAGACAGAAGTAGAAAGACAGATGTAGAAAGACAGATGTAGCAAGGCCTTGCACGAGCAAGCTGAAGAGCGGGTGAAGCAAGGCAAAAAGCGGATTGGGGATTCTGTATTACTGGCCGAGGTACGGCAGGAAGGGTGATGGCGTTGCAGTGGGCGAGTGAATCGCTATGACGTGCAATCACGCCGAAAGCTGACCGCTTTCGTGCACACCGTTCAAAGCGCCAGCTTTGGTGTTAACTCCCGTCAGCGGCGCTGACGATTGGAGTGGGCAAACCGAGTGGGCAAAGTGAAAAACCATCGGGCACAAAAAAGCCCCGTAAATCAAAGACTTACGAGGCTTTATATGTAATGGCGGAGAGATAGGGATTTGAACCCTAGGTACTGTCACCAGTACAACGGATTTCGAATCCGTCCCGTTCGGCCACTCCGGCATCTCTCCAACGGCGCGCATCATATCAAGCTATTGCCCGGAAGCGAAGCCCCCAATGCAAAAAAATTTCCGTGCTATCAAATGCTTGCGCGCAGACAACACTTTACAGCGGTACACCCAGGCGATGGGCGACTTCTTCGTAGGCTTCGATGACGTCACCGAGGCCCTGGCGGAAGCGGTCCTTGTCCATTTTCTTCTTGGTGTCCTTGTCCCACAGGCGGCAGCCGTCAGGGCTGAATTCGTCGCCCAGGACGATGGAGCCGTCGCTGAACACGCCGAACTCCAGCTTGAAGTCGACCAGCAGCAGGCCGGCGTCGTCGAACAGCTTGCTGAGCACCTCGTTGACCTTCAGGGACAGCTCTTTCATCTTCGCCAACTGCTCGGCGGTGCCCCAACCGAACGCCACCACGTGGGATTCGTTGATGAACGGGTCGCCTTTGGCGTCGTCCTTGAGGAACAGCTCGAAGGTGTAGGGGTTGAGCTTGAGGCCTTCCTCGACGCCCAGGCGCTTGACCAGGCTGCCGGCGGCGTAGTTACGCACGACGCATTCGACCGGGATCATGTCGAGCTTCTTGACCAGCACTTCGTTGTCGGCCAGCAGCTTGTCGAATTGGGTCGGGATGCCGGCCGCTTCGAGCTTTTGCATGATGAACGCGTTGAACTTGTTGTTCACCATGCCCTTGCGGTCGAGCTGTTCGATGCGCTTGCCGTCGAACGCCGAGGTGTCGTTGCGAAACAGCAGGATCAAGCGGTCGGCGTCGTCGGTCTTGTATACCGATTTGGCTTTGCCGCGGTAGAGTTCTTCACGTTTTTCCATGATGGGCTCCGCTTGCTAAGTAGGTGGGCTAGGCGATATGGCGCCAGTCGAGCCCTGAATCTTGATCGGCCAGTTGCAGCCAGGCCGGGTCGCACCCGAGGGTGTCGACGAATTGTTGCCGGGCCAGCTGCGGCAGGTTGTTCTTGCTGCTGAGGTGGGCCAGTACCAGGTGTTGCAGGTGTTTCCAGCCTAGCTCGGCCACTAGGTCGGCGGCCTGGTGGTTGTTCAGATGTCCTTCGCTGCCGCCTACCCGCAGCTTGAGAAAGTTCGGGTAGTGGCCGCGCGCGAGCAGATCGCGGCAATGGTTGGCTTCGATCATCAGGGCATCACAGCCCTCATAGTGGTCCCGTACACGGGGGCACCAGGAGCCCAGATCCGTGAGCAGACCAAAACGTCGCCGACCATCATTGAATACATATTGGGTCGGCTCCAGCGCATCGTGCGCCACGCGGACCACGTCGATGCGCAAGGCACCGATTTCCAGTTGCTGTCCGCAGACCACATGGCCTGCCACCTCGACCGGCTTGCGCATCCCGCGCAAGGTCCCCTGGCTGAGGTAGACCGGTATATTGTAGCGCCGAGACAGCAAACCCACGCCATGCACGTGGTCGGCATGTTCGTGGGTCACCAGGATGGCGCTCAATTGTGCCGCTGCAACGCCCAGGCGGGCCAGCCGCCGTTCGGTTTCGCGCAACGAGAAACCGCAGTCGACCAGCACCAGAGTGTCTTCGCTCGCGATCAGTGTGCCATTCCCTTGGCTTCCGCTTCCCAGTACGGCGAAGCGCACTTAACCCAGGTTGTCCTGAATC
The DNA here is from genome assembly GCF_031880315.1 of Pseudomonas baltica. Classification (NCBI taxonomy): domain Bacteria; kingdom Pseudomonadati; phylum Pseudomonadota; class Gammaproteobacteria; order Pseudomonadales; family Pseudomonadaceae; genus Pseudomonas; species Pseudomonas baltica. The sequence continues at coordinate 4,795,605 of NZ_CP134771.1, read as the reverse complement.
ACGCTCAGCACACGGCGGGCGATATCGGCCGGGGCCAAGGTGTTGATGTTTTTCTCGACGGTGACCTGGACGCTGTCGCCGACCTTGCTCAGGCGCACTTGATAGCGCTGGGCACGAGCCTCGATCTCTTCCTTGCTGGCCTCGTGGCCGAACAGACGACCGAAGAAGCCCGGCTTGTTGTCTGGCGTGTCGGCTTTTTCCGCGAGGTTGATGTAGTACAGGCCCAGGCTGCGGTTGATGTCTTCGACGCGCCATTGGCCCTTGTCCAATGCACGGCCGACGCTCGACCAGGCGCGGTCGATGTCGGAGCCGACGTTGAGCACCAGGCTGCCGTTGCCGTCTTCGACCAGGCTGACGCGGCTCGGGGCGTCGAAATCGCGGGCGGCGAGCAAGGACACCGAACCGCCCTTCTCGGCTTCGCGGGTCAGGTTGGCGAGCATCTGGTCGACCAGCACCGAATCCAGTCCGGTGTTGGCGCTGCGTGCCGGGAACGCGGTGTCGGCTGTGCTGCCGGCCGGGCGCTCGGCGCTGCTCACATAGATCTCGCTGGTGTTGCGCTGCACGCCGGGCTCGATGCGCACGTGCACGCGCGCCTGGCCATCAGCACTGCTGGCGCTGCTGCGCAGGCGGTCGGCCATGCCAGCAGAAAGCTCGTCGAAACGCTGCCAGGTGGTGCTGAACTCACCGGTTTGCGGGTGATCGTCGGCGATACGGAAGCCGTTGTCCTCGAAGAACTGATGCGCCACGGGCCAGACTTCGGCGGGGGTTTTCTGGGCCAGGATCCAGCTGCCGCTACCGGTGCGTTGCAGCGAGTAGTCGCTGGCCGCAGCCGCCACTTGCAGGGGCAGCGGACGCGGCACTTCGAAGTGGAGCTTGTCGGTATCGTCCGCGACGTTGCGCGGGATCGGCAGCAGAGGGTCGAGACGCTTGCTCAGGGTCAGGTCGGGTGGAACTTGCATCGCTGGGGCCTGATTGGCCTCCAGATAATCATTGCCGCGGTCGCGGAAATAACCCTGGTCGCCCCAGAGCCATCCACAACCGCTCGTGCTCGAAATAACCACGGCAAGAGCACTAAGACCGGCCAATCGCTTCATGCGTCGTTCTTCCTCAATCAAACCAGGACGCCGGACTGGCGCAAGGCCTGCCGCAGCGGTTCGTGATAGTCAGCGCTCAACCAGGTGAGCGGCAGGCGAATGCCTTCGGGCATCAGGCCCATTTCATGCAAAGCCCACTTGACCGGGATCGGGTTGGCTTCGAGGAACAGATTCTTGTGCAGCGGCATCAGTTTGTCGTTGATGGCGCGGGCCAGCGCGGCGTCACCGTTGAGGGCGGCGGTGCACAGGTCGGCAATGGCGCGCGGCGCGACGTTGGCGGTGACCGAGATGTTGCCCTTGCCACCGGCCAGGATCAGCTCGACAGCGGTCAGGTCGTCACCGGAGAGCACCAGGAAGTCGCTGGCAACACCGGCGATGATGGCCTTGGCGCGGTCGATGTCGCCGGTGGCTTCCTTGATGCCGATGATGTTCGGCACGGTGGACAGGCGGATGACCGTGTCGGCGAGCATGTCGCAGGCGGTGCGGCCCGGCACGTTGTAGAGGATCTGCGGGATCGCCACGGCCTCGGCGACGTGCTTGAAGTGCTGGTACAGGCCTTCCTGGGTCGGCTTGTTGTAATACGGGGTTACCAGCAGGCAGGCGTCGGCACCGGCGTTTTTGGCGTTGGTGGTCAGCTCGACGGCTTCGCGGGTGGAGTTGGCGCCCGTGCCGGCGATGACCGGGATGCGCCCGGCGACCTGATCGACGACGCGACGAATGACCTCGATGTGCTCGTTGACATCAAGGGTTGCCGACTCACCGGTGGTTCCGACCGCAACGATGGCATGGGTGCCTTCTTGCAGGTGGAAGTCCACCAGTTTGCTCAGGCTGTCCCAATCGAGACGGCCCTGTGCATCCATGGGTGTGACCAATGCCACCATACTGCCCGAAATCATGCCAACCGCTCCTGCCGGAAAAAGAGAGCGGTAATGGTACTGGCGCCTTCGGGCTTGCACAAGCGAAGTACCGCGCTACGAGCATTCCCCTCAGCGCCGGATTTCGCTACCCTTCAGACTTTGATCGGTACGGGCAAGCCCGCTGACTCGCTTGCGGCGTGAACAATCGTCCTCCAGACCCCTGATCCTGAGCCTTGCGGCCCGCCACAGCAGTGCTTTGGCGGCAATGGCCGGCCTTGGCGCCGGCGATCGGGAGACGACCGACACGCGCACAGCAACTCAGCTTCATGACTCCCGTGCCGACCGCTCATCGTTTTAGAGAGGCTGCATGTCCACCCCCACCGTTCGCGAACAATTGCTTGTCATCAGTGCTCTTGGCCCTAATCCGATGGAGCTGACCAACGTCCTGTGCCGTGCGGCCCACGACAGCCGCTGCTCGGTCGTGACCTCACGCCTGACCCGCCACGGCGAGTGCAGCGCGCTGGTGCTGGAGATTTCCGGCACCTGGGACGCCCTGGCCCGCCTCGAAACCGGCCTGGCGCCCATGGCTAAAAAGCATGGTTTCACGGTCAACGTGGTGCGCAGTGCGCCGCTGGAAAACCGCCCGCAGGCCTTGCCGTACGTGGCCTACATCAGCGCCGCGTATCGCTCGGACATCGTCAACGAGCTGTGCCAGTTCTTCATCGACCACAACGTCGAGCTCGAGAACCTGACCTGCGACACCTATCAGGCACCGCAAACCGGCGGCACCATGCTCAACGCCACCTTCACCGTGACCTTGCCGCCGGGCGTGCAGATCAGCTGGCTGCGCGATCAGTTTCTGGATTTCGCCGACGCGCTCAACCTCGACGCATTGATCGAGCCGTGGCGCCCACAGAATCCTGCGTGAGCCCGCTCGAATCAGATCTGCATTGAAAAGGAACCAACCCGATGACCGTATCCGTCGACCAGCCGGTAGCCGACTTCACCGCCGCGGCCACCAGCGGCCAGACCGTCACCCTCGCCGCGCTCAAGGGCCGTCAGGTGGTGGTGTATTTCTACCCGAAGGACAACACCCCGGGCTGCACCACTCAGGGCCAGGGCTTCCGTGACCAGTACGACGCCTTCAAGGCCGCCAACACCGAAGTCATCGGCGTGTCCCGCGACAGCCTCAAGACCCACGAGAACTTCAAGGCCAAGCAAGGCTTTCCCTTCGAACTGATCAGCGACAAGACCGAAGAGCTGTGCGAGCACTTCGACGTGATCAAGTTGAAGAAGCTGTATGGCAAGGAATACATGGGCGTCGACCGCAGCACCTTCCTTATCGACAAGGACGGCGTGCTGCGCCAGGAATGGCGCGGGGTGAAGGTGCCAGGGCATGTGGATGCGGTGCTGGCGGCGGCGCAGGCGTTGAACAAGGGTTGAGCGCTGAACCAGGCTCACGTGATGCCGTCTAGCCTGGGAATATAATTGTAAATGGTCAGCTCCATGAAGTGCGCCGTACTGCGGTGCTCTTCTTGTAGATATAGCCGGGCACTGATTGAAACTGGTTCATATCTGCTCTGCCAACCGCCACAAGTTCCTGACCGTTTTCAGTTCGGACGATTTTTGCGGCAGGACCGCTCGAGTGATGGGTAGTTATTCTTTCAGTCGTGAACGTTGTTCCATTCTTCAGATGGATATCCGTTCTTGCGGTCTGAACGACATAATTGATATCGCCCACCTCGTAAGCCCTGCCCGCTCTGAAAGCGTTTGAGCTCGATGGTAGAGGGGGAGCCTTTAATGCCGGGGCTGGTAAGGTGCTAGCAGACAGGGGCGCCGCCACGGTACTGCCAGACGCCATGGGCTTGAAGCTGATGGCGTTACGAGGCAGTGCAGAACTGCTATTAAAGACCGCAGAGCCCGCGGTAGGCTTGCTCACCATAGTGGCCTTGGATCTACCGCGTCTACGCAACCAAGCCCAGAATCTGGATAGATACGGAATATGCCCCGTCGGATCCACCCTGTTCACCGGGTCTCCCAGGCAATACACATATGCATTCAAGCCCCCTGCGTCAAAAGGGCTGAAGCTGTCCGGGCTGGTAAATCGCATCAACTGCGGATTGAACGTACGATAGCCCTGACCTAGCAGATATTGCCCTAGCTTTGGCTCAAGCCATTCACCGTTGAAGGCGGGGCCTGGATGCCCGCCAGCACCGAATGGGGCAAATGCCTGAGACCGTCGCGCATTGCGCAATACAGTACCTGGGGCGTCAGTGACCAACAAATTTGTAGAGCTCGATTTCATGGTGAAGTACCGGTTGTCTCAAGGCACTTCACCATAAGCAGCTAAAACCCGACGCACTAGCTATCAGAACTGTTAGGTATCACTGGCGGGCACACTGCGAAGCCTCAGATCATCGGCGAAACCGTCGGCTCGTTGCGCGGCCAGGCATCTAGCACCGCCTTCACCAGAGTCGCCAGCGGAATCGCGAAGAACACCCCCCAGAAGCCCCACAGCCCGCCGAACAGCAGCACCGCGCAGATGATCGCCACCGGGTGCAGGCTCACCGCCTCGGCGAACAGCAGGGGCACCAGCACGTTGCCGTCCAGTGCCTGGATGATCCCGTACACCGCCATCAGGTAGATGAACTGGTCGCTCCAGCCCCACTGGAACAACGCGATGAACGCCACCGGTACGGTGACCACCACGGTGCCGACGTAAGGCACCACCACCGACAAGCCCACCAGCAGCGCCAGCAAGGCAGCGTAATTGAGGCCCAGGGCGATGAAGCCGATATAGGTGGCGATCCCGCAGATGAAGATCTCGATAACCTTGCCGCGGATATAGTTGGCGATCTGGCGGTTCATGACCTTCGCAACCCGAGTCAGCAAGGCCCGGTTGCGCGGCAGGTAGCCGCGCATCCAGCGGCCGATGATCTCGCGGTCCTTGAGAAAGAAGAACACCAGGATCGGCACCAGCACGAAGTAGATCATGATGTTGACCGCCAGGCGCAGACTGGTCAGCGAGACGGTCAGCACCCATTGGCCGAACTTGCCGACCTCGCCCCTCGCCACGTCGATGGCCTGCAGCACCTGCTCGTCCGAGACCAGATGCGGATAGCGCTCGGGCAACAGCAACAGCAGCGACTGCCACTTGCCAAGCATGCCCGGCAGTTCGTTGAACAAGGCGATCAACTGGTGCCAGAGCAATGGCACCAGCACCAGCACGAACAGCGCCAGGGCGCCCATGAACAGGGCGAACACAATAGCCACCGCCAGCCAGCTGGGGACGCGCAATCGCTCGAGCGTCATGACCAGGCCATGCATCAGGAACGACAGCACCATGCCCGCCAGCACTGGCGCCATGATGCCGCCCAGCGTCAGCACGGCGGTGAAGGCCAGCACCAGCAATACGCCGAGGACGACGGCCTCCTCGTCGGAGAAATACCGCTGAATCCAGTCTTGAGCCACCTTGAACATCGAAAATCCCTTATGAATGCACGTACGGCGATCAGGCCTTCTGCAACCAATAGCGATAGACGCCGGCTTCAGCCTTTTCTTGTAACAGCAGGTTGCCAGAAAGTTTGGCAAATGTACGGAAATCGCGCTGCGACCCGGCATCGGTAGCGATGACCTTGAGCACTGCGCCGCTGGCCAGCTGATTGAGCTGCAACTTGGCCTTGAGTAACGGCAATGGACAGTTCAGACCGCTGGCGTCGAGCTCGGCGTCACATTCCGGGAGGTCGGTCATCGGTTTTTTCTCCTGCGGGGGGGGCTCTGGTGCGCTGACGAGGCACAAGCGGCCAGCGACTGCCAAGCATACCGCAAGCGCACAGCGCTGGTCGCCACGCACGGTCCCGGCTACAGTAGCCCATTTGCCGACAAGAGCAGTGTGCATGAATTCATTGCGCCCCCTGGTGATCGCCCTGGCCTGCCTGCTGGCGGTACCTGCCCACGCTGACGATCTGCCATCGCTCGGCGACGCCAGTTCAGCCATCGTCTCCCCGCAACAGGAACACGACCTGGGCCGCGCCTGGTTGAGCCTGCTGCGCAGCGAGGTCGGGCAGCTGTCCGACCCGCAGCTCAAGGATTTCGTCGAAACCACCGTGTATCGCCTGGCCGAGACCAGCCAACTGCAGGATCGTCGGCTCGAATTCATCCTGATCAACAGCAAGGAGCTCAACGCCTTCGCGGCGCCTGGGGGCATCGTCGGCGTCAACGGCGGGCTGTTTCTCAACGCCGACACCGAGGGTGAATTCGCCGGCGTGCTCGCCCACGAACTGGCGCACTTGTCGCAACGCCACTTTGCCCGTGGAGTGGAAGCCTCCCAGCGCATGCAGATACCGGTCATGGCCGCGCTGCTGGCCGGCGTGGTGCTGGCGGCGGCGGGCGGCGGCGATGCGGGCATCGGTCTGATCGCTGGCAGCCAGGCGGCTGCCATCCAGGCCCAGCGCACGTTTTCGCGGCAGAACGAAGCCGAAGCCGACCGTATCGGCATCCTCAACCTTGAAAAGGCCGGTTACGATCCGCGCAACATGCCGGAGATGTTCGAGCGCCTGGCGCGGGTCTACAAGTTCGATGCCTCGCCACCGGAATTCCTCTCCACTCACCCGGTCACCGATGAGCGTATCGCCGACACCCGTAACCGCGCCGAACAGATGCCCAAGGGCGGCAAAGAGGACAGCCAGTGGTTTCAACTGATGAAAGCGCGCACCCAGCTGTTTTATGAGGAAACCCCAGGCATCGCCGCCAAGCGTTTCCGCGCGCAGCTGGACGAGACACCCGGCTCGATACCGGCGCGTTACGGCCTGGCGATCGCGCAGATCAAGGCCGGTCAACTCAACGAAGCCCGCGCGGGCCTCAAGGGCTTGCTCGACAAGGCGCCCGATGACGTGACCTTCAACCTCGCCCAGATCGAGCTGGACGTCACCAACAACCGCCTGCCCGACGCCCAGGCGCGGGTCGACAAGATGCTCGTGCAATACCCGGGCAACTATCCGCTCAACCAGATGCGCATCACGGTATTGCTCAAGCAGAACCGCAATGCCGAGGCCGAAAAAGGCCTGGACGCCTTGCTCAAGACCCGCCCCAACGATCCGGATGTATGGAGCATGGTGGCTGATACGCGTGGCTTGAACGGCAATATCATCGGGCTGCACCAGGCCCGCGCCGAGTACTTTGCCTTGGTGGGGGACTTCGACCAGGCCATGCAGCAACTCGAGATTGCCAAGCGCCAGGCCCCGAACTTCCAGCTGGCTTCGCGCATCGATGCGCGGGAGAAGGACCTGCGCGAGTTGCAACGCACGGTCAAGGACATGATGTAGATCGCTCTGCCCGCATTGGCCCCTTGCGGGCCGAATGTACAGCGGGGCTGCTGAAACCGCACGCTTATGGGAGATTCCAGGGTTTTGGGCAAGCTGCACCGCCGCCTTCGCCAGCAAGCTGTGCCCCCACAGGTGTGTGTACTGCATACACCTGTGGGAGCACAGCTTGCTGGCGAAGGGGCCCGAGCCGCCAACTCAGATCCAGCAGCCAATCCACATTTCCCGCCCCCTCCCCGCCCAGCGTCTAGACTCCAACCAAGTGCGATGATTTTCCGTAACCGGGTTGAACACTATGGGCGCGCTGTGGCAAACCGAACCTCCAAAGACCGCGGCACCGGCCGACGATCTGCAAACGCCCCGTCGCCCTGATCTTCCTCGCCAGCCCAAACGACGTGCCACCTGGCTGTGGGTCACCAGCGCAGTGCTGCTGGTACTCATGGCCATTCTTGCCTATGCGGCACTGATCGAAAGCCGCACCTCACGCCTGCAAGCCCAGCAATTCAGCCGCCTGGCCAGCACCCTCACCTGGCACCTCGACGACGGCCCCAGCGATGCCATCGTCTACCCTGGCGACGGGCCGTTCGACAAACGTCTGGGCTACAGCAGCCTGGGCACCTTCCTGCCACGCCTGCTGGATCACGATTACCGTATCATCCGGCAGGTGCGCTTCTCGCCCGCCTTGATGAGCTACACCGACCACGGCCTGTTCGTGCCCTACGCCGAAAAGAGCCAAGGCGGCCTGCTGATCACCGATTGCAAGGCGGACACGCTGTATCAGTACCGCTACCCGCAGCAGCTCTACGAGCAGTTCAGCGATATCCCGCCGGTGATCGTCGACAGCTTGCTGTTTATCGAAAACCGCGACCTGCTGTCTGTCGACGCGCCGCAGCTCAATCCGGCGGTCGACTGGCCCCGCTTCTTCAAGGCCGCCTGGTCCCAGGTCGCCAAGCTCCTTGCCCTGCCGGGGCAGTCGGCCGGCGGCAGCACCCTGGCCACACAGCTGGAAAAATACCGCCACTCGCCCGACGGCCTCACGCTGTCCGGCGCCGAGAAGATTCGTCAGATGATTTCCGCCAGCGTGCGCGCCTATCAAGGCGGCCCACAGACCCTGCCCGCGCGGCAGATCGTGGTGCGCGACTACCTCAACAGCGTACCGCTGTCAGCGGTGCCGGGGCATGGCGAAGTGCATGGCCTGGCCGAAGGTCTGCGGGTCTGGTATGGCGCCGACTTCCAGCAGATCAACCGGGTGTTGAGCGACACTGCCGCGCCGATCGCCGAACGCGGCCAGGCTCTGCGCGAGGTGCTGTCGTTGATGATCGCCCAGCGCCGCCCCTCGCACTTTCTTGCCAAAAGCCACAAGGAATTGGCGCAACTCACCGACAGCCACATCCGCCTGCTGCAACAGAACAACGTCATCACGGCGGACCTGGCCCAGGCAGCCCTCGCCAGCCAATTGACCTTCCGCGACTGGGCGCAACAGCCCACCCTGCAAGCCAATGAAACCAACAAAGGCATCAGCGTCGCCCGCAGCCGCCTGGGCTTTCTGCTCGAACGCCCGCTGTATGATCTCGACCGCCTCGACCTGGCCGCCACCAGCACCTTGCAAGGCGACTTGCAGCAGCAGGCCAGCGCCTACCTGAAAAAACTCGCCGACCCCGCCTTCGCTCAGCAGATCGGCCTGCTCGGCGACCATCTGCTCGGCGCCGCCGACACCGCCAAGGTCAGCTACAGCTTTACCCTGTTCGAAACCACCGGCGATGGTTTTCGCGTGAGGGCCCAGACCGACAGCACCGACCAGCCGTTCGACATCAACGAGGGCAGCAAACTGGAATTGGGCTCCACCGCCAAGGTGCGCGTGCTCACCAGTTACCTGCAGATTATCGCCGAGCTGCACGACCGCTTCGCCGGGCAGCCCCCCGCGCAACTGCGCAAAGTGCCGGTGGCAGAGCCCGACCGCATTACCCGCTGGGCGATCGACTACCTGATCCAGCACGCAGACCGCAACTTGCCGGCCATGCTCGATGCCGCCCTGGAGCGCCAGTACTCGGCCAGCCCCGCCGAAAGTTTCTTCACCGGTGGCGGCGTGCACACCTTCAAGAACTTTCGCCGCCAGGACGACAGCCAGAATCCGACCCTCAAGGTCGCGCTGCAGGAATCCATCAACCTGTCGTTCATTCGCTTGATGCGCGACCTGTTGCGCTACAGCACCTACCAGGGCGATAACAACAGTGCGCAGCTGCTCAAGGACGATGACGACCCGCGTCGTCAGGAATACCTCGCCCGTTTCGCCGATCGTGAGGGTACGGAATTTCTAAGGCGCTTCTGGCGCAAGTATCAGGACAAGAGCTCGGACGATCGCCTCGATACCTTCATCGACGGCATGAACGTCACGCCGATTCGCTTGGCAGCCGTGCATCGCTACCTGTTCCCCAGCGCCGATCAGGCGACCTTCAACGCCTTTGTGCGCGACCACCTGAAAACCACCACCGTCACCGACAAGCGCCTGGGCGAGATGTACCGCACCTACGGCGCGGGTGCCTATGATTTGCCGGATCAAGGCTATATCGCGCGCTCCCATCCGCTGGACCTGTGGCTGCTGGGCTTTTTGCTGCAGCGCCCTGACGCCAGCCTCAATGACGCGATCAAGGCCAGCGAACAGCAGCGCCAGGAAGTTTATGGCTGGCTGTTCAAGAGCAAGCACAAGAGCGCCCGCGACAGCCGCATCCGCACCATGGTCGAGATCGAAGCGTTCCTCGATATCCATCAACGCTGGAAAAGCGTCGGCTACCCCTTCGACCATCTGGTGCCATCGCTGGCCACCGCCATCGGCAGCTCGGGCGATCGCCCGGCGGCGCTGGCCGAACTGCTCGGGATCATTCAGAACGATGGCGTGCGCTTGCCGACATTGCGCGTCGACAGCCTGCACTTCGCTGCCGGCACCCCTTACGACACGCAACTGAGCAGCGCGCCCGATCAGGCCGAGCGGGTGATGCCCAGCGAAGTCGCAGCGGCGTTGCGCGGGGCGCTGGCGAAGGTGGTCAGCGACGGTACGGCCAGGCGCGTCAACGGCAGCTTCACCCAAGCCGACGGCACGCCACTGGCCATGGGCGGCAAGACCGGCACCGGTGACAACCGCCTGCAGAGCTTCGGCGCGGGTGGGCGGATCATCGCGTCCAAGGCGATCAACCGCACGGCGACCTTCGTGTTCTTCATCGGCGAGCATCACTTCGGCACTTTGACTGCCTTCGTGCCGGGGCGCACGGCGCAGAACTTCAGCTTCACCTCAGCCTTGCCGGTGCAGGTACTCAAGGGCATGGCGCCGATGCTGGCGCCGTATGTGCAACCGGGGGCCCGCAGCCTGTGTACTGCGGACAATGGGGTTATTCAATAGGATTTTCTGCGGCTTGAAGGGCCTCTTCGCGGGCAAGCCCTGCTCCCACAGGTGTACGCCGCTGGATCAGCCTGCCCAGTGGGAGCAGGGCTTGCCCGCGAAGAGGCCGGTACATTCACCCACCAACCATCACATTGATAACAATTCTCACTATCCTCTTGCCGAGCACTAAGATATATCTTAAGGTATATCTTAACGAACGCGAGAGAAGAGAAAATGAGAGAACACAGACCCCAGGAATTCGGCGGTGGCCGCGATGGCTTCGACCGCCACAAAGGCGGTGGCCGCGGCCCCCGCGTATTCGCCTCAGGCGACCTCAAACTGCTGTTGCTGGCGCTGGTCGCCGAACAGCCCTGCCACGGATACGACCTGATCCGCCGCATCGAAGGCCTGTTCGACGGGGCCTACAGCCCCAGCCCCGGGGTCATCTACCCAACCCTGACGTTTCTGGAAGAGAGCGAGCTGGTCACCGGCGACGCCCAGGGCGGCAAGAAGCTCTACACCGCGACCGACCCCGGTCACCAGATGCTGATCGAGCAAGCCGTGGCCCTCGAAGGTGTTCGCACCCGTATCGATGTCAGCAAGCGCTCGCTGCGCGGCCATGATCGCCCACCCCAAATCCACGAAGCGGTGCACAACCTGCGCCACGCCCTGCAGCTGCACCATGGGCGCTGGAGCGCAGAAGAAATCCGCCGCGTGCGCGACCTGCTCAACACCACCGCCCAGGCCATCGTCGACGGCCCCGACATGAATTCCCCCGCTCAGGACTCTGCCCAATGAAAGCCGATCAACACGCCGAAAGCCCCTATGGCATCCACCGCGTCATGCACGACATCAAACGCCGTCGCCTCGACGTGCTGCGGGTCACCGACCTGACCCCGCGCATGCGCCGCATCACCGTCGGCGGCGCCGAGCTGGCCGGTTTCCTCAGCCTGGGCGCCGACGACCACATCAAGTTGTTGTTCGCGACCACGCCCGAGGAACAGGCCGCGCTGGAGACCTTGACGCTCGGCGCCAAGGGCGACGGCCCGAAACCTGCGATGCGCGACTACACCCCGCGGCGCATCGATCTGCAAGCCGGCGAGCTGGACATCGACTTCGTCCTGCATGGCGACGGCCCTGCCTCCACCTGGGCAGCCCAGGCGGCGCCCGGCCAATCGCTGTACATCGGCGGCCCACGCAGCTCGAACATTGTTCCGGACAGCTTTGACAGCTATCTGCTGATCGGTGACGAAACCGCCATCCCCGCCATCGCCCGTCGACTGGAAGAACTGCCGGCCGGGCGCCGGGCAATCGCGGTGATAGAAATCGAAGACGCCAGCGAGCGCCAGCCGCTGCTCAGCGCGGCTGATGTCGAAGTGATCTGGGTGGAGCGGCACAGCGCGCAACTGACCGACGTGGTAAGCCAGCTGACCTTGCCTGCGGGCACGCTATATAGCTGGGTGGCCACCGAAGCTTCGTTGTCTCGCAAACTGCGGCGGATCTTGCTGGATGAGCACAAGGTCGATGACCAGGCGCTGAAGGTCGCCGGTTACTGGCGCGTCGAGGGGGATGACGAGGAGTAACCGGAAAGATCGAGGCCAGTCTCGCTGGCCCCTTCGCGGCCTGACGCGAAGAGGCCACACCCGCCTACCGAAGCCGCTTGGCGATCAGACGGTCAATCACTATGACCAACCCACCGATCGCTAAAAACCCGCCCAGCACCCCGAACGCATTCATCCACACCTGCCAATACCCCAGCTTCAGCACATCCACGAACGGATACGGGTAAACCCCCAGCGTATCCCCGCGAATCAGGATGCAGGCGAAATACGCCGTCGGGTATAGCGCCCACAGCGGCAGATGCCACACCCGCAGATGCCCCTTGGGCACCCATGCCAGCCAATACCCCAGAAACACCAAGGGCATCACATCATGGAGAATCTCGTTGGCCAGCCATTGCCAGCCACGCGGGTCCCAGAGGTCGCGCAGCAACACGTTGTAGGCAATCCCTACCAATACGATGCTGGTGGTCACCCCGGCAATCACCCACGGCATGCGAAACCAACGAGCCATGCAGCCCTGATGCCGACTGGTAGCAGCCGTCAGCACCGCCGCCGCCAGGGTATTGCTCAACACGGTGAAAAAACTCAGGAAGGCCATCAACCCGCCCAGCAGACTGGCCTGCTCCTGCCAGCGGGAGAACAGTATCAGGTACAACTGCAACCCCAGCCCGAACCAGGCCACGCAGGCCACCGTCAGCACGGCAAGATGCAAACGCTCGCCATATAGCCCACCCATGCGATGTCCGTTATCCACTCAGCGCTTGGTGCGTTGCAGTTTGACGTAGAGGCGCTCGACCTTCTCCCGCGCCCACGGCGTGCGCCGCAGGAAGGTCAGGCTCGACTTGATGCTGGGGTCGCTCTTGAAGCAGCGGATATCGATACGCTCGGCCAGCCCCGACCACGCGTAGTGCTCGACCAGCGTGGTGAGGATGTGTTCGAGAGTGACGCCGTGCAGCGGATCGGAATCGGAAGCAGTCACAGCGCGGCGCTCGATGGGCAAAGAGTCATCTTGATGGTCCAGTCTCGGCAAAGCGGCAACCTTAGCCTAGAGCCACGATAGCGCAAAGCGCTGAACGGGGGTGTCGCGAATAAATCTTCACCCGGCGCACACGTTCTCATAGCACCGCGCCGCTGCCGACGGCGGGCTCGTGAAGGGATTTTGCGCCTTGCGGCGACATATTCTGAAACTAAATAGCCCCCTAACGGCTCTACGCATGACTCGGGACATTCGAACCCGATACCAATAATTAACGCACGATGGAGTTTCCCCACGATGAACAACGACGGGACAAACAGTCGCAAGCGGCTACTGCCTAGCCTCTTGGGGCTGGTGTTTCTACTCATGGGCCTGGCCCTGCTGGTTGGCGGCATCAAGCTTGCCAGCAACGGCGGTTCGCTCTACTACCTGATCACCGGCATCGGCATCCTGCTGGTCGGCTTCCTGTTGCTGGCCGGACGCGCCGCCGCATTGGGCCTGTATGCCATCGTACTGTTCGCCAGCAACCTCTGGTCGCTGTGGGAAGTTGGCCTGGACTGGTGGCAGCTGGTGCCGCGTCTGGCGCTGTGGTTCGCTTTGGGCATCGTCCTGCTGTTGCCGTGGTTCCGTCGCCCGCTGCTGTGGGATCAAACCTCGAACCTGGGCAGCAAGGGCCTGACCGTCGCCGTGGTGCTGGCCGGCCTTACCGCCCTGGCCAGCCAGTTCACCAACCCCGGCGAAATCAAAGGCCAACTCGACCGCGACAGCGCCGGCACCGTCAGTGGCGCACCGGCCATGCCCGAGGGCGACTGGCAGTCTTACGGCCGCAGCGGTTTTGCCGATCGCTATTCGCCGCTGGCGCAGATCACACCGGACAACGCCAGCCAGCTCGAGCCGGCCTGGACCTTCCGTACCGGCGACATCCCCGGGCCCAACGACCCGATGGAAACCACCGCCGAAAACACCCCGCTCAAGGTCAACGGCATGCTCTATGTATGCACGCCGCACAGCCAGGTGATCGCTCTGGACCCGGACACCGGCAAGGAAATCTGGCGCTTCGATCCAAAAATCAGCACCCAGAAAGCCGCTAATTTCAAGGGCTGGGCACACATGACCTGCCGCGGCGTCTCCTACTATGATGACGCCGCCTACGCCGCCAGCGCACCGAGCACCACCGAGGCCAGCCCGGTCCCTGTGGTCGAGGCCAGTACGCCGGTCGCCAGCAGCTGCCCTAAACGCATCTTCGTACCCACCGCCGACACCCGCCTGATCGCCCTCAACGCCGATACCGGCAAGATGTGCGAAGACTTCGGCGACAAAGGCCAGATCGACCTCAGCACCAACATCGGCAGCTTCGCCGCCGGCGGTTACTATTCCACTTCACCACCGGCCGTTACGCGCAACCTGGTGGTCATCGGCGGTCACGTCACCGACAACGTGTCCACCGACGAGCCTTCCGGCGTGGTCCGCGCGTTTGACGTGCATGACGGCCACCTGGTGTGGAACTGGGACAGCGGCAACCCCGACGTCACCACCCCGATCGCGGCGGGCGAGCACTACACCCGCAACTCGCCGAACATGTGGTCGCTGATGAGCGTCGACGAAAAACTCGGCATGCTCTACCTGCCCATGGGCAACCAGATGCCCGACCAGTGGGGCGGCAATCGCACCCCTGAATCCGAGAAATACAGCGCCGGCGTCACCGCTCTGGACATCAACACCGGCCACGTGCGCTGGACCTTCCAGTTCACCCACCACGACCTGTGGGACATGGACGTCGGCGGCCAGCCGAGCCTGCTCGACATGAAAACCAGCGAGGGCATCAAGCCGGCGCTGCTGGCCTCGACCAAGCAGGGCAGCATCTACGTGCTCGACCGCAGCAACGGCAAGCCCATCGTACCGATCGATGAAGTGCCCGTGCCGCAGGGCGCGGTGGAAGGCGACCACACCTCGCAGACGCAACCCAAGTCCGAGCTCAATTTCATGCCGCCGCCGCTCAAGGAGCGCGACATGTGGGGCGTGACGCCGTTCGACCAGATGCTCTGCCGTATCGACTTCAAGTCGCTGCGCTATGACGGGCCGTTCACCCCGCCATCGTTGCAGGGCTCGATCGTCTACCCCGGCAACTTCGGGGTGTTCGACTGGGGCGGTATTTCGGTCGATCCGGTGCGCCAGATCGCCTTCGTCAACCCGAGCTACATGGCCTTCCGTTCCAGGCTGGTACCGGCTGCCGATGCTGCCAGCGGCCCTGGCCGCAAGAGCGAAACCGAAGGCGTGCAGCCCAACAAGGGCGCGCCGTACGGGGTGATCCTCGAAGCGTTGCTGTCGCCCATGGGCCTGCCTTGCCAGGCTCCGGCCTGGGGTTACGTGGCGGCCGTCGACCTGACCACCCACCAGACGATCTGGAAGCACAAGAACGGCACCGTGCGTGACAGCTCGCCGGTACCGATCCCGCTGACCATGGGCGTGCCGAGCCTGGGCGGGACCTTTGTCACCGCCAGTGGCGTGGGCTTCCTGAGTGGCACCCTGGACCAGTACCTGCGCGCCTATGACATGCGCAACGGCAAGCAGCTGTGGGAAGGCCGCCTGCCTGCGGGTGGCCAGACCACGCCGATGACTTACACCGGCAAGGATGGCCGCCAGTACGTGCTGGTAATGGCTGGGGGTCACGGCTCGCTGGGTACCAAACAGGGCGACTATGTGATCGCCTACGCGCTGCCGAAAAAATAAGCAGCGCTGCGATAAATGAACGGCTCCTTCGGGGGCCGTTTTTGATGGTGTCCATGCGGCCCTCTTCGCCGCCGAACGCGCATCGTGGCCCCTACAGTGTCGGCAGGTCCTGAGTCGCACGCCTGTGGGAGCCACGATGCGGGCTCGGCCGCGAAGAGCACTGTTGCAAATTAAACAAAGATGAATCCCGTTACTCGATCTGTTAATAATAAAAAAATATCTATAATCTGCCCGCCGAAGACCACTGAAACGTTTAACTTTTCGTAATAATCCATACATTTTGCCCGAATACTTTTTTCTCTCTCGGCAAACGGCATTGAACAGTTAGCAGTCTCGTCTTTGCGATCTTCATCCTCGGTGCTCCGTCGCCGCCGATTTTGCAACTCCCCATAACGTGGCACGACGCCCATTTACCGAGCGCAGGTTAATTCCTGAACTATGCTCGAACGACTGAAATATGCTGATACACCTCGGAGAAAAGACCTATGAGCACTGATGGTGCTTTGAGTAGAACACGCCTGTGGCCCAGCCTGTTGGGCCTGGTATTCGCCGTGATGGGCCTGATCCTGCTGGTACTGGGCGTCAAGCTCGCCAGCCTGGGCGGCTCGCTGTACTACGTGATCGCCGGCCTTGGCATCCTCGTCACCGGCCTGCTGTTGCTGGCCGGGCGCTCTTCGGCCATCGGCTTGTATGCCGTGGTGCTGTTTGCCAGCACCGTCTGGTCGCTGTACGAAATCGGCTTCGACTGGTGGCAGCTGGTGCCGCGCCTGTCGCTGTGGTTCGTGCTCGGCCTGCTGCTGTGGCTGCCGCTGTTCCGCAACCCGTTGGTACGCCGCGCGCCTGCGCCGTTCGCCACCCGCGCCTTGGGCGTGGCGGTGATCCTGGCCGGTGCCTGCGCCCTCATCTCGCAGTTCACCAACCCCGGTGAAATCAACGGCGATATCGGCCGCGACGGTGGCGATCTCGCCAGCGCTGCCCCGGCTCAGCCTGACGGCGACTGGCAGTCCTACGGCCGCACCGAATTCGGTGAGCGCTACTCGCCGCTCAAGCAGATCACCACCGCCAACGTGGGCAAGCTGCAGGAAGCCTGGCGCATCCGTACCGGTGACATGAAGACCGACAAGGACCCGGTAGAAATCACCGACCAGAACAC
The DNA here is from genome assembly GCF_031880315.1 of Pseudomonas baltica. Classification (NCBI taxonomy): domain Bacteria; kingdom Pseudomonadati; phylum Pseudomonadota; class Gammaproteobacteria; order Pseudomonadales; family Pseudomonadaceae; genus Pseudomonas; species Pseudomonas baltica. Next base: position 4,778,536 of record NZ_CP134771.1, on the reverse strand, counting down.
CCCGCTCAAGGTCAACGGCATGCTCTATGCCTGCACGCCGCACAGCAAGGTACTGGCGCTGGACCCGGACACCGGCAAGGAAATCTGGCGTTACGACCCGCAGATCCAAGGGCCTAACAACAACGATTTCACTGGCTGGGCGCACATGACCTGTCGTGGCGTGTCGTACTACGACGAAGCCAACTTCAGCAAGTCCGACGCCATCAGCACTCCGGCCGCTTTGTCGGATCAAGGCAAGGCCATGGCTGCCGAGTGCCCTCGTCGCCTGTTCCTGCCGACCGCCGATGCGCGCCTGATCGCGCTCAACGCCGACACCGGTAAAGTCTGCGAGTCCTTCGGTGACAAAGGCACTGTCAGCCTGCGTACCAGCGAAGGCCCGTTCACTCCAGGCGGCTACTACGCCACCTCGCCCGCCGCTATCACCCGCAACCTGGTGATCATCGGTGGCCACGTGACCGACAACGAATCCACCAGCGAACCGTCTGGCGTGATCCGTGCGTTCGACGTGCATGACGGTCACCTGGTCTGGAACTGGGACGCCGGCAACCCCGACGAAACCACCCCGCTGCCAGCCGGCCAGACCTACACCCGCAACTCGCCAAACATGTGGTCGCTGGCCAGCGTCGACGAGAAGCTGGGCCTGGTCTACCTGCCATTGGGCAACCAGATGCCTGACCAGTGGGGCGCCAACCGCACCGCCGGCAGCGAAAAATTCAGCGCCGGTACCGTCGCGCTGGACATCGACACCGGCAAAGTGCGCTGGAACTATCAGTTCACTCACCACGACCTGTGGGACATGGACGTGCCGGCTCAGCCAACGCTGATGGACATCAAGACCGCCGAAGGCGTCAAGCAGGCGCTGATCCAGCCCACCAAGCAAGGCAGCCTGTACGTCCTCGATCGCAAGACCGGTACGCCGATCGTGCCGATCCAGGAAATCCCGGTGCCTAGCGGTGCTGTAGAAGGCGACCACAGTTCGCCGACTCAGGCACGCTCCGAGCTGAACCTGCTGCCACCCAAGCTGGATGAAAAAGCCATGTGGGGGGTCACGCCGTTCGACCAACTGCTGTGCCGCATCCAGTTCAAGTCGCTGCGTTATGAAGGCCAGTACACCCCGCCGTCGACCCAGGGCAGCATCATCTACCCAGGTAACGTCGGTGTGTTCAACTGGGGCGCGGTATCGATCGATCCAGTTCGTCAGCTGATGTTCACCAGCCCGAACTACATGGCGTTCGTGTCCAAACTGGTGCCGCGTGCCGAAGTGGCCGCTGGCAGCAAGCGCGAAAGCGAAACCAGCGGCGTGCAGCCGAACGCCGGTGCGCCGTATGCGGTGATCATGCATCCGCTGATGTCGCCGTTCGGCGTACCGTGCCAGGCACCTGCCTGGGGCTACGTGGCCGGTATCGACATGACCACCGCCAAAGTGGTGTGGAAGCACAAGAACGGCACCAGCCGTGACAGCTCGCCCGTGCCGATCGGCGTCAACCTCGGCGTGCCGAGCATGGGCGGTTCGATGGTCACTGCCGGCGGCGTTGGCTTCCTGAGCGGTACGCTTGACCAGTATCTGCGCGCCTACGACGTGCGCACAGGTAAAAACCTGTGGTCCAGCCGTTTGCCAGCAGGTGGCCAGGCTACGCCGATGAGCTACACCGGCAAGGACGGTACGCAGTACATCCTCGCGACCGTCGGTGGCCATGGCTCGCTGGGCACCAAGATGGGCGATTACATCATTGCCTATAAATTGGCCCAGTGATGGCTTGAAGCAAGACTGAGAATGGCTCCCTGCGGGGGGCCATTTTTTTGCTTTATCGAAGGCCAGGAACGTCCAGACCTATCAGATCTGAGAGTTGTGGAGTGGCCTGGAACGTCGTCTGATCGATCTTTCACATTTACCTGAAAGGGATGATCCGATGGCCAGTATCAAGCCAGTTCCACACATCAAACTGCTCGCCTGTGACTGGGCCAATAGCGTGACCGGCAGCACCACGACCGAAGGCACCATCGCATTCGCCCATAGCCCGTTTGGCCACCGTTCGCCCGAGGTGGATGACGACACTGGGCCGGGCTACAACGGGCAACATCTAGAGCGTGATGGGGGTTACCTGCTCGGCCATGGCTACCGGGAATACCGACCGAAGCTGGGACGCTTCAATGCACCGGACAGCTACAGCCCGTTTGGCGGTGGGGGGTTGAACTGTTATGCGTACTGCCGAGCGGAGCCGGTGAACAGAAGCGATCCGAGCGGGCACGCGGATAACTCGAAGCGAGATGAAATCCTCTTCGGTTCCTTGGCAGGTTTTATGTTGCTTCTTGGGGTTCTGATAGGCCGGGGGGTCGCTCATCAGATGCGCCATGCCGGTCGATTGGTAGCCGCCCCAGTGGGTGCAGGCTCGGCCTTGGGTGCACGGATGCGAAGGCGCACGAGTGCCCCGGCTGACCTCGGGTCGATATCGGTTGATAGGGATATGCCTGTTTTCGGGCGATTTCAGCGGGCTGACAGCCCCACTCAGGCACATCCCGTTACGAGACGCGAGATTGGCGTGACCTATGCCCAGGTAATAGCGGGACCACCACCACCGCCAAGGCCTCCGAGCCCTGTGCGCTTTACGGGAACGCAACTGAACCATGGCGGTACGCCTCGGGACCTGCTCGCAGGTATCCTTAGAGGTGGGCAAGCGAACCTCAAACCAGTAGGTACTTCAGCAGGCATCCAAAGGGATGTCTTGCCTGACCTGGATGCTCTTACGCCTCGACAGCGATTTATAGCCGCGAGAGAAAGATTATCTGACGCCCCCGTTCACGTGTTAGCAGGCAGTCAAGTCAGCGCAGCAGACGCCAGTGCACAGATCAGGCGCAAATGATTGCGTGGCACCTTACTTACGTATGACCTCCCCTCGCTGCGCTGCCAACCGGGCCAGCAAACGGTTCTGCACCGGCACGGGCACCTGCTGACTGTCCATGGACTTGATCAGATCTTCCACCAGCGCATTGAACTCACTCGGATCGATGTGCTGGCCCTTATGGGCCTCAGCCATATCCACCCCGGTATAGGTGCACGGCCCGCCCGCCTCGACGCAGAACTTCTCCACCAACTTGTCGCGCAGCATCACCGGATCGACGTTGCGAAAGTGCGCGCCGATGCGCGGATCCTTGACCACGATCAGCAACATGCCCTCGACGATCCGGTTGATGCCGGGCTTCTGGCCCAACGCCTGATACAGGCTGTCATCGGCAGCAGGTGGCAAGGTCTTGCTGGCACAGGCCGCCAACAAGGCAAAAACGGTAATCGCAACGAACAGGCGCTTCATCAGAAACTCCCCTGCACAGACAGATACGTGCCGTTCTGGTTATCCAGCGTGGCAATCTCCCCCAGCCGCGCATAGGCCAGCACAAAGGCCACATGCTTGTTGGGGAAGTACCCCAAAAACATGTCCGCCCAATCACTCTCCCCCGCGAACGACAGGTTGTCCGGCTTCTCCCGGTACTCCACGCCCAATGCCCAGCGGGGATTGAACAGCACGGCCACCGAGCCTTCCTTCAACACGCTGCGGGTATCACGGCGATCACCGCCAAATCCGAGCACACCCATCTCGTTGGCGCGGCTGTAGCGCACGCCGCCGTTGACCACCAGGTTGTAGCCGAACGCCGCGCCCATGAACAAGCGGCTAGCGGTGATATAGCCTTCCACATCGTGATCGCGCCTGGCGCCCACCAGGCTGGGGATCAAAAAGTCGCGCTGATGCTTGTACTCCAGCCCGGCCGAGACTTGCGGCAGCTGGTCATAGATCAAGTCACCGAACAGCCGCACTTTCACGCCAAAGATGTCCTGGCTCAGGCTGTTCTCTGGCAGGCTCAGCTTCTTCGCCAAAGTGCCTAGGTCAAAGCGCTGCCTAGCGTAGGAAAATTCCACGCGATTACCGTAGGACGCCGACATCCCGGTCACATCCAGGTTGTAATCCGGCAAGTCCACATGGGTGCCGAATACCGTGCTACTCCACTGCCCCTGCTCGCTGTAGCCGGAAATCACCGCCCACGGGATCAGGCCGCCGCCTGCAGCACCTTCGACACTGGTCGCGCCACCGGTGGCGATCAACCGACCGTCGCCGGCCAGCACCGGGTCGGCACACAGCAGCGCCAACGAACTCAATAGCAAGGGAATTCGATGTTTCATATCAGTGGACCATCAAGGACGGCGTTGCCAATGGTTGCTTGACCCAGACTTCAAACGCCGCTGCCGTGAGCGGTCGACTGATCAGATAGCCCTGGGCCGTGTCGCAGTGCCAGCGCTCGAGCAAGCGCAGGCTGTGTTCGTATTCGACGCCTTCGGCGACCACCTTGAGCCCCAGGTTGTGGCTCATCTCGATGGTCGAACGGACGATCACCGCGTCTTCGCTGGTTTCGTCCAGATTGCGCACGAAAGACTGGTCGATCTTGAGTTCCTGCACAGGCATACGCTTGAGGTGCGCCAGCGACGAATAACCCGTGCCGAAATCGTCTACCGACAGGCTGATGCCACATTCGCGCAAGCGGTGCAGCACCTTGAGGGCGGCCTGCGGCTCGCGCATCACCGCGCTTTCGGTAATCTCGAAAATGATCTGCTCAGCGGGTACGCGGTACTGGCGCAGCAGCCGCGAGGCCTGTTCGGGCAGGTCTTGGCCGTGCAGGTCGTCGGCAGAAATATTCAACGACAGCTGCACGCGCAGCCCGCGTTGATTCCACTCGCTGAGCTGACGAATGCCCTCTTCGATCACCCAGCGGGTCAGTGTCTGAATGCTGCCGGTACGCTCGGCCAGGATGATGAACTCCGCCGGCGAGACCATGCCGAACTGCGGGTGATGCCAACGTAACAGCGCCTCGGCCTGGCGCACCTGGCCGTTGCGAATGTCGAGCTTGGGTTGATAGTTGAGGATCAGCTCGTTGTTGGCCGCCGCATGGCGCAAATCGCGGATCAGGCTGATCTGGCGCTGGTGGGCCAGGTCGCGCCCCTGCTGGTAAACCTGCAAGCGCCCGGGCAGGGTTTTGGCATCGCTCATGGCAATGGAGGCGCGCGACAGCAGCTCTTCGGCGATCTGGCCATCCACTGGGTAGGCAGCGATGCCGATCAGGCACTCCATGGCAATGTCATGGCTGCCCACATGCTGTTGTACCGTCATGAACTGCTGGATACGGTCGGCGGTGGCCACGGCGCTGTCACTGTTGAAGTTTTCCAGCAGCAGGAGAAATTCACCGGCGATCAGATGGGCCAGGGTATCGCCGGGGCGCAACACCTCCTGCAGCAGCTCCCCGGCGCGCTGCAGAATGCCGTCGACCAGCACCGGGCCGCCGTTCTCGCCCAGCTCGCGCAGGTTGTCGATGTTCAGATAGAGCACCGCCACCGGCCGCTCGGCGGCAATCGCACTGCCCAGACGCTCGGTGGCCAGGGCGCGGTTGGGCAAGCCGGTGAGGCTGTCGTGCAAGGCGTTGTGGGCCAGTTGCAGTTCGCGCTCGGCGATACCCGCCTGCATGAGGTTGATCGCACCGGCCAAGGCGCCCAGCTCGTCGCTGCGCTTGAGCAACACTGGCGTCTGATAGTCGCCCTGGCCGATACGGTCGGCGGCTTCGGCCAGGGCCTGTACGGGCTGCGACACGCTGCGGGCCAGCAGCAGCGCGCCGACCAGCGAGGCCAGCAAGGAGGCCATGGCGATATAGATGATGTTGTGGTCCAGCGGCGCGAAGGCCTTCATGGCGTCGTCGAGGGGGCTTTGCAGCAAGGCGATGACTTTGCCGCCACTGGCGCTGTCGCTCGCCAGCATCAGGGGTTCATTGAGGAAGCTTTGCTGCTCGTGGACGGTCAGCGTCACCCGGCGGCCATCCTTGTTGTGCTGCATCCACTCGCTGATGCTGGCATGCAGCTCGGGCGCCTGGGTACTGACCAGTTGGCCGACGCCGTCGCGGGTCTGGGTCAGGAACGACACCTGCAGATTGCTCAGCGAATGCAGCTCCTGAGCAAAGGCCGCATCCATGGTAAAGCCCATCACCACGCGGGCGATGGGCAATGGCGCCAGCACCTGGGCCTCGACCAGCAGGTGCGGCTGGCCATTGAGTGGCACGATGAGCATGGTCTGCTTGCTGCGCCGAGCGTCACGCAAAGCCTGATCGTAGGCGAACGGGGTGCCATCGGCGACATCGTCAGCGGTACTGGAGATGACTTTGCCGTCCATCCCCAGTACGAACATGTCACTGGCGCCGATCCGCGCACCGTGGTTGAGCAGCGCCGAACGAATGGTCGCCGAATCGCCACTGGCGATCGCATCGCGAAAACCGAAGTCCGAAGACAGTATCTGCAAGCCGTCACGCAAGCGCCGCCCGCGCACATCCAGCAAACGCTCGAACACCCGTGTACCCACCTCCAGTTGCTCCGCCGCCTGGCCGCGCACGGCCTCGTTGGTGGCTACTTTGACGGCGAGCGTCAGCGCTGCGACCACAACCAGTAGCAGGAGAATGAGGACGCAGGCAATACGCGCCTGAAAGCTACTTCTCAGTTTCACGCACAGCCTTGCCGAAAGCATCCCCGAAGGCGCTAGGCGCGGGGGCGCTCGGGGCATCGGCAGACAGGGGTTCAAGGGTCATGCTGTAGCTCTTTTGCACGGCCTTGTCGGCCATCACCAGCTCGCCACCGTTTTGCGTGGCCATGTCGGCATGCTGTGGGTGCCAGAGGGTGACGTTGTAGTGGCCGGCGGGCAGGTCGAAAGTGATCTGGCCCTTGGCATCGCTGACGGCGAACCAGGGGTCATCGGTGACATAAATGTAACCGAGCATCCAGTCATGGATATTGCAGCCCAGCACCACGATCCCAGCCTTGTCGAAGACTTGAGCTGCAGGGATGCCTTCATACAGCTTGAGCTCGAAGCGTTTGGTGGGCGAAAACGAATAGACCTGATGGCGAATGTTGTCGCTGTTGGGGAACGTCACGTTGGTGTTGCTGTGCACGGCCAGCACGTGGGGCACGAACTCCTTGTTGCGCTGGTCCATGTCCGCTTTGGTGCTGATCGGGCTTTTGCCAGGCGGCCCCTGCAGGGTGAGCACGGCATCCGCCACGGGCTGGCCTTGCTGATCCACGACCTGGGCGATGAACGGCGCGGCGGTGGCCAACGTGGTGTACAGCAGTGCACCCACGATGATGGTCGCGCCGCAGAAGATTTTAGGCATTGCAAGGCACCTGACAACGAGTGAAAGATCGCGCGGTTTGACCTGCACAGCGGTCAAACCGGAGAAACGATCAGTAACGAATCATTCACGTCCACAACTAGGCGTATTGCCACTATTCACCTCAGCCATGGGCCACCGGGCTTCAGACCGTCTGGGCAGGGGGCCGAACCCGTACCGATCTATGGCTCGCATGAATACAGCGTAGTGGCTTCTGCTCAGGTTATCGTCAACTTCGGGTAAAGCTGGAGGGTCGGGATTGAAACGAGTGGTCGGGTACCCCATCTAACCTGCATAGACCATTGCGCAGGTGCCCCATGAGCGACCAGCAGGATTACGCGGAAACTCCAGACGAACATCTGGAATCGGAACACATCGAACACTCCACCACCTCCAGCACCGAGTTGACCTTGCCCGGCCAGAATCTGCCGGACAAGGTGTATGTCATCCCGATCCACAACCGGCCGTTCTTCCCGGCGCAAGTGCTGCCGGTCATCGTCAACGAAGAACCGTGGGCCGAAACCCTCGATCTGGTCGCCAAGACCCCACATCACTCGCTCGCGCTGTTCTTCATGGAAACGCCCCCTGAAGATCCGCGGCATTTCGATACGTCCGCGCTGCCGCTGTACGGCACTCTGGTGAAAATCCACCATGCCAGCCGTGAAGACGGCAAGTTGCAGTTCGTTGCGCAGGGCCTGTCGCGGGTGCGTATTCGCACGTGGCTCAAACACCATCGGCCGCCCTATCTGGTGGAGGTCGAATACCCGCAACAGCCCATCGAGCCCACCGACGAGGTCAAGGCCTACGGCATGGCGTTGATCAACGCGATCAAGGAGTTGCTACCGCTGAACCCGCTGTACAGCGAAGAACTGAAAAACTATCTCAACCGCTTCAGCCCCAACGATCCGTCGCCGCTGACCGACTTCGCCGCCGCCCTGACCTCCGCCACTGGCGCCGAGCTGCAACAGGTGCTGGACTGCGTGCCCATGCTCAAGCGCATGGAGAAGGTCCTGCCGATGCTGCGCAAGGAGGTCGAAGTCGCGCGGCTGCAGAAGGAAATTTCCGCCGAGGTCAATCGCCAGATCGGTGAGCATCAGCGCGAATTCTTCCTCAAGGAGCAATTGAAGGTCATCCAGCAAGAGCTGGGGCTGACCAAGGACGACCGCAGCGCCGACGTCGAGCAGTTCCAGGCACGCCTGGAGGGCAAGACGCTGCCGGCCCAGGCGCAAAAACGCGTGGATGAAGAAATCGGCAAGCTGGGGATCCTCGAAACCGGCTCACCGGAGTACGCCGTCACGCGCAACTATCTTGACTGGGCCACCGCCCTGCCCTGGGGCGTTTACGGCAAGGACAAGCTCGACCTCAAGCACGCGCGCAAGGTGCTCGACCAGCACCACGCCGGGCTCGACGACATCAAGTCGCGGATTCTCGAGTTCCTCGCGGTGGGCGCCTACAAGGGCGAGATCAGCGGTTCCATCGTGCTGTTGGTCGGGCCGCCCGGCGTGGGCAAGACCAGCGTCGGCAAGTCCATTGCCGAGTCGCTGGGGCGGCCGTTCTATCGCTTCAGCGTCGGCGGCATGCGCGACGAGGCCGAGATCAAGGGCCATCGGCGCACCTACATCGGCGCCCAACCGGGCAAGCTGGTGCAGGCGCTCAAGGATGTCGAGGTGATGAACCCGGTGATCATGCTCGACGAGATCGACAAGATGGGCCAGAGCTACCAGGGCGACCCGGCCTCGGCGCTGCTCGAAACCCTCGACCCGGAACAGAACGTCGATTTTCTCGACCATTACCTCGACCTGCGCCTGGACCTGTCCAAAGTATTGTTCATCTGTACCGCCAACACCTTGGACTCGATCCCCGGGCCGCTGCTCGACCGGATGGAAGTGATTCGCCTGTCGGGTTATATCACCGAAGAAAAAATCGCCATCGCCAAGCGCCACCTGTGGCCCAAGCAGCTGGAAAAGGCCGGCGTCGACAAGGCCAGGCTCAGCATCAGCGACACGGCTCTGCGCGCGGTGATCGAGGGCTACGCGCGGGAAGCCGGGGTGCGCCAACTGGAGAAGCAACTCGGCAAACTGGTGCGCAAGGCCGTGGTCAAGCTGCTCGACGCGCCGCAGTCGTCCATCAAGATCGGCCCCAAGGACCTCGAAGCCTCGCTGGGCACCCCGGTGTTCCGCAGCGAGCAGGTGTTGTCCGGCAAGGGCGTGATCACCGGGCTGGCCTGGACTAGCATGGGCGGCGCCACCCTGCCGATCGAAGCGACCCGTATTCATACTCTCAACCGCGGCTTCAAGCTGACCGGGCAGTTGGGTGATGTGATGAAGGAGTCTGCGGAAATCGCCTATAGCTATGTGAGTTCCAATCTCAAGCAGTTTGGCGGTGAGGCAAAGTTCTTTGACGAAGCATTCGTGCACTTGCATGTGCCCGAGGGCGCGACGCCCAAGGATGGTCCGAGTGCGGGCGTGACCATGGCCAGTGCGCTGCTGTCACTGGCGCGCAACCAGGCGCCGAAGAAGGGCGTGGCCATGACGGGCGAGCTGACGTTGACCGGGCATGTACTGCCCATTGGCGGGGTCCGTGAGAAGGTCATTGCAGCGCGGCGGCAGAAGATCAACGAGTTGATTTTGCCGGAGGCGAATCGGGGGAATTTCGATGAATTACCGGATTATCTGAAGGCGGGGATGACGGTGCACTTTGCCAAGCGGTTTGCGGATGTGGCGAAGGTGTTATTTTAAGTCCGGCCTTGGTCGACAGGCTCTTTCCGGGAATCGCTTCGGCTTCCGAAGATCCCTGGGAAGCGCCTGTCAGATCATCAATACTCATGACGTCAACCTATCAATTCTACTAGCTGAACAATTATCGGTTTTCCCATCAGACTATCCGCTTGATTAAAGGAGAACACGCTAATGGATATTTTCCGCAGTAACACGAGACGTCGTCTGCTAGCAACGGACCAAGCCCGGTCGGTACAGCAAGTTGTCGATGACGAAGGTACCTTGGCCTATACGTCTTTCGGCTACACACATGACCTTCGTCTTCTCCCTATGCGCGTGGCCTTCAACGGGGAGCCTCCAGATCTACTTAACGGCCATTACCCGCTTGGATTGGGTTATCGAAGATACAGCTCCATACTGATGCGATTTACGAGCCCGGATAGCTGGAGCCCCTTTGCAAGCGGGGGACTCAATAGCTATGCCTACTGCGGTGCCGATCCTGTAAATCATATTGATCCGGACGGCCACATGCCCTTAAAAGTGAATATATCAAAACTGCGAGGGGTACCCAGACTACCCAATTCGACCAACCGCCACACCCTGATATCAAGAAATAATAGAAAAAAGCGTTATGATAGTGCAGGACGATTAGCAGAAGAAACTGCTAGCCACTCATCCCTTATAGAAACTGGAGCATTTGACCGGATACGGCATATGAGTATTACCGACCACGGCCGTGCAAATCCAGATATTCTGGACGCTGCCCACGTTGAAATGCTTGACGCTTTTGGACGGGCACGGGGAACGACGCTTCAACCGGCAGCCAGACCAATTGCCTACCGGAACTTACAGGGTGAGTTGCAGCTTTTTGCGGGGCACATGACCGCGGCAGAACAGTACTTCCGCTTGCGTTGGGAACGGTCGTCCGCCGCGGCGAAAAGTCTGCGTAAAGGACAGGCAGATCTCGCGCTGTTACGTCAAAAAAAATATGAGATCGATCATCACAATGCTGACTTGACGACGCTTCCCTATATCGATGAGCAGGATTTACGTAAAGGGATTTGGCGAATACGTGACCCCGCAGCTATAAACAATCAGCGTTGACAAGCTACCGAGGGAAGAACGACGCATTTCGCCAAGTGCTTTACAAGCGGCAGATAACCTCATTCCTTCGACCTTGAGTTATTCTTGTGCCATCCCGTCTTGAAGGAGCCATCATGTCCGCCGCCCGCCTGCTAGCCCCCGCCAGCCTCGCCCTGCTCGCCGCCTGTGCTCAGCAACTACCGCAGAACGTGGCGCTCGACAAGCAAAGCCAGTGTCCGCTCAAGTTAAGCACCGGCCAGCGCCTGACCCTCACCCTGCCCAGCAACCCCACCACCGGCTATCGCTGGCTGGTGCAGAACCCTGCGCCTGGGGTGTTGAAAAGCCTCGGGCCAGAGGTGTACAGCAATCCGGAGGATGCCGGGCTGGTGGGCGGTGCAGGGCAATCGGTGTGGCGCTTTGTGGCGCAGGCATCGGGGGATGGGCATTTGTTGCTGGTGTATCAGCAGCCATGGTCGCCGGAGGTGAAGCCGGTGCAGACGTTTGATTGTGCGTTGACCGTCAAGTAAAACAGGCTGGATTGGTAGTGCGGCGGATCGCCTCTTCGCCGCCGAACGCGCAACCTTGCCCCCACAGGTGCATGACTTCAGATCAGCCACCGCTGTGGGCGCAAGGGCACGCCGCAGGCTCGGCGCCCGTCTGTAATCCATGCAGCCCAGCCGCGCTTGCGCTAAAATCCGCGACCGTTTTCCGTGACCGTCTGGAACCGCCGTGAGCCAACAACCCGATCGCCTCTTCGCCCAGCCCCTGCCCCAGGTGCCCGATTTCGCCTTCAATGAAGACGTGGTGCGGGTGTTTCCGGACATGATCAAACGCTCGGTGCCGGGCTACCCGACCATCGTCGAGAACCTCGGTGTGCTCGCGGCGCAGTTCGCCCAGCCGCACACCACACTCTACGACCTCGGCGCTTCGTTGGGGGCCGTGACCCAGGCCCTGCGCCGCCACGTGCGCCAGGACGACTGCCGCGTGGTGGCGGTGGACAACTCGGCGGCCATGGTCGAGCGCTGCCGAGAATATCTCAACGCCCAGGACTCGATGTTTCAGGAGTTGCTGCCCGTAGACGTCATCGACGGCGATATTCTCGCGCTGGACTTCCAGCCCGCCAGCGTCGTGGCGCTCAACTTCACCTTGCAGTTCATCGCCCCCGAGCAGCGCCTGGCCCTGCTCGGGCGCATCCGTCAGGCACTGGTGCCCGGCGGCGCGCTGATCCTGTCGGAGAAACTGCGTTTCGAGGATGCCGAGCAGCACGCCTTGCTCACCGATCTGCACATCGCCTTCAAACGGGCCAACGGCTACAGCGAGCTGGAAATCGCCCAGAAGCGCAGCGCCATTGAAAACGTCATGAAACCCGCCAGCCTCGAAGAGAACCGCGACCTGCTGCTGGCCGCGGGCTTCTCCAAGGTGGTGCCCTGGTTCCAATGCCTCAACTTCGCCTCGATGATCGCCCTGCCATGATTGATCTCGCTCCTCTGGTCCGCCGCTTGGCGGGCACCCCACTGCAGGACTGGGCCAACACCCTGCAAGCCCAACTCGACGCGAAGATGGACAAGGGCCACGGCGACCTGGAGCGCTGGCAAGGCGCGCTCGATGCCCTGCCCGAGGTCACACCCAGCGACATCGACCTGCTCGACGGCTTGCGCCTGGATGGCGAATGCGATGACGCCACCCGCGCGCAGATGCGTCAGGCACTGATGGGCCTGTCGCCGTGGCGCAAAGGGCCGTTCGATCTGTTCGGCGTGCACGTCGATACCGAATGGCGCTCGGATTGGAAGTGGTCCCGCGTGGCACCGCATCTGGACCTGCACGGCAAGCGCGTGCTGGATGTGGGGTGTGGCAATGGCTACTACCAATGGCGCATGCTCGGAGCCGGCGCCGACAGCGTGATCGGCATCGACCCCAACTGGCTGTTCTTCTGCCAGTTCCAGGCGGTGCAACGCTATCTGCCCGAACTCAACGCCTGGCATCTGCCGTTCGCGCTCGAAGACCTGCCCGCCGGGCTGGAAGGCTTCGACACGGTGTTTTCCATGGGCGTGTTCTACCATCGGCGCTCGCCCATCGAGCACCTGCTGGCGCTCAAGGACTGCCTGGTCAAAGGCGGGGAACTGGTGCTGGAGACCCTGGTAGTCGAGGGCGACGTTCAACAGGTGCTGGTGCCCGAAGACCGCTATGCACAGATGCGCAACGTGTGGTTTTTGCCGTCGGTGCCCGCACTGGAGTTATGGTTGCGCCGCGCCGGTTTCCGCGACGTGGAATGCGTGGACGTCAGCGTGACCACGGTGCAGGAACAACGCAGCACCGAGTGGATGAAGTACCAGTCGCTGAGCGACTTCCTCGACCCCGCCGACCACAGCCGTACCCTCGAGGGCCTGCCGGCGCCGATGCGGGCGGTGATCAAGGCGCGTAAGTGAGGCGGATGGATCGGTATCGATCCTGAGGCAGCTCATATCTCTCAGGACATCGCTCTCAGGACACCGCCGCCACCAACCCATCGATCAACACCTGCGCATTGCCCTGGGAACACCGCTCCACCCGGCCACGCACCCCATACACCTGGGCCAGCGACTGGGCGGTGATGACTTCGGCCGGCGCGCCGTCCGCCATCAACCGCCCGGCCTTGAGCATCAACACATGATCCGTATGGCGCAGGCTGATATTGATATCGTGCAGCACGATCAAGGTCACCATGTTGCGCTGCACGGTCTCCTGGCGGATCACCTCCATCACATGAAACTGGAAATTCAGGTCCAGGGCGCTCAAAGGCTCATCGAGCAACAGCAGGCGCGGCTGGCGAATCAGCGCCTGGGCCAGCCCCACCAGTTGCTTCTGCCCACCAGACAGCTCGTCGAGAAAGCGCATCGCCAGGCTCTCGATACCCAACCGCACCAACAGGCTCTCGGCTTCGACGATGTCGTCGGCTTGCGCGGTGTTGCCGCTGGCTCGGCGCGCCACCAGCAGCGACTCGAACACGCGCAGATGCACGCTGGCAGGCAGGCTCTGAGGCAGATACACCACGCGTTCGGCGCGGCTGGCGAAGCTGGCGCGCAATAGATCATTGCCATCGAGATTGACCGTCCCGCGCGCGCTCACCAGCCCCGCTGCAGCCTTGAGCAGGGTCGATTTGCCACTACCGTTGGGGCCGAGCAACGCCGTCACCCGCCCAGGCAGTAACGCCCCCACCGACAGCTGCGCGATGATCTCGCGTTTGCCATAGCTGACGTGCAGGCCTTCTATCTCCAAGCCTTGGCGATGGATAGCCGGCATCAGCGCACCCCCTTGCCGCGCAGCACGATGGTGAGGAAAAACGGAATCCCCACCAAGGCCGTGACGATCCCCACCGGGATCAATACCCCCGGCACGATATTCTTCGACGCCACCGACGCCAGCGACAGAATCAACGCCCCGGCCAAGGCACTGCCTGGCAGATAGAAGCGATGATCTTCCCCGAACAGCAGGCGCGAGATATGCGGCCCCACCAGCCCGATAAAGCCGATGGTACCGACGAACGCTACCGCCAGCGCCGACAGCACGCTGACCCGCAACAAGGTGCCCAACCGCAGGCGCTTGACGTCGATACCAAAGCTCGCCGCGCGGTCCTCCCCCAGGCGCAACGCGGTCAGCTGCCACGAGCGGCGCATCGCGCAGGGCAAGGCGATCAGCAACGCCAACGCCAACAACCCGAGCTTGAACCAGGTCGCCCGAGCCAGGCTGCCCAGGGTCCAGAACACCAACGCCTGCAGGGCGTCCTCACTGGCGACGAACTGAATCAACGACACCAGCGCACCAAAGGTAAACCCTAGGGCGATACCGAACAGCACCACCACCCCGGTATCGGCCTGGCGCCAGCGCGCCATCAGGTCCAGCAGCAAGGTGGCGATCACCGCGAAGACGAAGGCATTGACCGCCACGATCCACTCGTTGGGGACGCCGGGAAGCCCGAGGTTGAGGATGATCGCCAACGCCGCGCCAAAGGCCGCGGCATGGGACACGCCCAGGGTGAAGGGGCTCGCCAGCGGGTTGTTGAGGATGGTCTGCATCTCGGCACCCGCCAGTCCCAACGCCGCCCCGACCAACACGGCCATCAGCGCCTGCGGCAGACGGATGCTCCAGACGATCACCTGCTGGCCCGGGCTGACCGAGGCCTTGTCCACCAGCGTCTGCCACAGCTCGTGCAGGCTCAGGCCAGCGGGGCCGAGGGTGAAATCGAGCAGCACAGAGGCAAGGATTGCCAGCACGAACAGGCCGAGCAGCAGCAAGCGGCGGCGCAGCACCCTTTGATAGTCGGCCAGAGCGGGCGTTCGGGACGCTTGTCGGCCGGAGGCGCAGCCCGCTTCCTCGGCGGATGAGGATGGATCGACCTTGGCGTTCACGGTGCAGGCTTCAGGTCGACCCAGTAGGCGCCGCTGATGTCCACTGGCAAAAAGCGCTGCTGCAGCTCGGCCAGGGTCTTGTTCGGGTCGAGGTCCTTGAACTGCTCGGGGTAGAACCACTTGGCCATGGCTTCGATCGCGAGGATGTTGTACGGCGAATCATAGAAGTTGTGCCACACACCGTGCACACGGCCCTCGCGCACGGCGGTCAGGCTGGCGATGCCCTCGCGGGCGATCAACGGCTGCAGACTGGCGCGGGCCGTGGCATCGCTGACCCCGGCACCGGCCTTCAGGCCTGGCTCGGTGGAGGTGCTGTCACGGGTACCGCTGACAAGGTAGAAACGCGGATCGGCACTGATCAGCTTCTCCAGATTGATGTCGCCGATGGGGCCCGGCAGCAGCTTGGCGGCGATATTGTTGCCACCGGCGGCCTTGATGAAGTCGCCCATGTTGCCGTCGCCGGCGGTGTGGCAGCACGGCACGCCGCCTTTGCCGTAGCCGGCGAGCATCTCGATGAACACGCTGGGGCGCTGGCTTTCGGGGATCTGGCTGACCACGTCTTGCACCCGCTTGAGGTGCTGCTGGTAGAAGTCGATATAGTCCTGGGCCTGCTGCTCGCGATGCAAGGCCTGCCCCAGCAAGCGCAGGCTGGGGATGGTGTTCTGCAACGGGTGCTGGCGGAAGTCGATGAACACCACCGGTACGCCGGCCTGCTGCAATTGCTCGACGATTTCGTTCTTGACCCCGGGGCCATGACCGGCGATCCCGAAGATGGCGATGTCCGGATGCAGTGCCAGGACTTTCTCCGGGCTGACGCTGGCCTCGGAGGTGGTGCCGATACGCGGCAACTGGTCGATCTGCGGGAATCTGGCCTGATAGGCGGCGTAGCCCTGGGCGTCGACCGTCTTCAATTCACCCTGCCAGCCGACGATGCGCTTGAACGGCTCCTTGCCTTCCAGCATCGCCACCGAATACAGCATGCGCCCCTCACCTAGCAGGACGTGATCGACCTTGTCCGGAATATCCACCTTGCGCCCGGCGATGTCGGTGACCGTTAGGGCCAGCGCCGCGTGGCTGCAAAGGGTCAGGAGTACAGCTGCGACAGCAGTGGTAGAGCCTTTGAGGGAGGGAAAACCGAAACGCATGACGACCTCTTTCAGGGCATGAATGAGCAGTGAGCTTGGCATTTTACCTGATAACACTTCCTATTCGCGATGAAGAAAGGTACATGAAGTCGCAGTGCCGGACGCTCTACAACCGGGCTATCGCTGTTAAAGTAAGCGCATTCATGCCCCTGCCAATTTGCCCAGATACCTTCAAGGAGACCGACATGAGCAATCGTCAAAGCGAAATTGCCCAAGCCCTGGACGTAGTGCCGCCGTTCGCCGACGACGCCGCGATCGAGGCGCAGATCGCGCGACGCAAGCAGTTCATCAAGCAGACGCTGCGCAACGCCAAGCTCAAAGTGCTGGTGCTGGGCATCAGCGGCGGCGTCGACTCGCTCACCGCCGGGCGACTGGCACAACTGTCGGTCGAGGAGCTGCGCGCCGAGACTGGCGACGAGGGCTATCGTTTCATCGCCGTGCGCCTGCCCTATAACAAGCAGCACGACGAAGAAGACGCCAGCGCGTCGATGACCTTCATCCGCGCCGATGTCGAGGACACTGTCAACATTGCCGGCGCTGTGCTCGGGCTATCGGAGCAGGTCACCCATCTGCATGGGCTGAGCGATGCTCGTCGCGATTTCGTGGTCGGCAACGCCAAGGCGCGCATCCGCATGGTGGCGCAGTACACCATCGCCAACGCCAACAACGGCCTGGTGATCGGTACTGACCACGCCGCTGAAGCGGTGATGGGCTTTTTCACCAAGTTCGGTGATGGCGCGTGCGACCTGGCGCCTTTGAGCGGGCTGGTGAAGAACCAGGTACGTAGCATCGCGCGTTACCTGGGGGCGCCGGATAATCTGGTGCAAAAGGTGCCGACCGCCGATCTCGAAGAGCTGCGCCCCGGCAAGCCGGATGAAGAGTCACATGGCGTGACCTACGCGCAGATCGATGCATTTTTGCATGGGCAGCCGGTGAGCGAAGAGGCCTACAACATCATCGTGCGCACTTATGACCAGACTCAGCACAAGCGGGATTTGCCGTTCGTGCCGTGATTTTTTGGAGTCAGTAAGGCCCCCCTTGCCCCCACAGGTCAGTATAACGGTGGGAGCAAGGGGGCGCGTGCGGCGGCGAAGGGCCGGGCAAAGCGCCGTAGAATTCTGCTTACTTAACGCGCCGCCGCGACGATCAACGCTTTCATCTCGGCTACCGCTGCCTTGAACCCCACGAACAGCGCATGCGCCACCAGCGCGTGGCCGATGTTCAATTCGTTGATGCCCTTGATCGCTGCGATCGCTTCGGCGTTGTGGTAATGCAGGCCGTGGCCGGCGTTGACGATCAGGCCCTGGGTCAGGCCAAAGGCCACACCATCCGCCACACGCTTGAGTTCGAGGGCGACCTCGGTCGGCGTCGTCGCATCGGCGTAACGGCCGGTGTGCAACTCGATGGCCGGTGCGCCGATCCGCTGCGATGCGGCGATCTGTTGCTCGTCGGCATCGATGAACAGCGATACTTCACAGCCCACCGAGCTCAAACGCTCGACCGCCGCTTTGATCCGCGCTTCCTGGCCAGCGACGTCCAGGCCGCCTTCGGTGGTCAGTTCCTGGCGGGTTTCCGGCACCAGGCACACATGGGCCGGGCGTAGGCGCTCAGCGAAGGCGAGCATCTCTTCGGTGACGCCCATCTCGAAGTTCATGCGCGTTTGCAGCACGTCCTTGAGCAACAACACGTCGCGGTCCTGGATATGCCGACGGTCTTCGCGCAGATGCACGGTGATGCCATCGGCGCCCGCCTCTTCCGCGTCCAGCGCCGCCTTGACCGGGTCTGGATAGCGCGTGCCTCGTGCCTGACGCAGGGTGGCCACGTGATCGATGTTCACGCCAAGAAGGATTCGGTTACTGGTGGTCACGGGCTGGCTCCTGAATGGTGAAGGGGTACAAGGATACGTGGTGGCGCGGTGAGGGGAAACAGTTGCCGGGTGTCAGGGAGGGCCTCTTCGCGGGCAAGCTTTGCTCCCACAGCACACAGCCCCAGCGGCGTACAACCGTGGGAGCAAGGCTTGCCCGCGAAGAGGCCCGCGTTAACGACCCCAGCCTCAAGACTTACGAAACAGTTCGCGACTGACTAGCGGGCGACCGCCCAGGTGCACCGCCAGCGCCTGGCGCATCAGCCGCTTGGCCGCCAGCAACGCGCCTGGGGCCGACCAGTCGGCTTCGGCCATGGCCAGCAAGTCGGTACCGTTGAACAGGCCAGGCTGCACCAACCATACGCGCTCCAGGCCCGCATCGGTCAGCAGCCGATACAGGCCATCTGCCTCCACGGCATCGCCATTGATGTCGGTGTCCAGCGCGAAGCCATAGCCCAGATCGTCCAGCAGCCGCCATTCGAACGAGCGCAGCAAGGGCTCCAGCGGCCGGCCGGCGCCCAGCGCCTGCAGGGTCGCGGCATAGTGATCGAAAACGCCAGGGTGTGGATCCTCGGCGGGCAACAGGCGAATCAACAACTCGTTGAGGTACAACCCGCTGAACAACGCATCGCCCACCAGCCAACTGGGCACGCCGGCGGCTTCCATGCGGCCGACGTTCTTCAACTCGCTGCGGCCGCGAAACTCGGCTTCCAGCGGCACGAACGGCCGCGCCAGGGTGCCCGCCTTGCCACGGGCGCTGCGCAATACCGCACGCAGACGCCCTTGCGGGGTGAGGAAGTCGACCAGTGCGCTGTTTTCGCGATAGGCCCGGCTGTGGAGGACATAGGCCGGTTGTGCGTCGGGAGGGTTGGACATGAGCGGTTACCTTAACAGGCAACAGGGGCATGTCACACATGCCCCCTGTAGGAGCGAGCTCTGCTCGCGAAGAAGTTGATGCGGTGTCCCTGCTGGCCTCTTCGCGACCAGAGCTTGCTCCCACAGGGGAATAAGCGCGGCCGTCAAACCTGGTCGTTATAGCCCAGCGAACGCAAGGCGCGCTCGTCATCGGACCACCCGCCCTTGACCTTCACCCACAGGTTGAGCATGACCTTGGAGTCGAACAGCAGCTCCATGTCGCGGCGCGCTTCAGTGCCGATGCGCTTGATACGCTCGCCCTTGTCGCCAATGATGATCTTCTTCTGGCCATCGCGCTCAACCAGAATCAGCGCATGGATATGCAAGGTCTTGCCTTGCTGCTTGAACTCTTCGATCTCGACCGTGATCTGGTACGGCAGCTCGGCACCCAGCTGGCGCATGATCTTTTCACGCACCAGCTCGGCAGCCAGGAAGCGGCTGCTGCGATCGGTGATCTGGTCTTCCGGGAAGAAGTGCTCGTTCTCCGGCAGGTGCTCGGCAATCACCCGTTCCAGCGCTTCGAGGTTGTGACCATGCTGGGCGGAAATCGGCATGATCTGCGCATTCGGCAGTTGCTCTTGCAGCCAGGTCAGGTGCGGCATCAGCTCGGCCTTGTCCTCGATGCGGTCGGTCTTGTTCAGCGCCACGATCACCGGGCCCTGCACGTACTGAACACGCTCGAGCACCATTTGGTCCTCGTCGGTCCAACGGGTGCGGTCAACCACGAAAATCACCACGTCAACGTCCTTGAGGGCGGCCGAGGCGGTCTTGTTCATGTAGCGATTGAGGGCTTTCTCGTTGGCCTTGTGCATGCCGGGGGTGTCGACGTAGATCGCCTGCACGGCGCCTTCGGTCTTGATACCCAGCATGTTGTGGCGCGTGGTCTGCGGCTTGCGCGAGGTGATCGCCAGCTTCTGACCAAGGATATGGTTGAGCAGCGTGGACTTGCCCACGTTGGGGCGACCGACGATGGCCACATAGCCACAGCGGTTGGAAGTTGTATCAGTCATTACCATTCTCCACGCCCAGGGCGATCAATGCGGCGGCGGCTGCCACCTGCTCGGCGATGCGCCGGCTGACGCCCTGCCCACGGCTCTTTTCATTCAACAACAGGACTTCGCATTCAACGAAGAACAAGCGGCAATGGGGGTCACCCTGGATGTCCACCACCTCGTAGCGCGGCAGTTCGCAACCACGGGACTGGAGGAATTCCTGCAGGCGGGTCTTCGGGTCCTTGTTGGTGTCGACCAACGTCAGGCCCTCGAACTCGCCGGTCAACCAGGCCAGCACGCGCTCTCGCGCCGCATCCATGCCGGCATCGAGGTAGATGGCACCAATCAACGCTTCGAGGGCGTCGGCCAGGATCGACTCGCGACGAAAGCCACCGCTCTTGAGCTCACCTGAACCCAGGCGCAGGTACTCGCCCAGCCCGAAGCCGCGGGCCAGCAAAGCCAGGGTTTCGCCCTTGACCAGGCGCGCGCGCAAGCGTGACAACTGGCCTTCACGGGCCTGCGGGAAGCGATCGAACAAGGCTTCGCCAGCGACGAAGTTGAGAATGGCGTCGCCCAGGAACTCCAGGCGTTCGTTGTTGCGCCCCGCAAAACTGCGGTGCGTCAGGGCCAGGACCATCAAGTCCTGGTCTTTGAAGGTGTAGCCGAGCTGACGCTCGAGACGACTCAATGAAACGCTCACGGTTTACCCACGTTGAATTCGTGGTTGAACTTCACCACGATATCGAGATTACCGATCAGTGGATCACGCTGTTCATACTGCAGGTGGCCCTTGAAGCCCTCTGCCGACTCACGCACGGTTAATGCCTTGTCCAAATCCACATCCCGGATACTGTTGATGCTCATGTCCTTCTGCACACGAGCAAATAATTCTTCTTTGCTGAGTATCGACTTGTCGGCCATGGCCGTTTCGATACTCTTTTTCACCGACCAGTAATCGGTGTAGTGCGGCACGACCTTGAGCGCGACGCTGACCACAAACGCAACAATCGCCAGGGTCAGCAACCAGCCGGCGAACGATAGACCTTGCTGCGAACGAACTGCTGTCATGGCGAAAACTCGTTAAAGGTCATCCCGTAAAAAACATTCGGCGCTGTCCAGGACAGCGCCGCGCTCGATCACTTGATCAGGCCGACTCGGGAGAGGCTCGGCCAATGGCTGAGTTTAGGCTCTGGCCAGCTCATCCACACGGCAAATGCCTTGCCGACGATATTCTTGTCGGGGACCATGCCCAGTTCGTCCTTGGGAATGTTGGGGTCATCCCAGTAACGGCTGTCGTTGGAGTTGTCACGGTTGTCGCCCATCATGAAGTAGTGCCCTTCCGGCACCGTCCACTGGCTTTCCGGTGGCATGTTGTAGCGGGTCATTTGCTGACGGATCAAATGTTCAGCCTCGCCCAACTGCTCGCGGTACAACTGCGCTGTGCCCATCGAACCCGGCTCATCGCCCACCAACTGCTCGGACACCAACTGATCGTTGATGTACAGCTGCTTCTCTTTGGTATAGCGGATCTTGTCGCCTGGCACACCTACGACGCGCTTGATGTAGTTCACATCAGGGTCGCTCGGGTAGCGGAACACCATGACGTCGCCACGCTGCGGATCGCCGACCGGGATGACCTTCTCGTCGATCACCGGCAGGCGAATGCCGTAGGAGAATTTGTTGACGAGGATGAAATCGCCCACTTGCAGGGTCGGGATCATCGACCCCGACGGAATCTGGAAGGGCTCGACCAGAAACGAGCGCAGCACCAGGACGATGAACAACACAGGAAAGAACGACTTGCCGTATTCGATCAGCAAGGGTTCTTTGTCGAGTTGCTCGACCACCGCGATATCAGGCTCGCCGACGCTGGCCTGATAATTGGCAATCGCCGAACGCCGACGCGGCGCCAGGAAGATCAGATCGAGCAACCCCAGCACACCGCAAACTGCTACAGCAATGACCAACAACAGCGGGAAATTTAGAGACATAGGACCTGACTATTCCAACCTGAGCACGGCGAGGAAGGCTTCTTGTGGAATCTCCACGTTACCGACCTGCTTCATGCGTTTTTTACCAGCCTTCTGCTTCTCGAGCAGTTTGCGTTTACGGCTGACGTCGCCGCCGTAACATTTGGCCAGTACGTTCTTTCTGAGTGCCTTGACAGTTTGTCGGGCAACAATCTGACCACCGATGGCGGCCTGAATTGCCACGTCGAACATCTGCCGCGGAATCAGTTCTTTCATCTTCTCGGTCAACGCGCGGCCTTTGTAGTGCGCGTTGTCCCTGTGCACGATCAACGCCAACGCATCTACCTTGTCACCATTGATCAGTACATCCAGCTTGACCAGATTGGCCGACTGGTAGCGATCGAAGTGATAGTCGAGCGAAGCATAACCGCGACTGGTGGATTTCAATCGATCAAAGAAGTCCAGCACCACTTCGTTCATCGGCAGGTCATAGCGCACTTGCACCTGGCTGCCGAGGAATTGCATGTCTCGCTGAACGCCGCGCTTTTCAATGCACAGGGTAATGACGTTGCCCAGGTGCTCTTGAGGCACAAGGATAGTCGCAGAGACGATAGGCTCGCGGAAGTCTTCGACAGATGAAATATCCGGCAGCTTCGACGGGTTATCCACGTAAATGGTTTCACCGGTCTTGAGCACGACTTCAAAAATCACGCTTGGCGCGGTGGTGATCAGGTCCAGGTCGTACTCGCGCTCGAGGCGCTCCTGGATGATTTCCATGTGCAGCATGCCAAGGAAGCCGCAACGGAAACCGAAGCCCAGGGCATCGGAGCTTTCTGGCGAGTACTGCAGCGACGAGTCGTTGAGCGTGAGCTTTTGCAGGGCATCGCGGAAGTCTTCGAAGTCATCCGAACTGACCGGGAACAGGCCCGCGTAGACCTGCGGCTGAATGCGCTTGAAGCCCGGGAGCACGTCGACGTCCGGGGTGCTGCTCAGGGTCAGCGTGTCGCCGACCGGAGCACCGTGGATGTCCTTGATGCTGCCGATGATGAAGCCCACTTCGCCGGCCTTGAGGTCAGCGGTGGCGGTGTGCTTGGGGGTGAATACGCCGACGCTGTCGACCAGGTGCACCTTGCCGGTGGACTTGACCAGAATCTTGTCGCCCTTCTTGACGCGGCCCTGGCGCACACGCACCAGCGAGACCACGCCCAGATAGTTGTCGAACCAGGAATCGATGATCAACGCTTGCAGTGGCGCTTCTATATCACCGGTCGGCGCAGGGATGGTCTGCACCAGACGCTCCAGCACTTCGAGCACGCCCATGCCGCTCTTGGCGCTGCAGGCCACGGCATCGGTGGCGTCGATGCCGATGATTTTTTCGATCTCGTCCTTGACGCGATCCGGATCGGCCTGGGGCAGGTCCATCTTGTTGAGCACCGGCATGACTTCCAGGCCCTGCTCGATAGCGGTGTAGCAGTTGGCGACCGACTGCGCCTCGACACCCTGGCCGGCATCGACCACCAGCAACGCGCCTTCACAGGCCGCCAGCGAGCGGCTGACTTCGTAGGTGAAGTCGACGTGGCCGGGAGTATCGATGAAGTTCAGCTGGTAGGTCTTGCCATCCTGGGCCGTGTAATACAGCGTGACACTGTGGGCCTTGATGGTGATACCGCGCTCACGCTCCAGGTCCATGGAATCCAGTACCTGGGCTTCCATTTCGCGATCGGCAAGACCACCGCACATCTGAATGAACCGATCGGCGAGTGTCGACTTGCCATGGTCAATGTGGGCGATGATGGAGAAATTGCGGATATGACTCAAATCACTCACGGATCAACACTCGAATAAGGCTGCGGGCCGGACGCCCAACGAAAAATAGCCGGGAATTGTACCTGATTTACACGGGCGTGTGCGCATAAGCGTCGCCCAGTTCCCACAGGGATAGCAGCCATAAAAAAGGGCGACCCGTGGGCCGCCCTTTTTATGTTGCCACCGGTTAGCCGATCATTCGGCCAGCTTGAAGGTGATGAAGCTCGCACGGCCGTCGCGCAACACGCGCATCGACACTGAACGATTCTTCGGCAACGCCTTGGCGATGTCGCTGAACTGCTTGGCCGAGGTCAGCGGCTGATTGTTCAGGTGAGTGATGACGTCGCCTGGCTGCAGGCCGATCATGGCTGCCGGGCCGTCCTGCACATCCTTGACCAAGATGCCGTTCGGCAATTGCAGTTCTTTTTTCTGATCGGCGGTCAGGTCGCCGACGGTCAGCCCCAGGCGATTGCTGTCGGTATCTGCCGAGCCCTGAGCATTGCCATTCATGTCCGGATCGTCGGTCGGCATGGCGCCCACTGTCACGTCGACGGTGCGGTGCTTGCCCTCGCGAACCACGTCAAGGCTGGCCTTGGCGCCCGCCTTGAGACCACCCACGAGATGCGGCAGGTCAGCCGACATGTCGATTGGCTGGCCATTCATGCTCAGGATCACGTCACCCACTTGCAGGCCGGCCTTGGCCGCCGGGCCATCGGGCATGATCTGCGCCACCAGCGCACCGGCAGGTTTGTCCAGACCGAAGGATTCGGCGAGGTCCTTGTTGACCTCCTGGATCACCACGCCCAGCCAGCCGCGATTGACCTTGCCGTCTTTTTTCAGCTGATTGGAAACGTCCAGCGCCACATCGATCGGGATCGCGAACGACAGGCCCATGAAGCCGCCGGAACGGGTGAAGATCTGCGAGTTGATGCCAACCACTTCACCGGCCATGTTGAACAGCGGGCCGCCGGAGTTGCCAGGGTTGATCGCCACGTCGGTCTGGATGAACGGCACATAGGCGTCGTTCGGCAGGGTCCGGCCCTTGGCGCTGACGATACCTTTGGTGACCGAATGGTCGAAGCCGAACGGCGAGCCGATCGCCAGCACCCATTCACCTACCTTGAGCTTGTCGGAATCCCCGAGTTTGACTGTCGGCAGATTCTTGCCGTCGATTTTCAGCAATGCCACGTCACTGCGCGGATCGGTACCCACCAGCTTGGCCTTCAGCTCGCTGCGATCGGACAAGCGCACGATGATCGAATCGGCATCGGCGATCACGTGATTGTTGGTCAGCACGTAACCGTCGGGAGAAATGATGAAGCCCGAGCCCAGTGACTGAGCTTCACGCTGGCGATCGCCGCGCGGCGACTTCTGACCCTTGGGCATGTTGCGCTCGAAGAAATCGCGGAACATCGGCGGCAGGCTGTCGAGGTCCGGCATATCGGCACTGGCAGTCTTGCTGTCGAGTTTTTGCGTGGTACTGATGTTCACCACTGCCGGCGAGGCCTGCTCGACCAAGGTGGTGAAGTCCGGCAACGCCTCGGCCTGCACGGCTGCAATCTGGCCAAGCATCAGCACCGCAGCGCAGATGGAAAGGTAGGATTTGAAACGTGGTATCGACATACGGCTCCCGTTTACAACGAGCGAAATTAAGCAACGTTGTTTAGCAACATGTTCAGCACTGGCCACCCTCATGGAGCAGCCGCTGCGCACAGCCATCACGACTGCACGCGCGCTCTTGGCGAAGATCGCGCGACCTGAACAACGGCGGCGCCATCAACGTCCTGCAGAGCTGAGCTATAAGAAAATTCAGATGCTTTTGCAACCGAAGACACTGAATTTTCATCTTGCCAGCGCAAGCATGAAAACTCTGTCAAAGCCTGCGCGAGAGCCTCGCCGGACGCTGAAACACCGCGCCGGCAAGGGTCGATCACTGCTTGGCCTGGGGGTCGAGAGGACGCATCGACAGGGCGATGCGCTCGGCAGTGCCAATCGGGATTTCACCCACCACCGTGACCATGACGTCACCCTTGGGCGTACTCAAGCGCCGCGACACAGCGGCAGTCGGGCCCAATTGGGTGCGCGCGTCCGTAGCCTTGGCACCATTGAGCGGCTCCAGGAAGACCGAGAAACGCGCCAGGCCATCGTCATACATCAAGCTGCTGACGGTCGACTTGCTGTCAGGATCCTTGCGCACCGCGCTATTGGCCAGCTCGAAACCGGGGGGAAGCCAGTCGGAATGCCAATTGATCGGCCCAGACGGGTCCTTGACCGCCGCCACCTGCGCCACCGGATTGCAGTTCTTGCTGGCGCTCAGGTCAGTATCGCTCGGGCTCGTCGGATCGAATCGAGTGAACTGGAAGCGCTCGAGCAACTGCCCCTTGTCGTTGAGCAACAACGACTTGAGGAGCAAGCCGGTCTCGCTGTCCAGATGCAGTTCGAAACCATAGCGGTATTGATCCTTGGGCGTCATGGTCACGATGGTGGCTTTACGACCCGCCACGCGCGATTCCCCGGCGACCGAGAGGTCGTACCAGGACATGAGCTTCAAGGGATCGAGAGGTCTGGGAGATGTAGCCGGGGCGACACTCACGCCCGGCACCAGGGCACCGCTGACGCACTGCGTCTGGCCGTTCACACGCGTGACTTCCTGGGCAGAGCCATCGAGCTGCAGCAGACGCTCGCTGACCTTGCTGCCTTGGGCACGATGCCAGATGTCATGAGTGGAAAAACTGCCACTGCGTTCGTAAACGAAAGTACCCTGATAACTCTGCTGCTGCTCGGCCTGCGCCAGGCGATTAAGCCATTGTGAAGCGTCGCTGGCCGCAAAGGCCGGGACGCTTAGACACCCACCGAGCAATAACGTGACTAGGGTTGAACCGCGCATGAAGCTCCTTAACGGTTTTCCAGGCTAGCAGCGCGAGCGTAAGGCAGCGCGGTGTCAGTACCCTTTACGGCAGCTTCCTGAGCATGCTGGCGCAGGTAGCCTGGCAGCTTCTGGTCTTGCCAGCCGGCCTGGTTCTGCAGAACGCCGTTGGCCATTGGCCCGGTGCTCGGCTGCTCAGCGCCCTCA
Organism: Pseudomonas baltica; assembly: GCF_031880315.1. Classification (NCBI taxonomy): domain Bacteria; kingdom Pseudomonadati; phylum Pseudomonadota; class Gammaproteobacteria; order Pseudomonadales; family Pseudomonadaceae; genus Pseudomonas; species Pseudomonas baltica. Next base: position 4,751,401 of record NZ_CP134771.1, on the reverse strand, counting down.
GTGTAGTTAGCCAATACTGCTGGGCCTTGCGCTTGCGGCACCGAAGGACCCGACTGTACAGACTGCTGTTGTGCGAGCTGTGCGCCAGTGACTTCGTCGTGGTTGTACAGGCGCACGCCTGCCAGCACGGCGACGGTAACGGAGGCGGCGACCGCCAGGCGACCCAGGCTACGCCAGGCACGCGGCTTGGACTTGGCCGGCACCGCCTCGTCAGCCAGAGCAGCCGACACAGCCGCTGCCAGATCCAGTTTCGGATTGAGCAGGTCTTTGTGCATGACTGCACGGGCAACTTGGTAGCGAGACCAGGTGGCACGTGTTTCGGCATCGTCAAGGGCAGTCAATACCCGACGTAATTCCAGTTCGTCCGCTTCGTTATCCATCACTGCGGACAGCGATTCCTGCAGGGCTTCACGACTCATGGCGTTCCTCTCTTGGCTATCGCCGCTGTCTCAGGATTCCTGCAACAACGGCTGCAGGGCTTTATCGATGGCTTCCCGAGCTCGGAATATCCGAGAGCGAACGGTACCCACCGGACACTGCATGACACTCGCAATGTCTTCATAACTCAGACCGTCGAATTCACGTAAAGTTAGCGCCGTACGTAAATCTTCTGGCAATTGCTGGATGGTCCGATGGACAGTGCCCTCGATTTCATCCCGCAGCAGAGCGCGCTCCGGAGACTCAAGATCCTTGAGACCGTGATCACCGTCGTAGAACTCTGCGTCTTCAGAACTCACATCGCTATCTGGCGGCCGGCGTCCGCGGGACACCAGATAGTTTTTCGCCGTGTTGATGGCGATACGGTACAGCCACGTGTAAAACGCGCTATCACCGCGAAAGTTGCCAAGAGCCCGGTACGCCTTGATGAACGCTTCCTGCGCGACGTCCTGAGCCTCATGAGTGTCGTGCACGAAGCGCACGATCAAACCGAGAATCTTGTGCTGGTACTTGAGTACTAACAGATCGAAAGCTCGCCGGTCTCCGCGCTGTACGCGTTCGACCAGTTGCTGATCCTCTTCCTGGGTTAGCATGCACACTCCTCAGTGAACGTTAAGGAGCATCGCAAAAGGCATCGTTCAGGCTTGCAAACATAGACTCGGGCTTTTCGCAAAAGTTCTCCCCTCCAAGCAAGTTTTCCCGCAGCCAGTCCGGGCGCTGCACGAAAAACGCAGCACGGACCGGGCCGGCTGCGCCAATAATCTTGTCGTTGAAACCCGAAGTGCTTCGCAAGCGCAAGTGCACAGCCGATTCGACGCTGTACCTTTTATAGGTAACCCCTTATGGATTCAACGCCCATACAGAAAGTTCCCTCTGAATTTTCAAGCTTTCGTGCGATGCAGCCCGCTATTGTGCCGCTACGCCTGTCTATATACTAGGGAACCTTTTCCCCTGCCGACCCGGCCGTCGCCCGGGAACCGGCCGCGGCAAGCCCGCGACCGCGGTGAAGCTTGATTCTTGGCGGTCTGTCCCGCCTTCGTCAGTCGTCTCGTGGAATCATAATAATGACTCAGCAGTTCCAACATGATGTTCTGGTAATCGGCAGCGGCGCGGCAGGTTTGAGCCTGGCGCTGAACCTGCCGAGCGATGTGCGTGTGGCGGTCCTGAGCAAGGGTGACCTGCATAATGGTTCGACGTTCTGGGCCCAAGGGGGCGTCGCGGCGGTGCTTGACGACACCGACACCGTGCAGTCCCACGTCGAGGACACCCTCAATGCCGGCGGCGGCCTGTGCCACGAAGACGCGGTGCGCTTTACCGTCGAACACAGTCGCGAAGCCATCGAATGGCTGATCGCGCAAGGCGTGCCATTTACCCGCGACGACAGCAGCGAACCCGACGACGGCCATTTCGAATATCACCTGACCCGCGAAGGCGGTCACAGCCACCGCCGCATTATCCATGCCGCCGACGCCACGGGCGCGGCGATCTTCACCGCTTTGCTCGAACAAGCACGGCAACGACCGAACATCGAATTGCTGGAGCAGCGCGTCGCCGTTGATCTGATCACCGAACGACGCCTGGGCCTGAGCGGTGATCGCTGCCTGGGCGCCTACGTGCTTGATCGTCGCAGCGGCGAGGTCGATACCTTCGGCGCGCGCTTCACCATTGTCGCCACCGGCGGCGCGGCCAAGGTCTACCTCTATACCAGCAACCCTGACGGCGCATGCGGCGATGGTATCGCCATGGCCTGGCGTGCCGGCTGCCGAGTCGCCAACCTGGAGTTCAACCAGTTCCACCCGACCTGCCTGTATCACCCGCAGGCCAAGAGCTTTTTGGTCACTGAGGCGCTGCGCGGCGAAGGCGCCATCCTCAAGCTGCCGAACGGCGATCGTTTCATGCAGCGCTTCGACCCGCGTGGCGAGCTGGCCCCGCGCGACATCGTGGCCCGCGCCATCGACCACGAGATGAAGCGCCTGGGCGTGGATTGCGTGTACCTGGACATCAGCCACAAACCGGCCGATTTCGTCAAAGCGCACTTCCCCACGGTATACGAGCGCTGCCTGACGTTCGGCATCGACATCACCCGTCAGCCCATTCCAGTGGTCCCCGCCGCGCATTACACCTGCGGTGGCGTGATGGTCGATCGCCAAGGCCGCACCGATGTGCCAGGCCTATATGCCATCGGCGAAACCAGCTTCACCGGCCTGCACGGGGCCAACCGCATGGCCAGCAACTCGCTGCTGGAATGCTTCGTGTACGGCCGTTCGGCCGCCGCCGATATCGTCGAGCAGCTGTCCAGTACACCGATGCCCGAACAGTTGCCGGGCTGGGACGCCAGCCAGGTCACCGATTCGGATGAGGACGTGATCATCGCCCACAACTGGGACGAGCTGCGGCGCTTCATGTGGGACTACGTCGGGATCGTACGTACCACCAAGCGGCTGCAACGCGCACAGCATCGGGTACGCTTGCTGCTGGACGAAATCGACGAGTTCTACAGCAACTATAAAGTCAGCCGCGACCTGATCGAGCTGCGTAACCTGGCGCAAGTGGCTGAACTGATGATTCGCTCAGCCATGGCGCGCAAGGAGTCACGCGGGCTGCATTACACGCTGGATTATCCGCTGATGCTGGATGAGGCAGTGGATACGGTGCTGGACCCGAATACAGCGGTGTAGCCTTCGCGGGCAAGCCATGGCTGCGCAGGTGCACCACTCAGGAACGGCTGTTGTGGGAGCAAAGCTTGCTCGCGATGAGGCCATCAGCGGCGCCGCACATCAGCCTGCCTCACCACTGCCGCCCAGCGCCGTCGGCTGAATTTCAGCCGTACCCGCAAGCGGCGGTGCTGATCGGCAGGCAAGGCGTCGGCTGGAACGCAGACACTGCGACTGAACCATTGCCCCGGTCGGCGATAACGGATGATCACCAACCCCGGCAATGCCACGCTGTCGTGGCGCAACTGCACCGGCTGCCACCCTGCCCTCGCCGTCCACAGCTGCCAGCCATCGCGATTGCGCCGCAGACCGGTCACAGCCAAGGGATGACCGAGCAAAACGTGGCGCGGCGTGACCCAGACGACATGGGCCAGACACATCCCCAACAAAGCCAGTTTGATAGCACCCGGCACTGCGAGCATCAGGCAGGCAATCAGTGCCAGCAGATGGCCCACAAGGCACACCACCAGCAAACGCCTCGACGCCCGCCAGCGACACTCGAACCGATCACTTGGGCTGGACACGGTCCAGAATCATGCGAACCATGCGCTGCAATTCGGGATCTTCGGACTCGGCGCGCTCCATGAACCAGCCGAACATGTCCTGATCCTCGCACTCCAGCAGCTTGCGGTAGCACTCGCGATCGACATCACCCAGATGCGGGTAGACCTCCCGGACAAACGGCACCAGCAGCACATCCAACTCGAGCATGCCGCGGCGGCTATGCCAGTAGAGCCGGTTGAGTTCAATATCTTCGACCATGGAGCTCTCCTCAAATAGGCGGCCAGTATACAGAGCGGACGATGCCGGGGCATCCGCGACCATCGGCGAAGTGTTTGCGGGTATATCGCCCCGCTACGCACTGCGGTCTCGGTCACGACGACCATGGTCCCTACCCATTTGCCCGGTGGCGCACTATGATGGGCGCCAGTCTCTTTCCACTGCGAAGACCCATGGCCGATTCCGCTTTTTTCTGCGTGCTGTCCCACGAGGGCGTTGTTGCCGTGCGTGGCTCAGATGCCAGCAAGTTTCTGCAAGGTCAACTGACCTGCAACCTCAATTACCTGGATCAGGACCACGCCAGCCTTGGCGCGCGCTGTACGCAAAAAGGCCGCATGCAGTCCAGCTTCCGTATCTTGCTGCAAGGTGACGGCTGCCTGCTGGCGATGATCAGCGAGCTGATCGAACCGCAACTGGCGGATCTGAAAAAATACGCGGTGTTCTCCAAATCCAAGCTTACCGACGAAAGCGCCGCCTGGGTCCGCTTCGGCCTGCAGCAGTTGCCCGCAGGCGACACCGGTGCTGCTGATGCCGGCGATCCCAGCCAGGCGCTGCTCGGCGAACTCGAGCTGAATCTGGCCGAGGACACCCACAGCGTCGCCCGCGCCGGCGAGCTTATCGCGGTGCGCGCATCCGCCGACCGCGTCGAACTGTGGGTGCCCGCCGACCAGGCGCCGGCCGTGCAGACAAAACTTGCCGCGCACCTGCCGCAAGCCCCGCTCAATGAATGGCTGCTGGGCCAGGTACGCGCCGGCATCGGCCAGGTCATGGCCCAGACCCGCGAGCTGTTCATCCCGCAAATGCTCAACCTGCAAGCCGTGGGCGGGGTCAGCTTCAAGAAAGGTTGCTATACCGGACAGGAAATCGTCGCGCGCATGCAGTACCTGGGCAAGCTCAAGCGTCGCTTGTACCGGGTAGCCCTCGCCGCCGACACCCTGCCCGAGCCCGGCACGCCGTTGTTCGAGCCCAGCCGCAACAGCGCCATCGGCGAGGTAGTGCTGGCGGCCCAGGCCGCCAACGGTATCGAATTGCTGGCCGTGCTGCAGGCCGATGCCGTCGAAGGTGGCGAGATTCACGTCGGTGACGCCAGCGGCCCCTTGCTGAGCTTGCTGACGCTGCCCTACGAGCTGGACCGCGATCGCGAAATCCAGCGCTGAACCACCGTCCCAGGCACCTCCAGGTGCCTGCACGGGCAATCGTTCAGCACCGCAAACACTTTCGAGTACCAAGATGAGCAACCTGGCGGAAACCGTTCAAAAGGACCTGCTGGCAGCGATCGACAGGGACGATCTGATGCTGCCGACGCTGCCTGAAGTGGCCTTGCAGATCCGTGAGGCCGCCGAAGACCGCGACATCAATGTCAGCGAACTGAGCAAGGTCATCGGCCGCGATATCGCCTTGTCCGCACGCTTGATCAAGGTAGTCAACAGCCCCCTGTTGCGCGGCAGCAGCGAAGTCACCGCACTGCACACGGCAATCACCCGGCTGGGCGTCAACTACAGCTGCAACCTGGCCATCGGACTGGTGATGGAGCAGATCTTCAATGCCCGCTCCTCGGTGGTCGAACAGAAGATGCGCGATATCTGGACCACCAGCGTGCAGATCGCCGGCATTGCCTACGAACTCTGCCGCCACAGCAATCGCGGCCTGAAACCCGATCAGGCGGCGCTGGCCGGAATGATCCACCAGATCGGCGCGTTGCCGATCCTGATCTATGCCGAAGAGCACAACGAACTGCTCTCCGATCCGATCTGCCTGAACCACGTGATCGACCGCATCCACCCGCTGATCGGCGAGCGCATTCTCAAGAAATGGGACTTTCCGGCGCCGCTGGCCAATGTCCCCGAATGCTATCTGCAACTGCATCGCGAGCCCGGCCCGGCTGATTACGCCGACGTCATTCAGATCGCCAGCCTGCTCAATCAACCGGCGCGCGAAGGCGCGTCGATCAGCAGCCTGGACAGCTGGCAGCGCCTGGGACTGGGCGATCGCCCGCCCATGAGCCATGACGAGTTGACCAGCGCCCGGCAATTGCTGGCATGACCCCCTTCAGCGCGGCGGGAAACTGACCCTGACCTTGAGCCCGCCAGCCTCGCCATCGTGCAAGCTGATCCGCGCCAGATGCGCCGTGCAGATCTCCCCGACGATGGCCAGCCCCAGGCCGGTGCCGGCGCTGTATTGATTGCGCCGGTAGAAGCGCTCGAATACACGCTCGCGCTCTTGCAGCGGAATGCCCGGCCCGTCGTCTTCCACCTCCAGCACACCTGGTGCATTGACCCGCAGAATCACGTTGGCGCGAGTGTGCGCCAGCGCGTTGTCGACCAGATTGCTGAGCAGCTCGTTGAGCAGCGTCGGCTCGCCCAGCAGCCACACCGGCTCGTCCGCTTCCAGCGCCAGCGACACCCCGCGGGCATGGGCCAGTGGCGCCATGGCCATGCCCAGCTCCCGCGCCAGCGCGGTCAGGTCCAGGCGCTGAGCGCCGCCCTCGGCGATGGCCCGCGCGCCGTTCTCGACGCGCGCCAGCGACAGTAACTGGTTGGCCAGATGAGTCAGGCGATCGGTGCTCTGCCCCGCCGCATTCAAGGTGTCGCGCCACACCTGCGGTTCAGGTGCGCGCAAACCCAGTTCGAGCCGCGCCTTGAGTGCGGCCAGTGGCGTGCGCAGTTCATGGGCGGCATCGGCGATGAACTGCGCCTGGCGCTCGAACTGGCGGCGCAGGCGCTCGGTAAAGTGATTGAGGGCCTGCACCAGCGGCAGCAGTTCGCGCTGCACCTCGACCTCGGGCAGCGGACGCAGGTCGTCGGGGGCACGGTCCTCGACGGCGCCGCGCAAGCGCTCCAGCGGGCGTAACGCAGCACTCACCGTGAACCACACCAGCACCAGCGCGCCCAGGCCCAACATGCCCAGGCGCAGCAGGGTGTCGGCCATCAGGCTGCGGGCCATGGCCTCACGGGCTTCGTCCGTCTCGGCGACACGCACTTCGGCCATGCCGTTCATGCCCGGCTCGACCACCGCCTTGAGCAAGCTCACCACCCGCACGTTCTGGCCCTGATAACGCGCGTTGTAGAAGCTGGCCAGTGCTGGATAGTCGTCAGTACGCAAGGTACCCGGCGGCGGCCCGGGCAAGTGCTCGTAGCCAGAGATGAGCTTTTTGTCGATATCGATGACCTGGTAATAGATATGCCCGGCGCTGTCATAGGCGAAGGGATCGAGGGCCAGGTACGGCACGTCAGCGCTGAGCAGGCCATCGCGTTCCGACAGCCCGGCGGCGATGGTCCGGGCAGACGCCAGCAACGTGCGGTCGTAGGCGATGTCTGCGGCTTCGCGGCCGTTCCAGTAGGCGCTCAGGCCGCTGGCCAGCATCAACACCGTCAACAAGGTGCCCAGGTTCCATAACAGCCGCCCGCGCAGGCTGCCGGGTTCACGCATCGCGTTGCTCCAGCAGGTAGCCAAGGCCGCGGAAGGTGACGATGGCCACCGGGTGCCCGTCGAGTTTCTTGCGCAAGCGATGGACGTATATTTCGATGGCATCGCTGCTGGCTTCTTCATCCAGACCAAACACCTGGGCGGCCAGTTGCTCCTTGCTCATCACCCGTCCGGGACGAGCGATCAAGGCCTCCAGCACGGCTTGCTCGCGGGAGGTCAAGGTGAGCATCTCATCGCCCAGGGTGAAGCGCCGGGTGTCGAGGTCGTAGACCAGCGCCCCGCAGCGTTGCTGGCGCTCGCCGCCCAGCACGCTGCGGCGCAACAGTGCCTTGACCCGGGCTTCGAGCTCGGTGAGTTCGAAGGGTTTGGCCAGGTAGTCATCGGCGCCCAGGTTGAGGCCATGCACGCGATCCTTGACGTCGCTGCGCGCGGTCAGCATCAGCACCGGGGTATTACGGCCACGCCCGCGCAGGCGCGCCAGCACTTCGAAACCGTCCAGGCGCGGCAGGCCGACGTCCAGCACCACGGCGGCATATTCTTCGCTGGCCAGCGCCAGGTCGGCCGCCACGCCATCGTGCAGCACATCGACGGTCAGGCCGGTGCTTTTCAGTGCCTGAGCGACGCTGTCGGCGAGTTGCGGGTGGTCTTCTACAAGCAGGACGCGCATGGGTGGGCTCCGCGAAATCAACAGTGTAACGATATCCCCGTGGGCGCGGGCTTGCGCGTACCCACAGGTTCAAACCGTGACTTTACCGACCCAATAGCGAAACAACGGCTCGGCCAGAAATAACACGAACAGCAACCGCATCACTTGCATCGCCGTCACCAAGGGCACCGACAACTGCAAGGTTTCGGCCGTCAGGCTCATCTCGGCAATCCCGCCCGGCATCATGCCCAGAGTCAGGGAGCGCAGGTCCAGATGAGTAAACACGCTCAGGCACCAGGCGCAGGCCCCGGCGATCAGCATGGTCAAAGCCGTGCCCAACAGCGTGCGCCCCAGAAACGACGGCGCGCGGCGGAAAAACGAACGGTTGAAGTGACACCCCAACCCGCTGCCGATCAACCACTGCCCCAACTGACTGGCGCCATTGGGCAGGCCGAGGTGCAAATCGAAGCTGACACTCATCAATGCGCTCAACAGCAGCGGCCCGAACAACCACGGATTGGGCTGCTGCAACCGCTGCCATCCCCACCCCAGCAGTGCGCCCAGCGGAAAGATCAACGCCAGCCAGCGCCAATCCACCGCCGCTGGTTGCGATAACGGCACACCCTCGCCCAGCAAGTACTTGAACAGCGCCGGCACGCAGAGCACCACCACCAGCACTCGCAAGCTCTGCCCCGCCGCCACCTGGCTGAGATCGGCGCCGTTACGCGCGCCGAGGTTGACCATCTCTCCGGAGCCGCCCGGCATGCTCGAGAAAAACGCCGTTGCGCGCTCCTCGCCGGTGCGCCTCAGCAACCACACGCCCACCACCGAGGACACACTGGTGAGCAACGCGCCAAAAAAGATCAGCCCGAAATGGCTCGCCACCTGCTCCAGCACATGGGGGGTGAAATGCAGACCGATGCCCACGCCGATCACCCACTGGCCGAACTTGCGGCCATGGGGGATCTCGCGCAACTGCCAGGGCGTCAGGCACCGCCCGAGGATGATCGCCAGCAACGAGCCGATCATCCACGGCAGTGGCCAACCGATCAGACCGGCGACGAAACCGCCCGCCAAGCCTGCCAGCGGCGTACTCCACCACGGTAAACCACGGACTTCAGACATCCGCCACCGCACGGCGCGCCACGCTGCGTTTGCGCCAGATGCGCAACAACGGCATCAGCAGCATGAAAGCGGTCAGCACCCAGACCCCGAAGGTGATCGGGCTCGACCACAGGATGTCCAGCGCACCATTGGAGATCGACAGCGCCCGGCGCAGGTTCTGCTCCATCAGGCCACCGAGGATGAACCCCAGCAGCAACGGCGACAACGGGAAGTCCAGCTTGCGCAGCAGGTAGCCGAAGATGCCGATGCCCACCATCAGGAACAGGTCGAAGGTGGTGGCATGCACCGCATACACACCGATGCCGGTGATGATGGCGATGACAGGTACCAGCGCCCAGTTCGGCACGGCGAGGATGCGGGTAAAGATACGAATCATCGGGATATTGAGGATGACCAGCATGATATTGGCGATGAACAACGAGGCGATCAGGCCCCAGACGATATCCGGCTGCTGCTGAAACAGCAGCGGCCCCGGGGTGATGTTATACAACGACAGCGCGCCGATCATCACCGCCGTGGTCCCGGAACCCGGCACCCCGAGGGTCAGCATCGGCACCAGCGCACCACAGGCCGACGCACCGATGGCGGTTTCCGGCGCCGCCAGGCCGCGCTTGTCGCCCTGGCCGAAGTGCCCGCCCGTACCGGCAATGCGCTTCTCGGTCATGTAGGCCACCGCACTGGCCAGGGTCGCACCGGCGCCCGGCAGCACGCCCATGATGAACCCCAGCAGGCCGCAACGGATATTCACCGTGAACACCGAGGCGGCCTCCTTGAAATTGAACATCATGCGCCCGGTAGCCTTGATCGCTTCCTGGCCGCGGTGGGTCTTTTCCAGCAGCAGGAAGATCTCGCTGACCGAGAACAGCCCCAGCACCAGCACCACGAACTGGATACCGTCGGCCAGGTGCACGTTGTCACCGGTAAAGCGGTACACGCCGCTGTTGGCATCGATGCCGACGCTGGACAAAAACAGCCCGATCAACGCGGCGATAAAGGTCTTCAGCGGTCGGTTGCCGGCCATGCCGCCCAGGCAGACGATGGCGAACACCATCAGCACGAAGTACTCCGCCGGGCCGAAGGCGATCGCCCACTTGGCCAGCAACGGCGCAAACAGCACCATGCCGCAGGTGGCGATAAAGGCGCCGATGAACGAGCTCCAGGCCGACAACGATAGCGCCACACCGGCCAGGCCTTGGCGGGCCATCGGGTAGCCGTCAAGGGTGGTCATGACAGTCGAAGCTTCGCCGGGGATATTCAGCAGGATCGAGCTGATCCGCCCGCCGTATTCGCAGCCCAGGTAGACCGCGGCCAGCAGGATGAGCGCCGACTCCGGCGGCAGGCCGAGGGCGAAGGCGATCGGAATCAGCAGCGCCACGCCATTGATCGGCCCCAGGCCCGGCAGCAAGCCGACCACGGTGCCGATCAAAGTGCCGCACAGCGCCGTCACCAGGTTGTACGGGGTGAGGGCAACGCCGAAGCCTTGCCCCAGATATCCAAGCGTATCCATGGTCAGATCTCCAGAAAATCAAGCAGGCCCAAGGGCAGCGGCACATCCATCACCCGATCGAACAGCCAGTACAAGGCAATGCTCATGAGCGTGATGATCACCCCGCTGGGCAACCAGCGGCCGCCGTACAAGCGAGCCATGGGAATGCCGATGAGTATCGAGCTGAGAACGAACCCCAGCGGTTCGAAGAGCCCGGCGAAGACCAGCAGCAGCGCCGTGCAAAGGGCGATCTTGCTCAGCGTCGGGCGATCCAGCTGCGGTTCGTCTTCGCTGTGGACGATGGCCGTGGGGCGCACCAGCATGTACAGGAACGACACCCCGAGCAGCGCCAGCATGAGCAGCGGGTAGGCGCGAGGGCCGACCGGTTCGTAGGAAAAGGCAGCCTGATAGGGCCAGGCCATCACGGCCAGGACCAGGCACACCAGCAGCATCGCCAGAGCGAACAGGCGTTGAAAAACGAGCATGGGCAATCCTCCGCAGCGCCGACCTGCGGCGCAAGGAAAGGGTCCGAGCGCCGGAGCGCTCAGCGGCGAGTCATTGAATCAGGCCGAATTCCTTGGCCAGCACCTTGTAGTCGGCCACTTGTTTTTTCACGTAGGTGTCCAGCTCCGGGCCGGTCATGGCGAAGGGGAAGAGCTCGCGCTGATCGCGCAATTTGGCGAAGTCTTCGGACGCCAGCAGTTTGTCGAAGGCCTCTTTCCACCAGGCGTATTGCTCGTCGGTGACTTTCGGGCCCACATAGAAACCACGTACCACCGGCCAGACGATGTCGTAGCCTTGCTCCTTGGCGGTGGGGATGTCTTTCATCTCCGGCTCGTCAAGGCGCTTGTCGGAGAACACCGCGAGCAGGCGCATGTCGCCGCTCTGGATGTGCGGCATGGAGTCGGAAATATCGGTACTGCCGACCTGGATGTGACCGCCGAGCAAAGCCGTGGCAATCTCGCCGCCGCCTTCGAGCGCGACGTAGCGCAGGTCACGCGGGTTGATGCCGGCGGCCTTGGCGATCAGGGCGGTCTGCATCCAGTCCTGGCTGCCGACGGTACCACCGGAGCCGATCACGACCTTGCTGGGGTCGGCCTTGAGGGCTTTGACCAGGTCATCGAGGGTCTTGTAGGGCGAATCGCTCTTGACCGCGATGGCGCCATAGCTGGTGCCGACCGCCGCCAGCCAGCGCACGGCGTTTTCATCGAAACGACCGAACTTGCCTTGGGCCAGGTTGAGCAGCGAGCCACTGGACCAGGCGATCAAGGTGCCGGCATCGGCCGGGCGCTGGGCGACGACCGCGTTGTAGGCTACCGCGCCGACGCCGCCTGGCATGTAGGTGACGCGCATGGGGCTGCTGAGGATTTTTTCGTTGACCAGGGCGCTCTGGACCAGCTTGCAGGTCAGGTCGAAACCGCCGCCAGGGGAAGCCGGAGCGATGCATTCAGGGCGTTTGGGTTCGGCGGCGAACAGCGAGCTGGACAACATCACACAGCCAGCGGCCAGGGCGAGCGGGCGCAGGGATAGCTTCATGGGAGTTCCTTATTGTTCTTGTTATCGAGTCGCATCATGACGAATCGTATTCGGGCCGGTTGGTACCTGCCGTGAAGCGATGCTAGTTCGTTAACCTTTCAGCAACCTTTCAGCGTGCGCCAACAGGCCCGGCGCCTTCGCGAGCAAGCGTTGCGCCCACAGAGGCGTGAACGCCGGTGGGAGCAAGGCTTGCCTGCAAAGGGGCCCGTGAGTCGCCCTTAAACCGTCGGCAAGCGCCAGTCGATCGGCGCCAGCCCGTGCTGCTCGAGAAACTTGTTGGTGCGGCTGAAATGACCATTGCCGATAAACCCGCGATAGGCCGACAGCGGCGAAGGATGCACCGACTTGAGCACCAGGTGCTTGGTACCATCGATCAGCTTGGCCTTGCCCTGGGCGTGGGCGCCCCACAGCAGGAATACCGAATTGGGCTGGTGTTCGCTGACCACCTCGATGATCCGGTCGGTAAAATGCTGCCAGCCGCGATTGGCATGGGACGCTGCGTTGGCGCGTTCCACCGTCAGCGTGGTGTTGAGCAACAGCACGCCCTGCTCGGCCCAATGCTGCAGGCAGCCGTGGCCGGGGATGTCGATATTGAGGTCGCGCTTGAGCTCTTTATAGATATTGAGCAACGACGGCGGCGTGGGGATGCCCGGCTGCACCGAAAAGCACAGGCCATGGGCCTGGCCTGGGCCGTGATACGGATCCTGGCCCAGGATCACCACCTTGACCTGATCCAGCGGAGTCAGGTTCAGGGCGTTGAAGATCATCGGCCCCGGCGGAAAGATCTCCTTGCCCGCGGCATGCTCTTCACGCAAGAAATCACGCAGTTGGGCCATGTAGGGCTGATCGAACTCGGCGCGCAGCGCGTGCTTCCAGCTGGGCTCGAGTTTGATGCGGTCATCATTGGTTGTCATGGGCTCACCCGAAAAAACTGTGGGCGGACACTAGGAAAGACCATCACACTTGTCAATCGATCTGAGCGATAGTCGGCAGGGTGCACCATAAGAGCCATAATCAGGTGCTGCCCTACAAGAGAGGTCACGATGAATTTGCACTTCGAAGAATTGACGGGAGTAGACGGCGCCCGCATCGGCGTCGCCACCCTGGACGCGGAAAAATCCCTGAATGCCTTGTCGCTGCCGATGATCCAGGCCCTGAGTGCACGCCTCAAGGACTGGGCCGACGATGCCAACATTGCCTGTGTGGTGCTGCGCGGCAACGGCGCCAAGGCCTTTTGTGCCGGTGGCGAGGTGCGCAGCCTGGTCGAGGCCTGCCGCTCGCATCCCGGTGAAGTCCCGCCACTGGCGGCGCAGTTCTTTACCGCCGAATATGCGCTGGACTATCAACTGCACACGTTCCCCAAGCCGCTGCTGTGCTGGGGCCATGGCTACGTGCTCGGCGGTGGGATGGGGTTGCTGCAAGGCAGTAACGTGCGCATCGTGACCCCGAGCAGTCGCCTGGCAATGCCGGAGGTGACCATCGGCTTGTACCCGGACGTCGGCGCCACATGGTTCCTGTCGCAACTGCCGGGCAAGCTGGGGTTGTTCCTGGCCATGACCGGCGCCCACATCAATGCCCGTGACGCGCTTGATCTGGGGCTGGCCGATCGCTTCCTGGGCGAGGAACAACTCGACGCGCTGATCGACGGCCTGTTGCAGCTCAACTGGCAGGAACAGTCCGCGATCCAGCTCAACAGCTTGCTCAAGGCGTTGCAGGCGGAAGCCGTCGCGAGCCTCCCCGCCGGGCAATGGCTGGCACGGCGCGAGCGCATCGACGAGTCGCTCGATGTAGTCGACCCGGTCGGGGCCTGGCGCGCAGTCAGCCAGCTGCGCGATGACCGCGACCCGTTGATCGCCCGCGCGGCCAAGACCATGGCTGAAGGCTGCCCGCTGACGGTGCACCTGATCTGGCAGCAATTCGAGCGTGGGCGTTTGATGTCGTTGGCGCAGGTGCTGCGCATGGAATACACCATGAGCCTGAACTGCTGCCGCCATCCGGAGTTCAGCGAGGGGGTGCGGGCGCAGTTGATCGACAAAGATAAAAACCCACGCTGGCACTGGCCGGACGTGGCGGCCATTCCTCAGGCGGTGGTGGATGCGCATTTCAGCAAGGTCTGGGAAGGCCGCCATCCGCTGGCGGACCTGGCCGAAATCGGTTCGTAGGTAAAGTTATGCATGCCTGGCGGGCCCCTTCGCGAGCAAGCCCTGCTCCCACGAATGAACGACTCACCCTTGTGGGAGCAAGGCTTGCCTGCGAAGAGGCCAGCAGCGACAACGCTGAATCAGGAGCTAACGCCGACCCGGTCCATTACCACCTCGATCGTGGCCGCCACCACCCCGATGGTCACCACCATGGCCGCCGCCGTTGCCGGGCGGTGGCGGGCGATGATCACCACCGCCTGGGCCGCCCGGACGCCCACCACCCCAACCTGGGCCCGGACCGTGCCCACCGCCACCCCAGCCTGGGCCCGGACCGTGCCCACCGCCGCCCCAGCCTGGGCCTGGCCCTCTCCCGCCGCCGCCCCAGCCTGGCGCAGGTGGTGGACGGTAATGGGGAGGCGGCGCGTAGTAGCGCGGCTGCGGCACCACGTAGTAACGCGGCGCGGGACGGGAGTAGTAATACCCGGTGGAATATTCGGGACCGTAGTAAGCGCGGTCGGAACTGTAGACTTCTGTTTGCTGGTAGTAGCTGCCTCCGTCATAGGGCACGCACGCACTGGTCAACACACTCAGGGCTACAATCAAAAGGATTCGTCGATACGTCATGGCGGCCTCCTGGACCGCTGAATAGCACGAACCAGCGACGCTGGTCGGCAACGATCGCCTGGCGGTGATCGTCACAACATCAGACACAATAAAGGGTGCCGAGTGCGGTTCAGGCAATGGTTTGATACAAACATTACACAATCCTGACACTTCCCACTCAGCAGCACAAACCCTTGAAAAATCAGCGACAAATGGACCAACTACCCATGTCCAGATGCAAGTGATTACGGTGCGCCGCATTGTACTCCGGGCCCAGCACCGTATTGAAGCTACGGCAGGCGCCGCGGCTGATCTGACGCAGGAACAATGCCTTGTCTCCTCCCCCAGCCCAATCAGCCAGCACGCTGATGCGCCGACCGTCCGCCAGGCGAAAACCGGCAACATCCAAAGCGTTGGCGCTCGCATGCTGACTCAAGCGACCACTGCTGCGGTTGTAGACATTACGGCAGGCAAAGCTGCCAAGGTGGTCGATCTGCGCGACAGGCTGACCGAACATCTGCTGCGCCGCCGGTTGCAACTGATGGCGTTCGAACAGCGCCAATGCCACGGCCAGTGGGCAACTGGCGACGAAACTGCTGCTCAGCGCCACGTCGCCGCCCTGCACGCGGATCACGTTTTGCAAAGGACACTTGGCGGTCGCCGCAGAATCGGCCTGGCGGCTATAGCGCAGGCCTGAGGTGGCCAGCGCTTGATCGCACAGAGCCCGATCGTTCTGCAGCCTCGACAGTTTGTAGGACGTGAGCCAGTTCGGCGTGTCTCGAACATCCAGCGACGCCCACGGATCCCATGCTGACGGAACCTGAACCCACCCGCGCCAATACGCCAGGGCCGCACCTGCGATCAGCAGTACCAACAGCAGTAATACCTTCACGGCGACTCAGCGATTGAACAGGCCGTTGAGCTGATCGAACGGCATCGCCTGCTCGGCATAACCGAAGGTGCCCTCGCGAATTTCCAACGCGGCGTTATACAAGGCGCCGTAGGCACAGCGCGCCAGGGAAGAACCGACGCTGATGCGTTTGACGCCCATTTCGGCCAGTTGCGCCACGCTGAAATCGACACCGCCCAGGCCCATCAGAATATTGATCGGCTTGGGCGCCAGTGCCTGAACCACAGCCACGATCTGCTCGCGGGTGCGCAAGCCTGGCGCGTAAAGCACATCGGCCCCGGCGTCGGCATAGGCCTGCAACCGGCGAATGGTGTCGTCCAGATCCACGCGCCCGTGCAGAAAATTCTCTGCCCTTGCGGTCAGCGTGAACGCATACGGCAACTGCCGCGCTGCCGCCACGGCCGCTGCGATGCGCTCG
This sequence comes from Pseudomonas baltica, assembly GCF_031880315.1. NCBI lineage: Bacteria > Pseudomonadati > Pseudomonadota > Gammaproteobacteria > Pseudomonadales > Pseudomonadaceae > Pseudomonas > Pseudomonas baltica. The sequence goes on along the minus strand of NZ_CP134771.1, from coordinate 4,735,178 downwards.
ACGGCGACGCCTATGGAGTAGATCGGGTCCTGGGCGCGCCCAGTGGCATCCTCGATGGAACCACCTACCAGGCCCACACCCGCCGCATCGGTGATGATCTGGGCGCAGCTTTCGGGATCGTCGCTAAAGCCGTTCTCGAGGTCGGCCGCGACCGGCAACGCGGTGGCATCGACGATCGACAGAGCATTGAGCAGCGTGTCTTCACGGGACAACCGCCCTTCGCCATCCGGCCGCCCCTTGGAATAGGCAAGACCGGCGCTGGTGGTGGCCAAGGCTTCGAAACCCAGGCTGGCGAGCAATTTGGCAGACCCGGCATCCCAGGGATTGGGAATCACAAAGGCGCCCTCGCGCGCATGCAGCGCTTTGAAAGCTTCTGCCCTCAAGGTTCGAACGTCCATGGTGGTGACTCCAGCGGCGGGAAACAGCGAATTCAGAGTAGCCCCAACTGCTCGACCGGCGGCGCTCTGTCTATTACAGATAAGGCCGGCAAGCCCGGCAAACGTTCCATCAGACGCGCGTGAAAACGCTGGGCCAATGCCGGCGCCAGCACATTGTCCGAGGTGTGCAGGAAGATATACGGCGCCCGTCCCTCTTCGATCCAGGCGGCTATCTTTTCCACCCACGGCGTCAAGAATTGCTCGTTGGCCTCTAATTGCGGATGGCCGATAAAGCGCACCTGTGGATGCTGACTGAATGCAGCAGGTCGCGGCGGTACCCGGGGCTTTTTCGATTGCGCGTGCAGCACGGCGGGGTCGCGGGATTCACAGCTGAACAGCGCCCGCGGATCGAGGCAAATGCGCTCGACACCTCGGTCGGCGAGCAGGTGATTGAGCAGACGCTCTTCATCACCCTTGGCAAAGAATGCGCGATGGCGAACCTCTACAGCAACGGCACCCTGCAACTCGTCGAGGAACATCGCCAAGGCACCGAGCTGATCGGGGCCGAAGGTCGCAGGAAGCTGCAACCACAAGGGGGCGACCCTTTCACCCAAGGGCTTGAGCAACTGCTTGAAGGTCTCGGCATTGGCAATCTGTTCGCGCAAGTCGCCCCCGTGGCTGATGTCCCGGGGAAACTTGGCGGTAAAACGGAAATGCGCCGGCATGCACTGTGCCCACCGGGCCACGGTAGACTCGGCAGGGCGCGCGTAAAAAGTGGTATTGCCTTCGACCGCATTGAATACCTGCGCATAAAGACTGAGGTAGTCACTCGCCTTGGCATCCTGTGGGTACAGGTATTCGCGCCAGGCGTTTTCACTCCAGGACGGGCAACCGATGAAGTAGGGAAGCGGCGGCAGGCTCAAATGTGAACGTCGAGCCCCAGGACTTCCATGTCCCACTCGACGAAGCTCGAGGTGGTCAGGTAGCTGGTCAAGGCGTGAGCCACGCGAGTACTCATGGAACGCGGGAAAATCATGTCCTGCTGGCGCGCAGGCAGGGTGTTGCTCGAGCTGCGCGAGCGGGGGGCTTCCTGAGCGATGAACTCTGCCTCGCCTTCGATCCCGTCGTCGTTATCGTCGACGCGCGCGATCGCCTTGCGAGGCTTGCGCTTCACAGGGTACGAACGAGAGGAAAGACCATCTATGCGCATAGGTCGGACTCAATGCAGATTCTTGACTACAATGATGGCAATTTAACGGCACGGCAACAGCGGTGCAATCACCCAGGTGATAACTAGACCACAGTTATCGCAAAAGGTTTGCCAGAAGTCACATTAGCCCGATGAAATACATGATTCGGGCGTGGATGCGAGCTTCCTGATAGCACTTTTTGCGATAAAGCGACTGGCGCCTTCGCGGGCAAGCCTTGCTCCCACAGTGCAATGCCGCACCCGAGCCGTACACCCGTGAGAGCAAAGCTTGCCCGCGAAGAGGCCGTTCTGCTTGCCCGGCACCATGGAATCTCCCACAGGCTCACGACTCAAGATCGATCAACCCGGTGGGAGCAAGGCTTGCCCGCGAAGAGGCAGGACAGTCCAGCGCAAATCCTGCTGGAGTCAACGCGCCTTTGGCGTCGCCACCTTGTCACGCAGATATACCGGCTGCGCCAGATCGGCCGGCACTGCCTCGCCGCGCGCCCAGGCGAAACGCGCCAAGGTCAGCAAGTCCTGAGCATGGGGCAAGGCGCCGGCATCGAATGCGTCGGGCTTGACTGCCAGCCGCTCGGCATAGCCCCACCCGGTGCCCGCACCGAACCAATGGCCACTGGCGGCATCGGGCAACGCCACCTGCTCAGGGGCGAGCACCGCCTCTTCGCCCTGCAGGCGCATTTCACCTTCGACTGCCGCGTAGCAACCCCAGTACACCTCGTCCATGCGGGCATCGATGGCAGCTGCCACTTGCGCTGCGCCTTGTACCCGAAGGGCACCTTGGGCCAGCACCGCCAGGTTGGACACCGGCAATACTGGGCGATCGAGCCCGAATGCCAGGCCCTGCACCACGCCGATGGCGATACGCACCCCGGTGAAAGCCCCAGGGCCACGACCAAAGGCGATCGCATCGATGGCCGACAGCGGCGCGCCGATGTCGGCCATGATCTGCTTGATCATCGGTAGCAGCTTCTGGGCATGCAGACGCGGGATCACTTCGTAATGGCTCAGCACCTTGCCATCATGCAACACGGCAACGGAACAGGCTTCGGTGGCGGTATCCAGGGCCAACAAGGTGGTCATCGGCAATCTCTATGCTATACAAGCGGGCGGGCGAAAAAAGGAGCGGCATTATAAACGCGAAACGGCCCGCAAGCGGGCCGTTATCAATACATCCCTGCAATCAGCTCAGCGCGGCCAGCACCTTGGCGGTGATGTCGTCGACCGAGCCCACGCCTTCGATGTGGGTGAACTTGGGCTTGCCCTTGTCGGCAGACAGTTCCTGATAGAACTTGATCAGCGGCTCGGTCTGCGAATGGTAGACCGACAGACGATGGCGCACGGTGTCTTCGGTGTCGTCCTTGCGCTGGACCAGTTCGTCGCCAGTGGCGTCGTCCTTGCCTTCGACCTTCGGCGGGTTGTAGACCACGTGGTAGACCCGACCCGAAGCCTCGTGCACGCGACGGCCAGCGATACGCTGAACGATGGCTTCGTCATCGACGGCGATCTCGACCACGTGATCCAGGGTCACACCAGCGTTCACCAAGGCGTCGGCCTGAGGAATGGTGCGCGGGAAACCGTCGAACAGGAAGCCATTGGCGCAGTCAGCCTGAGCGATGCGCTCCTGGACCAGAGCGATGATCAGATCGTCGGACACCAGGCCGCCGCTGTCCATCACGCTTTTGGCCTTGATGCCCAGCTCGGTGCCGGCTTTGACGGCTGCGCGCAGCATGTCCCCGGTGGAGATCTGGGGAATACCGAATTTCTCGGTGATGAACTTTGCCTGAGTACCTTTGCCGGCCCCGGGAGCTCCCAGCAGAATCACGCGCATTGATATGCTCCTCAAAATTTTTATATGAAAACCGTCAAACTTGCCCCCAACAACGCTAACTGCCTGAGGGGTATCCAAAAATCGGTCATGGCCACAAAAAGGGCCAAAAGGCTGATCAAGATACACAGCGGGCACAGCCCACACAAGCCACCGAAAGTCGCAGGCACCCGCCCTCGGCAAAAGGTGCAACCCGGGGGTGCACCGGTCCGTGAATCCGGTGCTGCAGGCGGGGTACGCGATGCCAGCAATCGATGCACGCACATGCGGCATCAGCCCCGCCTTCATCCCGTATTGCGCAAGCCGGCAGCGATACCTGCCACGGTGACCAGCAGCGCCTGTTCCAGCGGGCTGTCGAGGGACGCCTCACGCTCCCGGGAACGGGCCAGCAACTCGGCCTGCAACTGGTGCAGCGGGTCCAGGTAGGTGTTGCGCAAGCTGATGAACTCCAGGGTTTCGGGGCTGTGGGCGAGCAGCTCGGCCTGCCCGGTCAGGCCCAGCACCACCGCGCAGCACTGCGACAATAGGTCGCGTAGCTGCACACCCAGCGGCAGCAGCTCGGCGCTCACCAGTCGCTCGTCGTAAAGCCGGGCGATGTCCATGTCGGCCTTGGCCAGGACCATCTCGAGCATGTCGATGCGCGTGCGGAAGAACGGCCAGTGCTCGCGCATCTGCGCTAAACGCTCGCCCTCGCCCCGCGCCAGAGCGTTTTCGAGCGCCGCCTCCCAGCCCAGCCAGGCCGGCAGCATCAGGCGCGTCTGGGTCCAGCCGAAAATCCACGGAATGGCCCGCAGGCTTTCGATCCCGCCCTGGCGGCGCTTGGCCGGGCGGCTGCCCAGCGGCAGACGCCCCAGCTCCTGCTCAGGAGTCGACTGGCGAAAGTACTCGACGAATTGCGGGTTTTCGCGCACCACCGCGCGGTAGGCCTTGACCCCGTCGGCGGCCATCTGGTCCATCACCGTGCGCCAGGCAGGCTCCGGCATCGGCGGCGGCAACAGGGTCGCTTCCAGGACCGCCGCCAGGTAGAGATTGAGGTTTTGCTCGGCGATGGCCGGCAGACCGAATTTGAAACGAATCATTTCCCCTTGCTCGGTAGTACGGAAACGTCCGGCCACCGAGCCCGGCGGTTGCGACAAAATGGCCGCGTGCGCCGGGCCGCCACCGCGCCCGACCGTGCCGCCGCGGCCGTGAAACAGCAGCAACTCGACCTGCTGCTCCTGGCAGATCTGCACGAGTGTTTCCTGCGCTCGATACTGCGCCCAGGCCGCCGCCGTGGTGCCGGCATCCTTGGCCGAATCGGAATAGCCGATCATCACTTCCTGCGGGCCATGCAAACGGCTGCGGTAGCCTGGCAACAGCAATAACTGCTCGATCACCGGGCCGGCGTTGTCCAGGTCCGCGAGGGTTTCGAACAGTGGCACCACGCGCATGGGGCGCAACAGCCCGGCCTCCTTGAGCAAGAGCTGCACCGCCAGTACGTCGGAAGCCGCGCCGGCCATGGAGATCACGTAAGAGCCCAGCGACGCCGCTGGCGCTGCAGCGACTTCTCGGCACGTCGCGAGGACTTCAGCGGTGTCTGCACTGGCCTTGAAATGCCCCGGCAACAACGGGCGCCGACTGGCCAGTTCGCGCAGCAAAAAGGCGATGCGGGCGTCTTCGTCCCAATCGGCGTAACGGCCTAGCCCCAGGTAATCGGTGATTTCACTCATGGCCCCGGTGTGCCGCGAGGAATCCTGGCGCACGTCGAGGCGCACCAGAAACAGCCCGAAGGTTACGGCGCGACGCAGGCAATCGAGCAGCGGGCCATCGGCGATCACGCCCATGCCGCATTCATGCAACGACTGGAAACACAATTGCAGCGGCTCGAGCAGATCACGATTGTTGTCCAGCACCTCAGCGCCCGCCGGCTGGGTCTGCACCAGCGAGGCATGAGCCCAGTTGCGCGTCGCCCGCAAGCGCTCGCGCAGCTGCTTGAGCACCGCCCGGTAGGGCTCGGCGGTGTCGCCTGCTACCGCGCGCAACGCCGGGCTGGCCTGTTGCATCGACAGCTCGGCGGCCAGTTGATCGACATCGCGCAAAAACAGGTCGGCGGCCATCCAGCGCGCCAGCAGCAACACTTCACGCGTCACGGCGGCCGTCACATTGGGGTTGCCGTCACGGTCGCCGCCCATCCACGAGGCGAAGCGCACCGGCGCCGCCTCCAGCGGCAGACGCAGACCCGTGGCGGCATGCAAATCATGATCGGCCTTGCGCAGGTAGTTGGGGATGGCGTGCCAGAGCGAATGCTCGATCACCGCGAAGCCCCACTTGGCCTCGTCCACGGGCGTGGGCCGGGTACGGCGAATTTCTTCGGTATGCCAGGCCTCGGCAATCAGCCGTTGCAGGCGTTGCTTGATGTGCTCGCGTTCGGCCGGGATCAGGTCGCGGTGGTCCTGGGCCGCCAGTTGCGCGGCGATGGCGTCGTATTTCTGGATCAGCGTGCGGCGCGCCACCTCGGTCGGGTGCGCGGTGAGCACCAGCTCGATCTGCAGCTTGCCCAGTTGCCGGGCGAGGGATTCGGCGCTGTGCCCACTGGCCTTGAGGCGTTCGAGCAGCTCCGGCAGTACCCGTGATTCAAACGGCGCGGGCTGGTCCGCGTCGCGGCGGTGAATCAGTTGATACTGTTCGGCGATATTGGCCAGGTTGAGAAACTGGTTGAACGCACGAGCCACCGGCAGCAGTTCGTCTTCGCCAAGATCCTTGAGGCTGGAACTCAGCTGCTCGGCACCATCGTCTCCGGTGGCCCGCCGATCAGCCTTGGCACCATGGCGTATGCGCTCGATCTTCTGCAGGAATTCATCGCCGTACTGTTCGCGTACGGTATTGCCCAGCAGTTCGCCGAGCAGGTGCACGTCCTCGCGCAAGCGGGCATCGATATCGGTCATCCGTACTCTCCGTGTCTTGGCATTGTTGTCGGGGGTTACAGGCGTTGATTCAGAGGTAAAGAACAGGTCAGGCGTTACGCCGAAGGTGAACAATCAGCCCGCGCGCCGCTCTAAACCCTAGAGTGCCCATCGTCATGCATTCTTACAAGAGTGCATCGAACCGGATGGGGAACCCGCCGCCTGATGAGGTCCACATGAAAATTCGCGAGCTCGCGCAACACTGGGAAGAAAGTGCCAAAGGCCGCCTGACCGACACCGGCTACAACATCCATCTAGACGTCGAGTCGGCCGCCCGCCTGGCGGCGCTGACCGAGATGTACCCCAAGCATCATCCTGAAGAACTGCTCGGCGAATTGATCGGCGCCGCCTTGGAGGAGCTCGAAGCCAGCTTCCCCTACGTCAAGGGCACCTAGGTGATCGCCACTGACGAGGAAGGCGACCCGCTGTACGAAGACGTCGGCGCTACCCCGCGATTCCTGGCGCTGTCACGTCAGCGCTTGCAGGATCTCACCGCCCCGGATTGAAAAATGCTGCAATCCTGCGGGAAAAAGAGCTCCGCTCGTGAAGCGGCAATCAGTGCCAACAGGGGTCCAGCCTGCTTGCGCAGGTGCAGGCTGTGCCGCCCCCATCGCTGCCGGATGCGCAAGCTTCGCTCCCGCAGGAATCCATGGGCCGCCCGTTGATCTGCGTCAGCCGTTCAGCACCAGAATTACTTCCGATCGGAATTTTTCTGAACTATTCAAAAATCCCTTGAGTCCCAAAGTTTAGCCATTGCAGAAAAAGGCACCTTGGCATGACGCCCACAACAGGCGCAGCAGGTCCGCCGCTGTCATGGATATTCGTTGTTTTGGGAGTTTTCCTATGGAGTTGAAAATCATGAAGACCCGTCCTGCCGTCACTGCTTTTCCTCAACTGCGCGGGCTCAAGCTGGCTGCCCTGGCGCTGGGTTCGAGCTTGATCCTGGCCGGTTGCGCCGGTAACCCGCCCACCGAGCAATACGCGCTGGCACAATCAGCGGTCAACAGCGCAGTCAGCGCTGGCGGCACTGAATACGCCGCGGTAGAAACCAAGTCCGCCCAGGACAAGTTCAAGCAGGCCGAACTGGCCATGCACGATGAAAACTACGAACAGGCCAAGGTTTACGCCGAACAGGCCGAATGGGATGCCCGCGTCGCCGAGCGCAAGGCCCAGGCCGTGAAAGCTCAGAAAGCCGTTCAGGATGCCAATCAGGGCGTACAGGACATCCGCAAGGAAGGTCAGTACAACCTCCAGCAGCCCGCTCAGTAAGCGCTGCACTGATTCGACATCGCATCGAGAATTGATAAAAGGACTACCGCTATGCGCAAGCAATTGATGATCCCTGCCCTGCTGGCCCTGAGCGTCGGCCTGGCCGCCTGCTCCACGCAACCCAACGCCGAGCTAGAGCAAGCCCGCACCAACTTCTCCGGGCTGCAAAGCAACCCTAAATCCAGCACGTTGGCCGCCCTGGAAACCAAGGACGCCTCGGAGTGGCTGGACAAGGCTGACCAGGCCTTCCGCAACAAGGATGACGAGAAAAAGGTCACGCAGATCTCTTACCTCGCCAACCAGCGCGTAGAAGTGGCGAAAGAAACCATCGCCCTGCGCTCGGCTGAAGAAGAGCTGAAAAACTCTGCCGCCAAGCGTGCTCAGGCGCAACTGGACAACCGCGATGCGCAGATCAAGAAGCTGCAGCAAAGCCTGAATGCCAAGCAGACTGACCGCGGCACCCTGGTGACCTTCGGTGATGTGCTGTTCGACCTGAACAAAGCCGATCTGAAATCGAGCGGTCTGGTCAACGTCAACCAACTTGCCCAGTTCCTGCAAGAAAATCCCGATCGCAAAGTGATTGTCGAAGGTTATACCGACAGCACCGGTTCCGCCGCCTACAACCAAAGTCTGTCCGAGCGTCGTGCCGGTTCCGTGCGCCTGGCGCTGGTGAAGATGGGCGTCGACCCATCTCGCGTAGTGTCGCAGGGCTATGGCAAGGAGTACCCGGTAGCGGACAACAACAGCGCTTCGGGCCGTGCCATGAACCGTCGTGTGGAAGTGACCATTTCCAACGACAACCAGCCAGTTGCGCCACGCTCTTCGATGAAGTGATAGCGCATCTTTGAATGCTGAAAAAATCCCGCCGCCCAGGCGGGATTTTTTATGCACGCTCGTTAGCACCGCCACCGGATGGCCGGGCGGCAGGCATGTACCGCCCCATGAGGCTCGTTCACAGGATCAATAGCGCCTCCGATCCCAGTGGAATGAGCATCATGACCGACAGCAACGCCACATCGTCCACCCGCCAATACGACACGCTGGTGTCGCCTCTCGAGTCCGCCGACGAGCCCGCCTGGCTGCGCGACGCCGCCCCTCAGGAGCGTCGCCAGTTGCTTGAAAACCAGCGCAGTGGCCGCCTGGCAAGGCGTGAAGCCACCCAGGCCTTCGTCGCGCTGCATAGCCTCTATCACCATCACCGCACCATCCTGACCCACAGCGACGCGGCAGACATCACCCCGCGGACGCTGCTGGCCCTTTACCAACAACAGCCGTTGAACATCGACTACATCGACAACCTGACCCGCGCGCTGGACAGCTCGACGCTGCGCAGCGCCAAGGAACATGCCTACCTGGCCACCCTGCGCGAGGAATTCACGCGAGCGACGCTTCGAGGCACGCTGGGCAAAGAGGGCCGGACCCTGCTGGAGTGGATCATCGGCGCATACCATACCGGCTCGCCAGAATTCGCCGACCAAGGCCCTTACCTCGGTACAGGCGTAGCGGTGTGCGCGGCGTTGCAATTGCACACCGACATCGTGCTGGCCGACATCATCCTGCTAGGCCCGGATGACGATGACGCGCCGTGTGTCGCCTTCGTGCCCGGCCATCCACAGCACCCGCTCAAACAGTACCCGACCCGCAAGCACTTCTTCACCAGCCTGCGCCGGGACCTGCTCGACAGCGGGTTCCAGCAGTATTTCAGCCGCTTCATTGCGCTGGCGCACCAGCAACAGGTATTGGCCAGTTGGGCCGGGCGCCAGGCTGTGCTTGATCTGCCGATGGCGGCCAAGCCACTGGAACAGACGCTGCGCAGCTACGCTCACAGCCAGATGGCGGCGCGGCTGCTCGCCGATGCCCGGTACCTGATCCCCCTCGACGCACCTTCGGCCAAGGCGCTGCAAGCGTTGCGCCCCAGCTATGCCACGCTTTTGCAGGAACATCTGCTGCTGGGTGCCGGGGTCGGTATCGGCCCTGGCGAAGAGGATGAAGGGCGCGCGCCCTCTGACTGGCTCGCGCCTTTCAGGGCAGTCAAGTTGCAGGACGCGAGCGGTTACCGGCGCTGGCTGCCAGACCTCAGCAACTACCGCCTGAGCAGCGCCGACAGCCCAACCGGCGAACCGGACGCGCAAGGCATCTATACCGCGGGCGAGCACAAGGCAATCGCGATCAACCAAGCGTTCTACCGCATCGAAAAGACCGCCAAAGGCACCTGGCGATTGGTGCACCCCAGTGCTGGCGGGGTTCATCTGCCGGCGCTACGGCACAATGGTGCGGGCGCCTGGCATCATCACCTCGAACAGCCGCAATACTGGGACCGCCTGGCCTTGCTGCGCCGCCTGGGGCCAGTCAGCGCGGGCTTGGCCGATGAACGCCTGCTGGAGCTGGGGCGGGTGAGCGGCGTCAGCAACGCCGAATTGCGCCAGGTCTATCAACTGGACAAGCCAGTGCCAGCGCTGCTGCTGCATGTGTTGCAACGTGCTCGTATTCAGGACAAGGTCAGCCAGATCATGGCCTTGATCGCCAAGGGCATGCCCGTGCCCGAAGGTGACCAAGTGTCCCAGTTGGACGCGTTCTATGAGGCAGTGGCGATCCGCAACGGCCAACAGCCTCGCCCCCATTCAAGACGCGTGACTCGCAGCGGCGACTCCACCCCCACGCCTCTGCCGTGCGATGGCAATTGCATACCTCCCTCTCTGGACTTCTACCTGCAATGGTTCGCGCGGCTGAGCCGGGCGATCGTCACCCATCGTTACGAGTTGGCCCAGCTGGACACCGATCATGCCGTGCAAGAGCTTCAGCGACGCTACCCACTCATGCCCCTGAGCGCCGCCCGACGCATGCTGCATTCCAGTCAGGGCAGCGTGCGCGCGCTGTTGACCTCGGAATCCGCGCGCCTGCCGCTGGACTTCACCGAAGACGCTCGAGCGCTGGAGCATGACGCAAGACTGACCCGTGCCCTGGAAGGGTTCACCGTGCCTTGGTCGATCAACGAGGACACCTTCGTGCTGGCGGTGCGCCTGCTGGAACACTGCGATGGCTGGCAACCCGGTACCGCCTTGTTGTTGCGTAGCGGCGATCGCTTCGGCACCCCGCTGGCCGAGCTTGGTGAAACCGATGTCGAGACTACCTCGGTGTACCTGGACGACGAGGAAGGCTGGAGCACCAGCACCGCGACGCAAGTGGTGCTGGCCCAGGACATGACAGAGTACGGTTTCTACCGTGCCCTGCTCTTCGCACTTTCCGAGCGCCAGCGAGCGCTGCTCGGTGTTGGCCTCAACGAGCCCGAGCGTCTGCACCAACGCCTGCGGGAGATGGCGCTGGCACGGCCGACACGGGCGCGACTGCTGCTGGGCCTGCCTGTACGGCGCAGTTGGTTGACGCCCCCCACGATCGATGCAGTGCAACGCAGCCCCGCCAACGCCGAGGATGATCTGTTCCAGCGTGAACCCTCCCACCTTCGACTGGCGCGCCTGGTCACTCACCAGCGTCTGGTGATCCCGATCATGAGCGCCGATCGCTACATCAATCGCCTGCTCACCCAGAATCAACCCATCGCTGCCCGCATCGCGCAACTGGAACAGGAACGCCATCAACTCGACCACGCGCTCGATGCCTGGCTCGCTCAAAGCAGTGACGAGACGATTCGTTCCCATCGCGCCGAGATGACACACCAACTGGCCTACGCCTGGGAGGCGCATATCGTCGGGCATGAGCACAGTCTGCATTTCGATAATGTCAACATCGGCCTGCCGTCCCTACCGGTGCCACTGACTTCAGTGGTTTCATTGCTGGTCATGGACATCACGCAGCTGCACAACCTGCCGACGATGCTGCTGCAACTGCCCAACCTGCGACGCCTGGAACTCATCAACCTGCCGCTGACCGAACTGCCCGACGCCTTGCTGAGCCTGCGCCAACTGCGCGCGCTCAATCTTTCGCGCACCGCGCTGTCCTCCGCAAGCCTGGCGCGGCTCGGCACCATGGGCAACCTGCAAACGCTCATTCTCAACGATATGCGCGTGCGCCCCTTCAACTGGAGCGCCAGAGACATGACCCGAGTCACGGCCAGCGGTTCGCTGCAGACCCTGACCATACAGGGCTCGCAGACCAGCTTCGGCCCCGAGGTGTTCGCTGTACTCGGTCGGCTGACCAACCTGATGACGCTGAACCTGGGTGAAAACAACATCGTCCTCAGCGACGCAGACGTGACAGACCTGGGCACGTTGCAGCAACTGCGCAGCCTCGACCTGTCCATCAACCCGCTGTCGCGAATGCCCAACCTGTCGAACCTGCAACATCTGGAAGAGGTCGATCTATCGCATTTGGAAGGGACCGTCAATCAGTGGCCCGAGGGGCTCGAGAACCTGCCGCGGGTGGTCAGGGCCGATCTGCGGCGCGTCCCCATCACCCAAGTGCCCGAAGGTGCCGGGCGCACCCGTGGCTTGCACATGTCCACTGCCCACTTGTCCGTGGTTCAGCGCGGGCGCTTCGACGCGGAGATGCTTGAGGCGGGCAACTATGTCTACGATGACGATGAGGATTCCGGCTCCCAAGGTTCCTCGGAAGACGAAGGACCACAGGTACGCGACCAGAACGCCCTGCGCGACGCCCCACGTTTGTTCGAGGGGATGTCCAGCGACGACCGGGCCCAGGCGATGCAGCTGCTGGTACCCGGCGAGTCGTCGATCGCCGAATTTTTCTCCCTGCTGTTGCGTGTCGATGTGTCCGCACCGGCGCGGCGACCCGAGGCGAACATGCGCGCACGGATCCAGGCACTGGTGCGCGGGGCTTTTACTGCCGACTTGCGCCAGGCCCTGCATGAACAGGCCCGCCAGGCGATCAGCTGCGTCGACCGCGATGCGGTGGTGTTCTCGCAGATGGAGAACCTGCTGCACGCCGACCAGGCCTTGGCCAAGGCCGACGATGCGGCGGCCGGCGGCGAATTGATCGCACTGGCGACCAGCCATTGGCGCGTGCACCGGCTCAAGGAGCATGTCACCGCCAACATCACCACCTGGCGCCTGGCGGGACACTCGATCGACTACAGCGAGATCGAACTGTATTTCCGCATCGCCCTGGCAACACGCCTGGGCCTGCGTGACCAGCCGACCTCTCAGGTTTTCACCAGCTACACCAGTTGGGTCACTCAGGACATGCTCGACACGGCGTACTCGGCCGTACTGGCGCCGCAAGCCGAGCTGCTGCCTGATTACCTCAATGAGCAACCTTACTGGCAGCGCTTTCTCGACTCGGCCCACGCGGACCGTATCGGAGCCATCAATCAGTGGCGAGATCGCCTCGGCGAGTATCTGGACGCGGCGAGTGGCGACGAAGAGTTGCCGCCGCAGTTGAGCGAGATGGAACGCGAGCACTTGCGCCAGGTGTTGATCGGCAGTGGCCAGCTCGGCCGGCTCGATCCGTTGCCGCAGGTGCTGAGCCTCAACAGCAATCAGTACCGCGCCGCCTATGAGGCCTTGGCCAGGCGGGTCGCCCAGGCCAGACTGGACCTGACCCACGCCTTGCTGGAGCCGCAACCCGGGCCATCCTCGCGTCACTGATGAGGCGTGGCACCCAGCCGCCTGTCCCTGACAGGCGGCCTCCCATCCCCGCCAGCGGCCGCGCTCAACGGCCGCTGGCATCACCATCATCAGGAATCTGCGCCAAGCGTCGCAAGCCGCTGAAGCGATGCGGATCGTCCAGGAAACTCAACATCACGGTACGCCAGGTCGGGTCGGCAAAAGTCTGCACGTGGGGACCGCGGGTCAGCTGCAGTACCCGCGGCGGCGGGGCGATCTGGTACAGAGCGATACCGTTGCGCACGGGGATGATGGTGTCGTCGATGCTATGGAAGTACAGCTGGGGCACGCCCTTCAAACGCGTGACCGAGCGAATTGCACTGTCGCCATCGGGCACCAGCCACGACAACGGCACCTGCAACGGCCAGGTCAGCCACGACTCACTCAGGGCGTACTGGCCGATATCTCGGTAACTGGCCGGCACCCCGTCGAACACCAGCGCCTTGAAAGTCCGCAAACGCTCAGGATGCTCACCCAGGTAGTGAATCGCCATGGCGCCACCGAGGCTCTGGCCCAGCAGAATGCGCGGTGCGCCCTGCGCCTCGGGTGCCTGGTCGAGCCAGTCCAGCGCGGCCTCGATATCCTCGTACACGTCCGGCAGTTTTGGCCTGCCGGTTGAAAGGCCATAGCCGCGGTAGTCGATCATCAACACCTGATAGCCCTGTTCGGGCAACCACCAACTGCCGCCCAGCTGCGTGGCCATATTGCCGCCGTTGCCGTGAAGGAACAGCACCGTACCCTTGACCGCTACCCCGGCCTTGGCCGGCAACCACCAGGCGTTGAGGTGCGTACCGTCCTTGGCCAGCAGCGTCAGGTCGCGGTATTGCAGGTGTGCCCTGTCAGGGGTGAACGGCTGACCGCGCTCGGGATAGAACAGCAGTTGACTGCAGCCCGCCAGGCCTAGCAGCGCCAGGAGCACGGCCAGCCGTGCGGCCTCAGAGAATATTCGAGTAGTCCGCTTCAATACGATCCAGGCTCAGGTGATTGAGGAAGTTGGAGAAGCACATCCAGGCCGACAGCGCGTTCATGTCACGAAACTGATCGGGCAGGTACTTGGGCGGCACGACCAGGCCTTCGTCGACCAACTGGCGCAGGGTGCGCATGTCCTCCAGAGTGGTCTTGCCGCAGAACAGCAGCGGCACCTGCTCCAGCTTGCCCTTGCGCACGGCCAGTTGGATGTAGTTGTAGACCATGATGAAACCCTTGAGGTACGACAGGTCCTTGGTAAACGGCAGACCGGTCGGCGTCGAGCCGCGGAACACGCGGCTGGCGTTGCCGTAGCTCTCGGCCATCTCGAAACCCTGCTCGCGGAAGAACTCGAACACCTGGAGAAAATCCGCGCCCTCCTCGACCATATGGATAGCTCGCGTGCGGTTGGTGAGCTTGCGCAGCCGCGAGGGATAGGACGCGAAAGTGATGATTTCCATCAGGATGGCCAGGCCTTCCTGAGTGACCGTCGACGAGGGAGGGCCCTTGGACAGGAATGTGCAGATTGGCTGGTTCTGACCATTAAGCGTGGTGCCGACATGCACCAGGCCCTCGTGTACTTCGAGCGCGCGCACATCGCGCTCGTTGAACATGGCGTCGCTGCGCACCTTGATGTAGTCGGCGCCAGCCGCGGCATCGGCGACGATACCATCGGACTCGAACACGCGGATGGTGCTTTCGGCCTCGCCAAAAACGCGGTTGAGGCGAGTTTGCAACAGCGCCACGGCGTCCTTGGCGGTCAAGGTCTTGGCTTCATCCTTGAGGTCGCCGCGCCCGGCAATATTGTTGAGGTAATCGGAGAGCATCAGGCCAAGGTCGGCCAGGGTCGGATCGCCGGCATGAAAGGCATCCGAGGCTGCGCCGTAAAGCTCCTGGGAGATCAGGCCGAAGTCTTCGGTGCCGCGCGCCTCGAGCATGCGCACCACCATCCGGTATTCCTTGCACATGCGCCGCATGATCTGCCCTACCGGGCTGAACTGCCCAAGGCGCCGGGTGATGTCGCGCTCGATGTTCTGGAATTCCAGTTTGACCGCACTGGAGTCGAACGCCAGCGGGCGATTCTGATACCAGGCGCGGTCGACTTCCGGTAGTGCCTTGCCTTCGGCCTTGAGGAATGCCTGCTTGATGCTGTCGTCCCACTTGACGGCGTCGAGCACCCGAATGGGCGTCTGCGCGGCGACGATGCGATCGGACAGTGTGCGTATGGTCTGCTGGTACTCGTCCAAAACCCCTTCCCTCGCTGGTGAAGCCGTCAGCTGCCTTCCTCGGCAGCATTGCTGTCAGTGCCGGCCGGATCAGGCAGCGGCCAGGACCCGGTGCATGTAGCGGGTGAGGATACCAAGCATCTCGGCGTCCGTGGCGCTATTGCCTGGGCTCAGCAGGCCTTGATACTCCATCCGACCGATGATCGCCGTCAACACCTTGGCATCTTCCTGCGGCTCTCGGGCACCCAGCACTTGCAGCAACTGACAGGCGCCCTGCAGCAGAATCCCCTGGTGAGCGCGCACCAGTTCAGCCAAGCGCGGCGACAGCAAAGCCTCCTGGCGAAAGGCCTGTTCGGCCATCAGAGCGTCACGGCGGGTACGCAACTGGTGCTGGATGTAGTCGGCGGTGGTCTGGGCGATGTCGTCGGCCAGGCGCGAGCGAGCAGCGGGGCTGCGATCGCCACGGGCTGCCATCTGGCGGAGCAGTTCTTCGTTGTCGGTCCACAGGCGCGCCAGATAGGCCGCGCTACGCTCGACGTACCGGGCGAAGGTGTCGGTGAGCAGGTCTTCGATGTCGTTGAAATAATAGGTGGTGGCCGACAGCGGCACATTGGCCTCGGCGGCCACGGCACGGTGGCGAACGCCTCGCACGCCATCGCGGATGACGATGCGCATGGCGGCATCGAGAATGTCCTGGCGGCGTTGTTCGCTGCCTTGGCGAGTGGCCTTGCGGCCTTGATAACGAACGTTGTTTGCCACGTCGGTGGCCAGGCCGGCTGCGCCCTGTGGTGTCATTGCGGGGATCACTTACAGACTTTCCTTGTGTGTAATGGATTTTTACGGTGTCAGCACCGGCCTCTTCGCGACCAAGCCTTGCTCGCACAATGTTCACAGATGCAGCGGCGTACACCTGTGGGAGCAAGGTTGCGCGTTCGGCGGCGAAGGGGCCGGTGTGTGTTGCATAAAAAAACCGCCCTTGCGAGGCGGCTTTTTATTCACTGCATCAGGCTTGCGGGCGCATGTGCGGGAACAGGATCACATCACGGATCGATGGTGAGTTGGTCAGCAACATCACCAGGCGATCGATACCGATGCCTTCACCAGCCGTCGGCGGCATGCCGTACTCCAGAGCGCGGACGAAGTCGGCGTCGTAGTGCATGGCTTCGTCGTCACCGGCGTCCTTGTCCGCCACCTGAGCCATGAAGCGCTCGGCCTGGTCCTCGGCATCGTTCAGCTCGGAGTAGGCGTTGGCGATTTCACGGCCGCCGATGAACAGCTCGAAACGGTCGGTGACGTTCGGGTTGTCATCGTTGCGACGTGCCAGCGGCGACACTTCGAACGGGTACTGGGTGATGAAATGCGGCTGCTCCAGCTTATGCTCGACCAGCTCTTCGAAAATCATCACCTGCAGCTTGCCCAGGCCTTCGAAACCGAGCACCTTGGCGCCGGCTTTCTTGGCGATGGCGCGGGCCTTGTCGATGTCGTTGAGATCATCGGCGGTCAGCTCGGGGTTGTACTTGAGGATCGAATCGAACACCGACAGGCGCACGAACGGCTCGCCGAAGTGGAACACCTTGTCGCCGTAAGGCACGTCGGTCGTTCCGAGCACCAGCTGCGCCAGTTCACGGAACAGCTCTTCGGTCAGGTCCATGTTGTCTTCGTAATCGGCGTAAGCCTGGTAGAACTCCAACATGGTGAATTCGGGGTTGTGCCGCGTCGAGACGCCTTCGTTACGGAAGTTGCGGTTGATCTCGAAGACCTTCTCGAAGCCACCGACAACCAGGCGCTTGAGGTACAGCTCCGGCGCGATGCGCAGGTACATGCCCATGTCGAGCGCGTTGTGGTGAGTCTCGAACGGCTTGGCCGCAGCACCGCCGGGGATGGTTTGCAGCATCGGCGTTTCGACTTCCAGGAAGTCACGCTTCATCAGGAAGGCGCGGGTGTGGGCGATCACCTGCGAACGCACGCGGAACGTCTGGCGCACGTCTTCGTTGACGATCAGGTCGACGTAGCGCTGGCGGTAGCGTTGTTCGGTGTCGGACAGGCCGTGGTGCTTGTCGGGCAGCGGGCGCAGCGACTTGGTCAGCAGGCGCACGGTGGTCATTTCGACGTACAGGTCGCCCTTGCCGGAACGCGCCAGGGTGCCTTCGGCAGCAATGATGTCACCCATGTCCCAGGTCTTGACCGAGGCCAGGGTCTCTTCCGGCAGGGTCTTGCGGTTGACGTACACCTGAATGCGCCCGGTCATGTCCTGGATCACCATGAACGAGCCACGGTTGAGCATGATACGACCTGCCACCTTGACCGGGATGGCCGCTGCTTCCAGCTCTTCCTTGGTCTTGTCGGCGTACTGCTTTTGCAGGTCGGCTGCATAGCGGTCACGGCGGAAGTCGTTGGGGAAGGCCTGGCCCTTGGCGCGCTCGGCAGCAAGCTTTTCCTTGCGCAGGGCGATCAGGGAGTTTTCTTCCTGTTGCAGGGCTTGCGGGTCGAGTTGTTGGTCGCTCATGTCTTTAGAATTTCCATCACGGGGTTGTTGCCCCTGCCTTGCGGCAGGGATCGCGGGCCAGCCCTGTTCGCGCCGAAGCGCGAAGAGGTGTTACAGCCCTTGCTTGAGGCTGGCGATCAGGTATTCGTCGATGTCGCCATCGAGCACCTTGTCGCAGTCACTGCGTTCGATACTGGTACGCAGATCCTTGATGCGCGACGCGTCGAGGACGTACGAGCGGATCTGATGTCCCCAGCCGATGTCCGACTTGGTGTCTTCGAGGGCCTGGGAGGCGGCGTTGCGTTTTTGCACTTCCTGCTCGTAAAGGCGCGCCCGCAGCATTTTCATGGCGGTGTCCTTGTTGGCGTGCTGGGAGCGTTCGTTCTGGCAGCTGACCACGGTGTTGGTCGGTACGTGGGTGATACGTACGGCCGAGTCGGTGGTGTTGACGTGCTGACCACCGGCACCCGAGGAGCGGTAGGTATCGATGCGCAGGTCCGACGGGTTGATGTCGATTTCGATGTTGTCATCGATTTCCGGCGACACGAACACGGCCGAGAACGAGGTATGGCGACGGTTGCCGGAGTCGAACGGGCTCTTGCGTACCAGGCGATGCACGCCGATCTCGGTGCGCAGCCAGCCAAAGGCGTACTCGCCCTTGATATGCAAGGTGGCGCCCTTGATACCGGCGACTTCACCGGCCGACAGCTCCATGATGGTGGTGTCGAAGCCGCGTTTGTCGGCCCAGCGCAGGTACATGCGCAGCAGAATGTTGGCCCAGTCTTGCGCTTCGGTACCGCCAGAGCCGGCCTGGATGTCCAGGTAGGCGTTGTTGGCGTCCATCTCGCCGCTGAACATGCGGCGGAATTCGAGCTTTTCCAGCGACTCGCGCAGGCGCTCGACTTCTTCGCTGACGTCAGCGACGGCGCTTTCGTCTTCTTCCTCGGCAGCCATCTGCAGCAGGTCCTTGGCGTCGGCCAGGCCTGAATGCATCTCATCGAGGGTGTCTACGATCTGCGCCAGCAGGGAGCGCTCGCGCCCCAGTTCCTGGGCGTAGGCAGGGTTGTTCCAGACACTCGGATCTTCAAGCTCGCGATTGACTTCGGTCAGACGCTCATGCTTTTGATCGTAGTCAAAGATACCCCCGAATGGTTTCGGAGCGCTCGGACAGGTCCTTGATGCTGTTAAGGATCGGGTTGATTTCCATGGCGGGCAGCACTCGTGCGTAGCGTTTCAAAAGCCGGAGAGTATAACGCACTCCGGGCTTTAGGGCAGCATCGCCGGGCGAGGAATGATAGCCGCCGAGGCCGCTATTCGATCCCGACCTGATTGCGCCCGTTGTGCTTGGCCAGATAAAGGCCCTTGTCTGCCGCCGAGATCAACAGCCGGCAGCTGGTGCTCTGCGCCGGGGTCATGGTCGACAGACCGATGCTGACCGTGAGGAACGAATCCTCGACCGGTGCATTGTGCGCGATCTTCAAGGCAGCGATGCTCTGGCGCAGTTTTTCCGCTACCAATCGCGCGCCGCCCGGGGAGGTGTTGGGCAATACCAGCGCGAACTCTTCGCCACCGTAACGCGCCGGCAGATCGCTGGAACGGCTGGAGGCCTCGCGGATAGCATCGGCCACCTTGCGCAGGGCTTCATCGCCCTCAAGGTGACCGAAATTGTCGTTATATGACTTGAAGAAGTCGACATCGATCATCAACAGCGACAGCTGCGTCTGGTCGCGCATGGCGCGACGCCACTCCAGTTCCAGGTACTCATCGAAATGCCGACGGTTGGACAGGCCGGTCAGGCCATCGGAGTTCATCAGCCGTTGCAGCACCAGGTTGGTATCGAGCAACTGCTGCTGGCTGACTCGCAACGCCCGATAGGCTTCGTCACGCTGCAACAACGTCAGGTAGGAGCGCGAGTGATAGCGGATACGCGCGACCAGCTCGATGGTGTCCGGCAACTTGACCAGATAATCGTTGGCCCCCGCCGCGAAGGCCGCGCTCTTGATCAGCGCGTCCTCTTTGGTCGACAGGACGATGATCGGGATGTCCTGGGTCGAGGGGTGATTGCGATAGTCACGTACCAGCGTCAGGCCGTCGAGGCCCGGCATGATCAGGTCCTGGAGGATCACCGTCGGCTTGATGCGCACCGCCTGGGCAATGGCCTCGCGCGGGTCGGCACAGAAATGGAAGTCGATGTTGGCTTCATTCGCCAGGCTGCGGCGGATGGCTTCGCCGATCATGGCCTGGTCGTCGACCAGCAGCACCATGGCTTTGTTCTCGTCGGACGATTTGAAATCTTCGATCTGCAGATCAATCATGCGCTTTCACCTGGTAACTGCCTTCATGCCGGCGAGGCGGGAGACGTGTAATCATCGAAAAAAAATATCCGTAAGTCGTGGCGCGATCCGCTCCAGGGGATGAATCTCGACAGCCGCATCGATCGCCGCTGCCGCCTTGGGCATGCCGTAAACGGCACTGCTTTGCTGATCCTGCGCGATGGTCAGCCAGCCTTGCTGACGCATCATTTTCAGACCCTGAGCGCCGTCGCGCCCCATACCTGTCAACAGTACCCCCACCGTATCGCCATTCCAGAAGCGTGCCACACTTTCAAAGAAAACATCGATAGAAGGACGATAAATTTCGTTCACCGGCTCGGCAGTGTAGGCCAAAGTTCCATTTTTCTGTAAGCGAATATGGTGATTGGTGCCAGCCAGCAGCACCGTGCCAGGCTGCGGTGGTTCGCCTTCGCGGGCCAGGCGCACCGGCAGGCGCGACTCGCTGCTCAGCCAATCGGCCATGCCGGCGGCAAATACCTGATCGACGTGCTGCACCAGCACGATAGCCGCCGGAAAGTTTTCCGGGAGTGCCTTGAGGAGGATCTCCAGCGCGGCCGGACCGCCCGCCGACGACCCGATGGCCACCAGCCCTTGGCGCTGCGAGGCTTGGCGCAGCGGCGCCTCGATGGTTTTTTCAACCCGACCACGCGGGCCGATCAGCCAGCCGATATTGAGGATCTTGCGCAACAGGGGCGCCGCCGCTTCTTGCGGATGACTGCCACCGACCGCAGGCGTATCGACCACATCCAGTGCGCCATGGCCCATGGCTTCGAACACCCGGTGCACGTTCTGCTCGCGATCGACGGTGACGATGACGATTGCGCAGGGAGTTTTGGCCATGATCTGACGCGTGGCTTCGACGCCGTCCATCACCGGCATGATCAGGTCCATGAGAATCAGGTCGGGGGTCAGTTCGGCGCAATGTTCCACGGCTTCCTGGCCATTGGTCGCCACCCAGACCACCTGATGGGCCGGCTCGAACGCCAGCGCGCGGCGCAGTGCCTCGACAGCCATGGGCATGTCGTTGACGATAGCGATCTTCATCCCTGTGCCCCCCCAATCAGCTCCACTACCGCGTCGAGTAACGCATCATCATGGAAACTGGCTTTGGCCAGATAATAGTCCGCTCCGGCGTCCAGTCCACGGCGTCGATCTTCTTCGCGGTCCTTGTACGACACCACCATGACCGGCAGCGACTGCAACCGGCTGTCGCGGCGCAGCAAGGTCACCAGCTCGATGCCGTCCATGCGGGGCATGTCGATGTCGGTGATCAGCAAATCGAAATCCTCACTGCGCAGCGCGTTCCAGCCGTCCATGCCGTCCACCGCGACCGCCACTTCGTAGCCGCGATTGGTCAACAGCTTGCGTTGCAATTCGCGCACGGTGAGCGAGTCGTCGACTACCAGCACGCGTTTGCGAGTCTGTTCGACCGCGTGGTTCTGGCGACGATCGATGCGCTCGAGGCGACCAGTGGTCAGCAGTTTTTCCACTGAGCGCACCATGTCTTCGACGTCGACGATCAGTACCACCGAGCCGTCATCGAGCAGTGCGCCCGCAGAGATATCCTGAACCTTGCCCAGGCGCACATCCAGCGGCATCACTACCAGAGTGCGCTCGCCGATGAAGCGCTCGACCGCTACCCCGTAGATGGCATCGCGCTCGCGGATCACCACAACCTTGAGGCTGTCCTGGGTGACTTGCCCCGCCGGGCGTTGCAGCAATTGGGTAGCAGCCACGAGACCGATATGGCGGCCTTCGTACCAGAAATGCTGACGCCCTTCGAGCTGGACGATCTGTTCGGTGAGCAGGTCGAGGGTGTGCTCGATATGGGCCAAGGGAAACGCGTAGGCCTCGGCGCCGACTTCGACCACCAGACTGCGCACCACCGACAGGGTCAGCGGTACCTCAAGCTGAAAGCGGCTGCCCTGCCCGGCGCTCTGATACAGCTCGATGGCGCCGCGCAACTGGCGAATGCCATGTTGCACCGCATCCAGGCCGACGCCACGGCCGGACACCTCGGTGACCTTGTCGCGCATGCTGAAACCGGGCAGGAACAGGAACGAGAGCAGCTCCTCCTCGCTCATCTGCTCGGCAGTGTGCGCAGGCGAGAGCTGACGGGCGACGATATTGGTGCGCAGGCGATCCAGGTCGACACCGGCGCCATCGTCACTGAGCTCAAGCACCAGCAACCCAGCCTGGTGCGACGCGCGCAAGCGCACCACGCCTTCGGCGGGCTTGCCGGCGAGCAAGCGCTGCTCGGGGCTTTCGATACCGTGATCCACGGCGTTGCGCAGCAAGTGGGTCAAGGGCGCTTCGAGCTTTTCCAGGACATCACGATCGACCTGGGTCTTTTCGCCTTCGATGTCCAGGCGTACTTGCTTGCCCAGCGACCGGCCCAGATCGCGGACCATACGTGCCTGCCCCGCCAGCACATCGGCAAAGGGCCGCATGCGGCAGGCCAGGGCCGTGTCGTACAGCAATTGCGCGCGCTGACCGGCATGCCAGCCGAACTCGTCGAGCTCGGCGGTCTGCTGTAACAGCATCTGCTGGGTTTCCCCCAACAGGTCTTGCACCTGAGCCAGCGCCTCGCGAATGTCTGCGCTCGGCGATGTGGCGTCGAGTTGCTCCTTGAGGCCGTCCAGGGCACGCAGGCTCTGGCTTTGCATTCTTTTGAGGCGCTGCATGGTGGCAAGGTAAGGCTTGAGCCGCTGGGTCTCGACCAGCGCCTTGCTCGACAGATCGAGCAAGCTGTTGAGGCGCTCGGCGGTTACCCGCAATACCCGTTCGCCGCCTTCGGGCACACGCTTGCCTCTGAGCGCAGGCGTAGCGGCCTGCATGCCCAGGCTCTGCTCGGCAGACTCCAGCGGCTCCAGGGGCGACTCGCCGATGGCCGCGTCGTCGAGGTCCGCCGACGCAGACGCCAACAGGGCGTGGGCCGCCGCCGATAGCGCGGCAGCGTCCAACGCCGGATCCGAGGCTTGCCGAGAGGGCAATGGTGTCGAGGCCGGATCCAGCACCTGGGCCAGCCGCGCCACATAGGCGGCAATCACCTGCGGCCCGCTGGAGCTGTCGCCCGGCGTAGCGATGCGCATCAGCAGGTCGGTGCCTTGTAGCAGCGCATCGATGTGTTCGGGCTGCAAACGCAGGCGCCCTTCCTGGGCGCTGACCAGGCAATCCTCCATGACGTGAGCGACGCTGACCCCGGCATCGACGCCAACGATCCGCGCCGCGCCTTTGAGCGAATGCGCCGCGCGCATGCAGGCTTCCAGTTGATCGGCCTGGGTGGGGTTGCGTTCCAGTTCCAGCAGGCCGGCGCTGAGCACCTGCGTCTGGGCTTCGGCCTCCAGACTGAAGAGTTCGAGCAGCGAGGCATCGCGCATTTGATCGGGGGTCATGTCAGGCTCCGGGTCACAGCCGACATCAGCAATTCGTCATCCAGTACTCGCAAACTGCGCCCCTTGAATTGCATTACCGCTCGGGTGAAGCGCGCGCCAGCGACCGCGCTGGGCGTTTCGCCGGCTTGAATATCCGACAGATCGATGCGGTGGATCGCATCGACTTCGTCCACCGGCACCACCACCGAGCCGTTTTCCGCCGCCAGAATCAACATCCGCGGCGTCACGCGCGCAGTGCTGGCAACTACGGTATCGGGGTCGACGCCCAGCAGTTCGCCCAGCGACAGGCAGGCCACCAGCGCGCCGCGCACGTTGGCGACGCCCAGCAAAGCGCGCGAGCGCTGGTGCGGCAAGGAGTGCACCGGTTGCAACGGCGCGACCTCGACCAGGCAGCGAGTGGCCAGCGCCAGCCACTCGTCGGCGAGCCGGAAGACCAGCAACGAGCGGTTTTCGACCTTGCCACGCAATTCACTGTACTGCAGCGCCGCGATGTCCTGCTGGCCAAGGCTGTAGCGATCCAGCAGGCGCACCGCCGCCGCGGCGTATACCGCGCAGTTGCGGCAATGAATATGCTCGGCCAATAGCGGGCAGGATTTGTCGCCCCGCACGCCGATGCGGTTCCAGCAGTCGTCGATCGGCTGATCGTCGACGATGACGTCCATCACTTGGCGCTCGATCATGATTTACGCTCACTGCGCGCAGCGCGCTCTTGCAGGCGCCGGGCGCCCACGGCGTCACCAAGCGCAGCCAGCAGCATGGCCAGATGCGCCAGCGCCTCGGGGTGCTGAGGGTCCAGATACAACGCCTTGCGATAGAAACCCTGCGCCTCCATCGAATTACCGGCGACATCGCTGAGCAACCCGAGCCAATAGAACACCTGGGCGCTGGGCGCATGTTCGCGCAAGTATTGCTGGCAGGTATCGCGGGCCTGGGCGGTGTTGCCTTCATTGGCGAGCGTAGCAATGCGTGCCAGCAATATCGCCGCGTCGCTGTCTCTCGCCGAGACTGCCGGTATGCCGACGGATCGAACCGGCTGGCCAGCGTCACGCGGCGTCCGCGCCAACATCGCTCGCGCTGCCACGGGAGGTGCAATGCGCACCGGCACAGCGGCTGGCGGGCGACTGGCAGCGGTGATCGGTGCAGGTATCGGCGTCGGCGCAGGCACCTGATGGTCGCGTACAAAGGCGAACGACTGAGGAATACCGATCGGGCGCATGCCCATGCTCGCCAGCAAGCTGCCTTCGGCAGGGCCGATGAACAGCGCGCCGTCTTCGCGGGTCAGCTTCTTCAACACGTCAAACACGCGCTGCTGGGTGGGCACGTCGAAGTAGATCAACAGATTGCGGCAAAACACAAAATCGTAGGGCGCTTCGCTGGCGAGCAACCTGGGGTCGAGCACATTGCCGGATTGCAAGCGAACCTGCTCGCACACCTGCGCATTGAGCTGATAGCCCTCGCCCACCGCCGTGAAATATCGCTCGCGGTAACTCAAGTCCGCGCCGCGAAAGGAGTTGCGTCCATAGTGCGCGCGCTGGGCACGAACGACCGAGGCGGGGCTGACGTCGATACCGTCGACCTTGAACTGCTGGGGGCAGATACCCGCGTCAAGCAAGCTCATGGCGATGGAGTAAGGCTCCTCGCCGGTCGAACAGGGCAAGCTGAGAAAACGCAGCGGGCGTGACGATTTGAGCTCCAGCAGACGTTTTTTCGCCAGCCCTGCCAATGCGCCGAAGGATTCGGGATAACGGAAGAACCAGGTTTCCGGGACGATCACCGCCTCGATCAAAGCCTGCTGCTCGGCGGCCGAATGCTGCAGCAGGTCCCAATAGGCGTCCAGATTCGCGCTGCCGGCGCTGGCGCAGCGTTGCTCCACGACCCTTTCGATCATCGCCGAGCCCACTGAAGCCACGTCCAGACCGATGCGCTCGAACAGGTATTTGAAGAAGCGCTCGTCAGCATTCATCGAAGGCTATCCTCGTGCAGGCTGACAGCCAGGCTCGGCGCATACAGCATCGTGCGCGCCTGATCGTCGAGCAGGTCCTGGACCCCGACCCATTGCAGCAGCCCCAGCGCATCCTCTCGAACCGGCCCCAGATACGGCGCCGCCGGATTGTCCAGGCCATAGGGCTGGAACTCGGCCGGATCGCAACGCAGGGTATCGGTGGCCTGCTCCAGAATCAGCCCAAGCAAGGCGTCAGGCTGTTGCGGCTGCCCGCGGTAATGCACCAGCACAAGGCGCGTGCTGGTGCGCGCCACGGCCGGTCGATCGAAGGTCAAGGCGCCGATATCGATGACCGGCACCACCTGCCCGCGGTGAGCGAAGATCCCCGCCACCCAGCCGGGCGCGCGCGGGATCGGCTTGAGGGGCAACAACGGCAGGATCTGCGCCACCTCTACCGCCGCCAGGGCGAAGCGTTGCCCGCCTACCTGAAAGACCAGAAACAGCTTGCTGGTGGCAGGCGCCGCGGCGCGTACCGAGGTGGACACCTGGGTCATCAGACTTTGAATCGCGACACGCCACCGCGCAACCCGGTCGCTACCTGGCTGAGCTCGTCGATGGCGAAACTGGCCTGGCGCAGGGATTCGACGGTCTGGCTGCTGGCATCGCTCAGCTGCGCCAGCGCATGGTTGATCTGTTCGGCACCGGTGGCCTGAGCCTGCATGCCCTCGTTGACCATCAGCACCCGCGGCGCCAGCGCCTGCACCTGATGAATGATCTGGTTCAGTTGATCACCCACCTGGGTGACCTCGTACATGCCCCGACGCACTTCCTCGGAAAACTTGTCCATGCCCATCACCCCTGCCGACACGGCGGACTGGATTTCGCGGACCATCTGTTCGATATCGTAGGTGGCCACCGCCGTCTGGTCGGCAAGACGCCGCACTTCGGTCGCAACCACGGCGAAACCACGGCCATATTCTCCGGCCTTTTCGGCCTCGATGGCAGCATTGAGCGACAGCAGGTTGGTCTGGTCGGCGACCTTGACGATGGTGACCACGACCTGATTGATGTTGCCGGCTTTTTCGTTGAGCACGGCCAGCTTGTTGTTGACCAGTTCAGCGGCGCCCATGACCTGATGCATGGTTTCTTCCATGCGCGTCAGGCCTTGCTGACCGGAGCCGGCCAGCAGGGAGGCCTGGTCTGCCGCCGAGGCGACCTCGGTCATGGTGCGCACCAGATCGCGAGAAGTCGCGGCGATTTCCCGCGATGTGGCGCCGATTTCAGTGGTCGTGGCGGCGGTCTCGGTCGCGGTGGCTTGCTGCTGCTTGGAGGTCGCAGCGATCTCGGTGACCGAGGTGGTGACCTGCACCGAAGAGCGCTGAGCCTGGGAAACCAGGGACGTCAGGTTGGTCATCATGTCATTGAAGCCGATTTCCAGATCGCCGAACTCGTCCTTGCGATCCAGCTGCAAACGCGTGCTGAGGTCACCGGTGCGCATGACCTCAAGAATACGCAGGAGCTTTTCCATCGGCGCCATGATGGTACGCATCAGCAGAAAGCCGCAAATACCCGCTGCGATCACGGCGACCAGCAAGGCCGCGCCCATGGTGACCTTGGCCGACGTCACGGCATTGGCGATTTGCTGGGTAGCACTCTCGGCTGCCTTGCTGTTGAGTTCGATGACCGCGTTCAACGCCTTGCGACCTGCAAACCAGGCTGGCGACAAGTCGGTCTGAGCCAGGTCCTGAGCCTCCATGAAGTGCTTCTGCCGATAGGCTTCGAGGGTACGCTCGAGGACGTCGTGGTAGACGGTATTGAGGCGTTTGAATTCGCTGAAGGCAGCCCGATCGGCCTCGTCATGGATGGTGCCTTCATACTTGGCGATCTGCTCGGTGAGGCGTGCGTCGAACCCTTTGTACTGCTCCTCGTCGGAGCTGATCAGCTCGCGCTGGCTGCTCAAGCCGATCAGCTGCTGGGTGTAGACATAGCTGTCGACGAAGGCGCTACGGATCATCGAGCTGTAGTAGACCCCGGGCATGCTGTCGGTGCGCACGTCGTCGGAGCTGTCTTCGATCTTCTGCAGACGGGTGTAGGAGGCGACGATCATCAACAACATGATGGCGATGATGACGGCAAAACTCGCCAAAATGCGGTGGCGCAAGGTCCAGTTCTTCACGATTACCCCTCGAATACATTCGCCTGCCAGCGAAAACGGCAGAGCACAGCCCTGCATATTGCAACCATATGTGTACTTTCCGCCATCTGCGGGGGTATTACCAGCAAGATTTATTACCAAAATGCCAGTATCGGCGGGCTGTTCGTCGCTCGGCAGGCCCCGGTTTCAGGCGCTTACAGCTGGCGCACCTGAGATTCCAGCTCCACGCGCAATGCCGGATCGAGCTTGAGCTGACGGGCGAGTTCATCCAGGTAGGCTTTCTCCATGAAGTGCTCCTCGTCGACCATCATCATGCTGGCCAGATACATCTCAGCGGCGATTTCCGGCGTTTGCGCCGCCCGGGCGACTTCGGCAGGGTCCAACGGTTTGTTCAGCTCCAGATGCAACCATTGCTGGAACTCCTGATCGGCGTCGAGTTTGACGAACTCGCCCTCGATCAAGGCGCGCTCACGGTCATCGACGTGACCGTCAGCCTTGGCGGCAGCCACCAGCGCCTTGAGGATCGCCTGGCTGTGCACCTCGGCTTGCTGCGCCGGCACCTGATCGATGGTCTGCGGCGGGGTTGCCGTCTGGCCGGGCTGGTTGGCCTGCCAGTTGCTGTAGGCCTTGTAGGCCACCACCCCGAGCGCGGCCAGCCCGCCATAGGTGATGACCTTGCCGCCGACGTTGCGCGCCTTCTTGCTGCCCATCAACAGGCCGATGGCCCCGGCAGCCAGTGCGCCGCCGCCCGCGCCCGACAGCAAGCCGGTCAGATCCCCCAGGCCCGGTGCGCCTTTGTGGGAGGCGGAACCGGCGGACTTGTTTTGCAGCATCTGCTGGCCGGATTTGAGCAACTGATCGAGCAATCCACGGGTATTCATCGGGCAATCTCCACTAGGGGTTGGCGAAACGGGTTCAGGGAGATTACGGCGAGCGTTGTCGCCCCGCTTCAGGAGAAATGCTTCCGAATGTTGCCGCGCTTCATCAATTAGAGGCACTCGCCAGACATCCTTTGTTAAAAAATAATCAGCCCTCTGGCGAACCACACCCCATATCAGGTATCTCTTTAGGGTCTTGTCACACTCGGACCCACGGATATCCGAACGCCATTTGCATCCCTTTCATGCCGCACGGAGCGGCTGGGACTCCTTCTGTACAGGGTTATCTATGCACCGCCGGAACCTTCTGAAAGCCTCGATGGCCATTGCGGCTTACACCGGTCTGTCTTCTGCCGGGCTGTTCGCTGCCCAGGCCATGGCCGCCACAGCCGATGGTGAGCTGGAAAAGTTCAGCTTCGACGGGCTCAAGGCCCACGCCAAGGACCTGGCCGGCAAAGGCTTCGTGGATCGCAAGCAGGTCTTGCCTGCCACCTTGGCCAACATGAACCCGCTGCAATTCAACGCCATCAAGTACGACGCCAAGCACTCGCTGTGGTACGACCTGCACGGTCAACTGGATGTGCAGTTCTTCCACGTCGGCATGGGTTTCAAGACCCCGGTACGCATGTACAGCGTCGACACCGCCAGCCAGCAGGCGCGCGAAGTGCATTTCCGCCCCGAGCTGTTCAACTATGCCGACTCCAAGATCGACACCCAGCAGCTCAAGGGTGACCTGGGCTTTGCCGGTTTTCGCTTGTTCAAGGCACCGGAAATCGATCACCACGATATCCTCTCGTTCCTCGGCGCCAGTTACTTCCGCGCAGTGGATGCCACGGGTCAGTACGGTCTGTCGGCGCGCGGCCTGGCCATCGACACCTATGCCGGCGGCCCGGAAGAATTCCCCGACTTCACCAAGTTCTGGTTCGAGGCTCCGAGCAAGGATGGCACCCGTTTCGTGGTCTATGCCCTGCTCGAATCGCCGAGCGCCACCGGCGCCTATCGCTTCGATATCGACTGCCAGGCCAAGCAGGTGGTGATGGCCATCGACGCCCACATCAATGCCCGCAAGGACATCAAGCAACTGGGCATCGCGCCGATGACCACCATGTTCAGCTGCGGTACCAGCGAGCGCCGCATGTGCGACACCATTCACCCGCAGATCCACGACTCCGACCGCCTGGCCATGTGGCGCGGCAACGGTGAGTGGATCTGTCGGCCGCTGAACAACCCTGAGCATATCCAGTTCAACACCTTCGTCGACAAGGATCCCAAGGGCTTCGGCCTAGTGCAGACCGACCATAATTTCGCCAGCTACCAGGACACCGTCGACGGGTACCACGAGCGGCCGAGCCTTTGGGTCGAACCGACGACGCCTTGGGGTGAAGGCTCCATCGACCTGATGGAACTGCCGACCACCGGCGAGACGCTGGACAACATCGTGGCGTTCTGGACGCCCAAGGACCCGGTCAAGGCCGGTGAATCCCTCAACTATGGCTACAAGCTGTACTGGAGCGCGCTACCACCGGTCAGCACTCCGCTGGCGCAAGTGGCCGCGACGCGTACGGGCATGGGTGGGTTTACCGAAGGCTGGGCGCCGGGCGAGCACTATCCGGACGTGTGGGCACGACGCTTCGCGGTGGACTTCGCGGGCGGCGGCCTGGAGAAACTTGCGGATGGCACTCACATCGAGCCTGTGGTGACGGTGTCCAATGGCGAGGTCAAGGACTTCCAGATCCTCTGGCTGCCAGACATCAAGGGCTACCGCGTGCTGTTCGATTGGTACCCGACCAACGACAAGGTCGACCCGGTGAACATGCGCATGTTCATCAAGACGGCCGACCGCACGTTGAGCGAGACGTGGTTATACCAGTACTTCCCGCCGGCGGCGGACAAGCGCAAGTACACCTACTGAAGCAGGCCCCCTGTGAGAGCGGCTATGCCCGCGAGGCCTTGAAGGCTTGGCGGGCAGAGCCCGCTCCCACAGGAGGTGGGCACCATGCGGTGCCTAGTCGCGCAGATCGGACTCGTGGATCGGCTGATCCCGGTGCGTGGCGCGCTGGTATTGCGCCGGCCAGGTGGCCACTCGGCCGCCCAGATCATCATCGGCGTGCAGCGGCCAGTAAGGGTCGCGCAACAATTCGCGCGCCAGGAAAATCAGATCCGCCTGACCGGTACGCAGGATATGCTCGGCCTGCGCCGGATCGGTAATCATCCCCACCGTCCCGGTGGCCAGCTCCGACTCCTGACGCACACGCTCGGCGAAGCGCGTCTGATAGCCGGGCCCGGTCGGGATCTCGGCGCTGCTGGCGGTACCACCCGACGACACGTCTATCAGGTCGACGCCCAATTGCTTCAAGCGCCGTGCCAGCTCGACGGTTTCATCCGGATTCCAGCCGTCTTCGACCCAGTCAGTGGCCGATACCCGCACGAAAAGGGGCAGTTCCTCTGGCCAGACTTCACGTACCGCCTTGGTCACTTCCAGAACGAAACGAATCCGGTTGTCGAACGAGCCGCCGTACTGATCGCGGCGCTGATTGCTTAACGGCGAGAGGAACTGGTGCAACAGGTAGCCGTGGGCGGCGTGCAACTCGGCGATCTTGAAACCAGCCGTCAAGGAACGTTTCGCCGCGTCGACGAAGGTCTGGATGATGTGCTTGATCTGCGTTTCATCGAGCTCGGTGGGCGCGGTGTGCTTAGGGTCGAAGGCGATTTTCGATGGCCCTACCGGCTGCCAGCCGCCGTCGCCGACGGGGATGCTGCCACTTTTGCCCAGCCATGGCCGCCAGGTACTGGCCTTGCGCCCGGCATGGGCCAGCTGAATGGCCGGCACTGCACCTTGGGCAGTAATGAAGCGAGTGATACGTTGCAGCGGTTCGATCTGCCCGTCGTGCCACAGACCAAGGTCCTCGGGGGTGATGCGTCCGTCTTCGGTGACCGCGACCGCCTCGGTAAACACCACGCCCGCGCCGCCGACCGCGCGACTGCCCAGGTGCACCAGATGCCAGTCGTTGGCCAAGCCATCGGCAGCCGAGTATTGGCACATCGGCGAGACCACGATGCGGTTTCGCAGCGTCAACTGACGCAAAGTAAAGGGTTGGAGCAGCAGGCTCATGGGCCACCTCTGTGATTATCGTACGGCTGAGAAACTGGACCGCAGTCGGGCGTGCAACATAGCACCCGCCGTGCGGCAGTCTCTAGAGATCAGTCGACAACCACCGGCGCTTGCAGGTTCCTAGCGAGGCTCTATGTGGGCGATCATCAACTGCACGGTTTCTTGCCCGCGGTACTCGTTGACGTCGAGTTTGTAGGCCAGTTCCACCCAGCGCACGGTCGGGTCGGGCCATACCTCACGGTCGACGCCAAAGGCAATGCCATCGAGCTTGACCGTGCCGCACTCACTCTTGAGCACGACCTTGAGATGACGCTCGCCCACTACCCGCTGCTCGGCCAGCTGAAACACACCATGGAACAGCGGCTCGGGGAAATGCTGGCCCCAAGGCCCGGCATGGCGCAGCGCACGGGCCAGTTCGAGGTGAAACTCCTCGACCGCCAGCGCGCCGTCCGACAGCAGCCGGCCGGTCAGGTCCTCAGCGTGCAGCTGACGGCGGACCTCCGTGTCGAAGGCCTCGGCAAAGACCGCAAAATTGGCCTCGGTCAGGGTCAGGCCTGCCGCCATGGCGTGCCCACCGAACTTGCTCATCAAGCCCGGATGGCGAGCATTGACCGCTTCGAGCGCATCGCGAATATGGAAACCCGGCACCGAACGCGCCGAGCCCTTGAGCAGCCCCTCCCCCGCATCGGCAAAGGCGATGGTCGGGCGGTGGTAACGCTCCTTGAGGCGTGAAGCGAGAATCCCGATCACCCCTTGGTGCCAGTCGGCGTCGAACAGGCACAGGCCGAACGGCATCGACTCCAGCGGCAGTTCCTTGAGCTGCGCCAAGGCTTCACGCTGCATGCCTTGCTCGATGTTTTTACGATCCTGGTTCATGCCGTCCAGTTCTTCGGCCATCTCCCGGGCGCTGGCCGGATCGCGACTGAGCAGGCATTCGATCCCCAGGCTCATGTCGTCCAGGCGTCCAGCCGCGTTGAGCCGCGGGCCGATGATAAAACCCAGGTCGGTGGAGGTGATGCGGGCGGCATCGCGCTTGGCCACTTCCAGAATCGCCTTGATACCCGGACGGGCGCGGCCGGCACGGATGCGCTCCAGGCCCTGATGCACGAGAATGCGATTGTTGGCGTCCAGCGGCACCACGTCGGCAACGCTGCCCAAGGCCACCAGGTCGAGCAGTTCGCCGATATTCGGCTGCGGCGTGCTGGCATACCAGCCCAACTCGCGCAGACGTGCCCGCAGCGCCATCAGCACATAGAACATCACGCCAACACCGGCCAGTGCCTTGCTGGGGAACTCACAGCCGGGCTGGTTGGGATTGACGATCGCGTCGGCGGCGGGCAATTCGGTACCCGGCAAATGGTGATCGGTGACCAGTACTTGCAGGCCCGCCGCCTTGGCCGCCGCCACGCCCTCGATACTGGAAATGCCGTTATCGACCGTCACCAGCAACTGCGGCTCGCGCTCCAGCGCCACGGCAACGATCTCGGGGGTCAAGCCGTAGCCGAACTTGAAGCGGCTCGGCACCAGGTAATCGACGTGGGCAGCGCCTAACAGACGCAACCCCAGCACACCGACCGTGCTGGCGGTGGCACCGTCGGCGTCGAAATCGCCGACGATCAGGATGCGCTGACGCTGCTCCAGCGCGGTGACCAACAGGGCCACCGCGGCATCGATCCCTTTGAGTTGCTGGAACGGAATCAACCGCGCCAGGCTCTTGTCCAGCTCGGCCTCGCTACTGACACCTCGGGCCGCGTACAACCGCGTCAACAAGGGTGGCAGATCACCGAGAAATGGCAGGGTAGCGGGCAGCGGACGGGGTTCGATACGCATGGGTCAGCCGCGCTCGCCTTGCAGCCATTGCAATTGCACTTCGTGCTGGCCGCGGTCATCGGTCACGAACACCGTGCCTTCATCGATCATCACGTCCCACTTGATCACCCGGGGCATGTCCTTGGCCAGGATTTCGAGAACGTCTTGAGGGACCGCAGCGATATTGACGTTTTTCAGGTTCTTGATCGCCGGGATGACCTTGCCTTCCCAGACGCGCAGGCTGCCATAGGCCAGCAGACTGGTGCGCTCTGTACGGCGCGAGCACCACGTCAGGCGATCGGCATCCGGCTGGCCGACTTCGATCCAGTGCAGGACCCGATCATCCAGGCTTTTTTCCCACAGCGCCGGCTCGTCGACGTCCGACAGGCCACGGCCAAACGACAGCTGTTCGTTGTACCACAAGGCGTAGGCCAGCAAACGCACGGCCATGCGCTCCTCGGTTTCAGAGGGATGGCGGGCGATGGTCTGCTTGACGCTCTCGTAGACGTTGCGATCGAGGTCGGTAAGATTCAGTTCGAACTTGTAGGTCGTGGACGGCTGGGCCATGAGGACGCTTCTGGAAACGGAAAAAGTCGCCCAGTCTAACTGATGGCACGCGTTTGCACGAAACCCGGACAAACGGTTACGCCGACGCCACGGCTATGCTACAACTGCGCCGAAGGCATCAACTGGCATGCAGGAGTCTCCCGCGCAATGGCTTTACGCATCAGCCCATGGATTCGGTGGTGGCCTCTGGTTCCGATGAAAGCATGTCTTGGCGCTTGCCTGGCCATTGGTTTGAACATGGCCTTCATACCCCAGGTTCAAGCCAAGGAAACCCTGGTGTGGCTGCTGCGCGAACTGCCTCCGCTGACCATTTTTGAAGGCGCGCAACGCAATCAGGGCGCGGTGGACAGAACCCTCGCCCTGCTTATCCAGCGCCTGCCTCAATACGATCACGTGATTCAACGGGTCAACCGCGCGCGGGCCATGCAAATGCTCCACGAGCCCGGCTTGCGGTGCGATCCGACCCTGCTGTGGAGCCCCGAACGCGCCACGTTCATCGCTTTCTCCATCCCTAGCGTGGTCACATACAGCAATGGCCTGATCATTCGTTCGGCCGATCGACCGCAGTTCGCACCCTTCATGGAAAACGGCGAAGTCGATCTCGATGCCTTGCTGCAGAGTGGCAAATTGAAAGTCGGTAGGGTCGCCGAGCGCAGCTATGGGCCATTTATCGATCAAATATTGAAACACGCGCCAGCGGACATGTTATCGCCCCACTATGGTAACGATGCGGTCAGCAGCTTGATGCAGATGGAACAGCGCGGCCGTCTGCAGGCGCTGATCGGCTACTTGATCGAGGCGCGCTATGTGGCCAGGCAGCAAGGCATGGGCGCCGATGAGTTCAGCTTCCTTGCGATCAAGGGCGTAGAGAAATACCAGTTCAATCATGTCGGCTGCAGCGACAACGCCGACGGCCAACAGGCCATCAGCCGCATCAATCCTGTCCTTGAAACCTTGCGTCGGGACATGCTCCCGCTGTTTTATGCCAGTTGGCTGGACAACGACTCACGTGACCATTACCTGGAGGATGCCAAGAGCTTCTTCAGCGACAAAACTGCTGCGGCCATGCCGTCGCGCTGAGACCTTTCAAGGCTGCTTTTTAACCCGGACAAAAGAAACCCCAACCGGTGGGGAAGCCGATCGGGGTCAACATGGTCCTTGCGGACCAGCACGACAGGTCAAGGACACCGGAGCACAATGTCAACGGCCTGCCCTTGCAAAATTCGAGTAGTGCCTGCTAGAAAGGTTCCTCATCCGCCTGCCTCGTCGCTACATCCCGGCGGAAAAAACCTGGCGCGATTGCGCGGCGTGCTGCAGGGCAGCAATGACACAGGGCTGCAGTCGACCCTCGGCAACCAGGAGATCGCGATGAAATCCATCGACGACATCGATCACGGTACGATTGTCGGTAAGCTGGCTACGATTGACCAGGCGTTCGGCCATTAGTAGTCCATGCTGGTCCTTGACTGCGATACGGCGATTTCCAAGTGTATCGACGGGCCCCACGCTGACCAGGTAGGGGCTCAGGGCTTCATTCAACAGCAAGCTGATATTTTCCAATACGATCACCACTCACTCGTCAAGAATAAAGGTTGCCTATCAATGACTGTCGACCGATCAAAAAAGTTCGATCCGGTCCGGCTTCCTCCAAGCACATTGCACAGTGCACATGACAGGCTGACGAAGCGGGGGAAAGCAGGGATGCCGGATATGATGTTTCATGAATTTTCCGAGGGGGCGCGCTCGTGAGCACTTCGCCCGACTCGCCACTGCGCATCGTACTGGCGGACGACCATCCGATCTTCCGCCTGGGTTTGCGTGCCGTACTGGAACAAGACCCTACAATCAAAGTGGTTGCCGAAGCGGATGGCCCCCAGAGCCTTCTGGCTTGCCTGCAGACGACACCGTGTGACGTGCTGATCAGCGACTTCATGATGCCTGTAGACAAGCAGAACGACGGCTTGCGCTTGATGGAGAGCATACGCCGGGGCTGGCCGCAGTTGCCGATCCTGGTGGTGACCATGCTCAACAACGCCGCGCTGTTCCGTTCAATGCTCAAGCTCGGAGTCCTTGGGCTGCTGGGCAAAGGCAGCCTGGCCGGCGAACTGCCGACGGCAATCGAGCATTTACGCCAAGGCAAATTATACATTGCCCAATCGGTCTCCCAGACCCTGCAGACCGGTGACACCGCAGATACGGCTGGAGGCCTGAAC
This sequence comes from Pseudomonas baltica, assembly GCF_031880315.1. NCBI lineage: Bacteria > Pseudomonadati > Pseudomonadota > Gammaproteobacteria > Pseudomonadales > Pseudomonadaceae > Pseudomonas > Pseudomonas baltica. The sequence continues at coordinate 4,698,895 of NZ_CP134771.1, read as the reverse complement.
ACCGTGGAGCTCTCGGCCAAGGAGCTGGAAGTTGCTCGATTATTGGCCTCAGGGCTGTCGGTGAGTGAAATCGCCGGCCGCCTGCACCGCAGCAAACAAACGGTCAGTGCACAGAAAGTCAGTGCCATGCGCAAGCTGGGGGTCACCAACGATGCGGCGCTGTTTATCTATTTGCAGGAACAGGGCCTGAGCTGAGTCCAGGTTACAAGGCGGCCAAGGCGCGAGCCGAGGAGCGGGTGTTCTGCTGATAAACCTCCAGCAACAGGTGCAAGGTCCGGGTCGAAGCCGGTTTGCTCAGTGCCGCCAGCACCCATAATCCGGATTGTCGCGCCAGCCGCGCTGCATCTTCGCGCAGGGCCTCATCGGCATTGCTGAGAATGATCAAGGCTTCGGCCTGACGGCTGACCGCCAGATGACGTATCAGATCGAGACCACTGCCGGTACGATCCGGATCAAGGTCGCATATCACCAGATCGACGCTGCCGCGCCGCGCCAGGGAGCGACAGGCATCGGTCACGGTAGCGGCGACCAGTACATCATAGACACCACTGGCGTTGAGCATCTGGTGCAGCGCCATCAATTGAAACGGGTTGTCTTCGAGGATCAGAACTCTGAGTGAGCGCATGGACCAGCCTCCAGAAGCGATACGGCCGAGTGCCGCGATATCAGGCACTCTAAAGATCCGGCCGAAGAGCAGCTATAGGACGAATCTGAAACCGTCGTAGGACGGTTCGCTGCGGTCTGTGCACTTCACGTCATTCGTCAGCGACCATGCCCCGCAAAGTTCGCAAGATATCGGCCTGCAAGTCCTCGATGGCCGCCCTGAACGTTGGCCAGTCCTGCCGTACCTGCTGCTCATGGCGAGCGGAGCAGCCTTTGCCGAACTGGCCGCAAGCCCTGGCCAACGGCCCGGCATCGATCATGGCACATACCCCTTTGAGCCGATGCAGCACACCTTCCAGCACCGGCCAGTCCAAAGCCTCGACTGCATCATCCAGCCGTTCGAGCTCCTCTTCGAGATTGCTGTCGAGCTCGCTCAGCATCCGCTGTAGCAACTGAGCATTGGCGTGGGTCAAGGCCTGCAAGGTCGCTGGATCGAAATGTCTTGGGCGGGTCAATTGTGTCAATGCCTGGCTCAGCGCATCGAGCGACAGTGGCTTGGGCAGCCACAGGTCCATCCCGGCCTCTTCACAGCGCTGACGCTCATCATTCATGACGTTGGCGGTATAACCGATGATGGGCGTAGGCGCCAGCTCCTGTTCGATCTCCAACTCGCGGATCCGCGTGGCCAACTCGTAACCGCTGATACCCGGCATGTTGCAGTCGCTGATCAACACATCGAAATCGCCGTCCTGCCAGGCTATCAAGGCGTCTTCCCCGCCAGCCACTGCCTCGACCTGATGGCCGAGGTACTCCAATTGTCGGCTCAACACCAAGCGGTTGGAAGACAGGTCATCGGCAATCAACACGTGCAACATTCGCGGTACCAGATCCGCGCTGACGGCGCTCGTGAGCTCAGGGGGCTCCTTGATGCTGATGACCTCGACCTGATGCACCTGTAACTGGAGGCTGATGCAGGTGCCCTGCCCGGGCGTGCTGCGCAATTGCATCTGCCCGGCCATCAAGGCGATCAGCCGTTGGCAGATGCTCAGCCCCAGCCCCGACCCGCCATAAAGCTGCGCCGCATCGGCTCCGACCTGAACGTAGGGCTCGAACAGCTGTGCCTGCTGGGCCGCGTCGATACCGATACCGGTGTCCTCTACCCTGATGTCCAGTGCCAGTAGGGCCCCTTCCAGATGCGCGTTGACCACCAGGCTCACTCGCCCTCGGTGGGTGAACTTCAGGGCATTGCCGAGCAGGTTGTGCATGACCTGACGCAGGCGCAGTGCATCGATCCAGTATTGACCTTGCAGCCCCAGTGCGATCTGCACCTGGAGGTCCAGCCCCTTGCGCCGTGCTTCCGGCTCGAACAACCGCGCTATGTCGGCAAAAAATGGCGATAGCGCAACCGGGGTCAGGTGCAGTTCCAGCCTGCCAGCCTCGATACGCGACAAGTCAAGGCTGTCGCCTACCAGCTCCAGCAATTCGCAGGCGCAACGAAAGGCGACTTCCAGCCCCTGGGAGAGCGTCTGCCCACGCGCCCTGCTGGTGTCCCGTTCAAGCTCCAGCAAACCGATGATCGCCGACAGTGGTGTACGAATGTCGTGGCTCATGGTCGCAAGGAAAGAGCTTTTCGCCAGGTTGGCGTCTTCCGCCGCCTGCCTCGCCTCGGTGAGCGCGACCTCTAGGCGCTTGCGCTCGGTGATATCGATCCAGCCGCCCAACAACCCTTGCAACTGGCCATCTGCACGATAGAACGGCACCGTCCACTGGTAGGCATCGATCCGTTTGCCCCCCAGTTCTATTTGCCGATCGATGAATACCGGCTTTGGGTTTTCAAGCTGTTTGAGATAGTCGGCGTGGACGCGCTGCGCGTCTTCGGCGCCGATCAAGCCAACCTCGGGCAATTGCAATCCCTTGATGCGCTCGAAACGCGTCGCGAAGCATTCTTCGTAACTGCGGTTGCATGACAGCAGCCGCCCTTCCAGATCGCGCACATAGATCGGATTGGGAATGCCATCGAGCAGCGCCTTCTGGAAGACCAACTGATCGCTGAGGGCTTCCTCGGCGCGCTGCCGCTGGGCAATCTGCACCCGCAAGCGACCGCTCCAAAGCAGTGATATCAAGGCGATAAGGCCGGCAACGGCAGCCCCCCAGTAGACCCAAGGTGCAATGCGTTGCCACACCGGCACCTCGGGCAGGGCCGCCCCAAGCCACTTGAGGCGAATGGCGCGCAAATCTGCCACTGGGAAGGCTTCGAGCGCCTTGTTGAGGATACTCGTCAGCTGTGGATTGGCCAACGTGACCGAAAAACGGTCCGGAGACCACGCGCCGTCGAGACTGCGCCCGACCGTCAGCCCGGTATCGCTTTCGCGCTGGACCGCCCGATAGGCGCCGACTTCGCTGTCGATGGTGGCGTCAGCCTGACCACGAGCGACGGCATCTCGGGCCTGATCCATGGTCGCCACCTGCTTGAGGCGGATCTGCGGATACTCGCGCCGAATGAAATCTTCCAGTGCATGCTGCGCCGGCAGGGCCAGCACTCGGTCGTCCATTTCCTCGAGGGAATCAAACGCAACGCCGTCACGGCGCAGGATGAAGACCCAGCTCTGACCACCATATGAATGGGTGAACTCCAGTAGAGACCGGCGTTCCGAGGTCTCGCTGAGGGTAGTGTTCATCTGCGCCCGGCCGCTCTTGAGCAGGTCGAGGCTCTGGGCGATCGAACTGGCATGGACGTACTCGAACTGCAGGCCGGTCATCTGCGACAGCGCCGCCAGAATATCGACATTAAGCCCGACCCAGCGACCCTGACGATCCCGGTACAGATAGGGGGCATATTCGGTGGCCGCGACCTGAACCTTGGGGTGAGCAGCAATCCAGGATTGCTCGTCGCTATCGAGTTGCACCGGACGCTGAGCGATTCCGGCACCCAGCCCCGAAGTCCAGCGGCCAAGAATTTCACGCTGCAAAGCGCCCTGAAGACTGCCCAGCGCTCGATCGAACATCGCCGTGAGCGGCGCATCAGTGTTACGAATGGCAAAGGCAAAGCCGCTGGACGACAGACGACTGTCACCGGTGATGCGCAACTCCACGTAGGGCCGCAGCGCCATATAGGAGCGCAGGATAATTTCGTTGCCGATCACCGCGTCGACCGCGCCCTGCCTTAGCGCCTCCAAGGCACTGCTTAAACTGGGAGCGACCACCACACGGCTGCTCGGATAGGCCCTTTGTACCGCGTCGACCGAAGCATAACCTTCCACCACTGCCACGCGTTGATCGTCAAGACCGTCGCCGCTCTGGCGGATATCATCGCTGCGACGGGCCAGTACAGGACGATCGAACAGATAAGGGCTGGTAAATGCCAGACCGGCAAAACCCTGCTCGTAACTATTCGATGCGGTGAGTACATCGATGTCGCCCTGGTGCAGCGCCTCGATGGCATCGTCACGGCGCGTAAACCCATGGATCTGCAGGGTGACACCCAGCCGGGCGCGTATCAGGTTCAGGTAGTCGGCACTCACGCCCTGGTAGCGGTTGCGATCGACGGCGATATCCAGAGGTTCGTTGTCGTTGATCGACATGCCGATGCGCAGCGTCTGTTGATGCTTTTGCAGCCACTGCTGCTCCGCCGGAGCCAACGCCATGGGCGCCAGCTGGGCGATCGGCTGCACCAAAGTAAACGGCAGGGCCTGCGCCGCCCAGGCGCCATTCGCAACGGCACATAGCAATAAAACCCGCACAAGCAGACGCCAGGGGCGGCAGAGATATTGATACATACGGGGAGACATGCGGGCATCCTTGGCGCTGGCTTATGCAAAGCGAATAAGCACCAAGTTTGACACGGAAGAGAAAAAAAGCCCGTCGATCGACGGGCTTCAAGTGTTGCAGAACGCTTCAGTTACAGCGGCTTGCCACGATTGCCATGCTGCGCCACAAAGTTCTGGACGGCCTTGAGCTCGTTAGCCAACACCGTGCACTTTTCTTCACGCTCGAACAGATCGACCAGGTGGGCAGGCAACTCCAGCGCCTTGCCAACACCCGCCTTGAGTACCGCGTCAGGGAACTTGACCGGATGCGCCGTACCCAGCACCACCATCGGCGTATCGAGGCTGCGACGACATTCGCGCGCGGCCCGCACACCGATAGCGGTATGGGGATCGAGCACTTCGCCCGTTTGAGCGAAGACATCGGCGATGGTCTCGCAGGTCTGCTCGTCGTCGACCGCCAGGGAATCGAACAGCTTGCGGGTTTCGGTCCAGCGGTCCTGTTCGACACTGAACTGGCCATCCTGCTTGAAGCTGTCCATCAACTGCGCGATGGCGGCGCCATTACGACCGTGCATGTCGAACAGCAGGCGCTCGAAGTTTGACGACACCATGATGTCCATCGATGGCGACAGCGTGGCGTGCAGGGTTTCCTTGGCGTAGCCATTGCCGCTCATGAAGCGGTGCAGGATATCGTTGCGGTTGGTCGCGACGATCAGTTGGCTGATCGGCAGGCCCATGTTGCGCGCCAGGTAACCGGCGAAGATATCGCCGAAGTTGCCGGTCGGCACCGAGAACGCCACAGAGCGCGCGGGGCCGCCCAATTGCAGAGCGGCGTGGAAGTAGTAGACGATCTGGGCCATGATCCGCGCCCAGTTGATCGAGTTGACCGCGACCAGACGCGTGCCCTTGAGGAAGCTCTGGTCGGCGAAGCTGGCCTTGACCATTTCCTGGCAGTCGTCGAAGTTGCCTTCAATGGCGATGTTGTGGACGTTGTCGCCGAACAGCGTGGTCATTTGCCGACGCTGCACTTCCGAAACCCGCTGGTGCGGATGCAGGATGAAAATATCGACGTTTTCGCAGTGCTTGCAGCCTTCAATAGCAGCCGAACCAGTATCACCGCTGGTGGCACCGATGATGACCACCCGCTCGCCGCGTTTGGCGAGGGTGTAGTCGAGCAGGCGACCGAGCAGCTGCAAGGCGAAGTCCTTGAAGGCCAGGGTCGGGCCATGGAACAGTTCCAGCACCCACTCGTTGGCGTTGAGCTGGCGCAGAGGCGCCACCGCTGCATGGCTGAAGCCGGCGTAGGTCTCTTCGAGAATTCTCTTGAAATCGGCGTCGGGAATGCTGCCAGCAACGAACGGGCGCATTACCCGGAACGCCAGCTCGTGGTAAGGCAGGCCGGCCCAGGAGGCAATTTCTTCCTGGGTAAAGCGCGGCAGGTTTTCCGGCACATAGAGGCCGCCATCGGTGGCCAGGCCAGCCAGCAGCACGTCTTCGAAATTGAGCGCCGGCGCCTTGCCGCGCGTACTGATATAACGCATAAGAGCAAACCTTTGGTTTGAGCTTCAAGCTGCAAGCTTCAAGCTGCAAATCAGCGCGCCGTGGCGTTGATCTTGCAGCTTGCGGCTTGTCGCTTGCAGGCTGTTGTCAATTCAGTTGTTCGACGCGGATGCGCACCACACTGCCGATTACATCCTGCAGGGCTTCGAGCGCGGTAATGGCGTCGTTCATGTGTTGCTCGACCACGCGGTGGGTCAGCAGGATCATCGGCACCAGACCGTCTTGCTCCTCGACTTCCTTCTGCATGATCGACTCGATATTGATGCCACGCTCCGAGAGAATGCTGGCCACCTGAGCCAATACGCCCGGGTGATCCTTGGCCTGGATGCGCAGGTAGTAGGCGCTCTCGCAGGCTTCGATCGGCAGGATCGGGTGGGCCGACAGCGAGTCAGGCTGGAAGGCCAGGTGCGGCACGCGGTTCTCGGGATCGCTGGTCATGGCGCGAACCACGTCGACCAGGTCCGCGATCACTGACGAAGCGGTGGGCTCCATGCCGGCGCCAGCGCCGTAGAACAGCGTCGAGCCGGCGGCGTCCCCGTTGACCATGACCGCGTTCATCACACCATTGACGTTGGCGATCAGGCGATCGGCCGGAATCAGCGTCGGGTGCACGCGCAGCTCGATGCCATTGGCGGTGCTGCGGGCCACGCCCAGGTGCTTGATGCGATAGCCCAGCGCCTCGGCATAGTTGACGTCAGCGGTGGTCAGCTGGGTGATGCCTTCGGTGTAGGCCTTGTCGAATTGCAGCGGGATACCAAAGGCGATGGATGCCAGGATGGTCAGCTTGTGCGCGGCATCGATACCTTCGACGTCGAAGGTCGGATCGGCTTCGGCATAACCCAGCGCCTGGGCTTCAGCCAGCACGTCCGGGAAGGTGCGGCCCTTCTCGCGCATTTCGGTGAGGATGAAGTTGCCGGTGCCGTTGATGATCCCGGCGACCCAGTTGATGCGGTTGGCGGACAGCCCTTCACGGATCGCCTTGATCACCGGGATGCCACCGGCAACCGCTGCTTCGAAGGCGACGATAACGCCCTTCTCGCGGGCTTTGGCGAAGATCTCGTTGCCGTGCACGGCGATCAGCGCCTTGTTGGCGGTGACCACGTGCTTGCCGTTGTCGATGGCCTTGAGCACCAGTTCGCGGGCAACGGTGTAGCCGCCGATCAATTCGATGACGATGTCGATCTCGGGGTTGCTGGCGACCGCGAAGACATCGTTGGTAATGGGGGTTCCGGTAATCTGGCAATTCGGGTTGGGCGAACGCATGGCAATTTGTGCCACTTCGATACCACGCCCGGCACGGCGGGCGATCTCCTCGGCGTTACGTTGAAGCACATTGAAGGTGCCGCCACCGACGGTACCTAACCCACAGATGCCTACTTTGACCGGTTTCACTCTGAACTCCCCATGAAACGGCCGACACTGAGTCGGCCGTGAAATACGGTCGCAAACGGGTTGCGACCTGATGTTTTGTTGCCTGGCGTGATTATTCGCCAGCCAGAGCCAGCTTGGCCACTTGAGCCGCTGGCTGGTAGCCCGGTATCACTTGGCCGTCAGCCAGAACAATGGCAGGCGTGCCATTGACGCCGATCGACTGGCCCAGGGCGAATTGCTTGCTGACCGGGTTGGCGCACTTGGGTGCCTCGACATCCTTGTTGGACATGAGTTTTTCAAGCGAGCCTTTGCGGTCCTTGGAGCACCACACCGCTTGCAACTGCTGATCGCCTGGCGAATCGAGGCCCTGGCGCGGGAACGCGACATAGCGCACTTCAACGCCCATCTTGTTCAGCTCAGGCACTTCGGCGTGGAGCTTCTGGCAATACGGGCAGGTGGTGTCGGTGAACACGGTGATGTGCGACTTGGTCTCGCCGACGGCCGGAAACACGACGGTTTCGGCCTGAGGAATGGCGTTGATGGTCTTGGCGATCGCTTCACGTTCGGTCTTTTCGGTCAGGTTGACCGGCTGGCCGTCCTTGAGCTGATAAAGATAGCCCTGCATAACGAACTGGCCATCGGGGCTGGCGTACAGTACGCGGCCACCTTTGAGCTTGACCTCGTAGAGGCCGTTGAGCGGGCTGGCCGCCACGCTTTCGACTGGCACATCCAGCTTGAGGGTTTGCAAGGTATTGCGAATGGCCTGTTCGGGGGTATCCGCCGAGGCCGCGACGCTGAACAGCGCAAGCGCAGCAGCAGCGACAATATGGGTTACGCGCATGAGAACTCCTGGGGCGACGTATGGACAGTCGGAGACGATGGCGACGCGCCTGGAGCGACGTTCGAGGTCCGGCTTTGTTGACCCGCCAAGCCTATCACATTCGCTACGCCGGGCCGAACAGGCAGGCCGTAACTCGATGTTTTTCACAATGCCCCTTCACCCCCGAGGATGGTGCACCGCGTGCAGTTCCTGCAGGCGTGCGCGGGCCACATGGGTGTAGATCTGAGTAGTCGACAGGTCGCTGTGCCCCAGCAGCATCTGCACCACGCGCAGGTCGGCGCCATGGTTGAGCAAATGGGTCGCGAAGGCGTGGCGCAAGGTGTGCGGCGACAGCGACTTGGAGATCCCGGCCACCCGCGCCTGATGCTTGATGCGGTGCCAGAACGTTTGCCGGGTCATCTGCTCGCCGCGCTGACTGGGGAACATCACGTCACTCGGCCGACCGTTCAGCAACTGGTCCCGGGCACCGCGCAGGTACCGCTCGACCCAGACGACAGCCTCTTCGCCCATGGGCACCAGCCGCTCCTTGTTGCCCTTGCCGACCACTCGCAGCACACCTTGGCGCAGGTTGACCTGATCCAGCGTCAAACTGATCAACTCGGTGACCCGCAGGCCGCAGGCATACAGCACTTCGAGCATGGCCCGGTCGCGCTCACCGATTGCCTCGCTCAAGTCCGGAGCCTGCAGCAAGGCTTCGACATCGGCCTCGGAGAGAGACTTGGGCAAGGGCTTGCCCAGTTGCGGCATGTCCACCTGCAAGGTCGGATCGACGCCAATGAGCCGCTCGCGCAGCAAGTAGCGATAGAAACCCCGCGCGCCGGACAGAAACCGCGCGGTCGATCGCGGCTTGTAAGCCTGCTCGACACGCCAGGCCAGGTGATCGAGGATCATCTCGCGTCCGGCGCTGCCCAACTCGACGCCACGCTCCTGCAACCAGCCATTGAACAGCGCGAGGTCGCTGCGATAGGCCTCGCGACTGTTGTCGGACAGCCCCTTTTCCAGCCACAAGGCATCCAGGTACTGGTCGATCAGCGGGTGGTCGATGGCGGGCATAAAAAACTCGAAGACTGGTTTGCACGCATTCTACCCGCCCCTTGCCGATAAATCGCAGGCAACAAAAAAGCAGCCCGAAGGCTGCTTTTTTTATCAGATCAAAACTGCACTCAGGACAGTTTTTCCTTGATACGTGCGGCTTTACCAGACAGGTCACGCAGGTAGTACAGCTTGGCTTTACGCACGTCACCACGACGTTTCACGGCCAGGCTGTCGATTTGCGGGCTGTAGGTCTGGAAAGTACGCTCTACGCCAACACCGTTGGAGATTTTACGTACGGTGAAAGCACTGTTCACGCCGCGGTTCCGCTTGGCGATAACAACGCCTTCGAACGCCTGCAGACGTGCACGATCGCCTTCCTTCACTTTCACCTGGACGACAACAGTGTCGCCTGGGGCAAAGGTAGGGATCTCTTTGGTCATCTGCTCTGCTTCGAGTGCAAGGATGATTTTGTTGGTCATGCTGTGCTCCTAAGGAAAATCTCTCGATTTACCATCGATACGTTAACTATCGTCCCGCTCACGAAGGTATTCCGTGAGCAGCTTGTTCTCTTCTCCAGAAAGCGAGCGTCTTTCCAGAAGATCGGCACGTCGTTCGTAGGTCCGCCCAAGGGACTGCTGCAAACGCCAGCGCCGGATATGTGCGTGATTGCCACTTAGCAATACGTCGGGAACACGCTGATCCGCATACACCTCCGGTCGGGTGTAGTGCGGGCAATCCAGCAGACCATCGGTGAAGGAATCTTCCTGCGCCGAGTCCGCATGCCCCAAAGCTCCGGGCAGCAGTCGTGTAACCGCATCGATCAAGACCATGGCTGGCAGCTCGCCGCCAGACAGCACGTAATCTCCAATCGACCACTCTTCGTCGACATGAGCTTGAATGAACCGCTCGTCAACGCCTTCATACCGCCCGGCGATCAGAATCAATGACTCCGATGTCGCCAGTTCCTGCACCGCGCCTTGTGACAACGGCCGGCCTTGTGGCGACAGGTAGATCACCTTCGCCGCTTCCCCTGCTGCGCTTTTGGCCTGGGCCAGAGCGTCTTCCAGAGGCTTGATCTTCATTACCATCCCGGGGCCGCCCCCAAAGGGCCGGTCATCCACCGTATGGTGGCGATCCGTGGTGTAGTCCCGCGGATTCCAGCAGGTCAATTGCATCAACCCCTGCTTTACCGCGCGGCTGGTAATGCCGTATTCACTGATGGCCGAGAACATCTCGGGGAACAAGGTGATCACTTCTACGCGAAGGCTGGCCATCGCTTAGAAGTCCGCATCCCAATCAACCCTCATCTCGCCAGCGGCCAGATCGACCTTCAACACGCATTGCGCCGTATAGGGCAACAGGCGTTCACGATCATCCAGGCTGCCCGCGCAGGGCTTCACCACCATTACATCGTTAGCGCCGGTCTCCAACAGGTGATCGATGGTGCCGAGCAGTTGCTCCTGCAAATCGATGACTTTCAGACCTTGAAGCTGGTACCAGTAGTACTCGTCTTCGGTCAGGTCGGGCAAAAGGCTCCGCGAGATGCAAATCTCGTAACCGGACAGAAGGCGTGCTTCGTCACGATCGTCGAGGCCTTTGAGCTTGGCAACCAGATCCTTTTGAGTGGAACGGCCGCTGACCAGCTCTACCTGTTTGACCACAACGCCGTCACGCTTGAGCGTCCAGGTCTTGTAATCGAGCAGGTTTTCTATCGGATCGGTAAAGGAAAAGACCTTCACCTCGCCGCGAACGCCGTGAACCGAGAAAATCTTGCCGACAACGATCAAGTCATCAGCGGAATCTGGCGTCGCGTTCATATTGCTCAGGCCGCAGCCTTGGCAGCTTCCTTCAACAACTGAGCAACGCGCTCAGAAGGTTGTGCACCAACGCTCAACCAGTGGTTGACGCGCTCTTGGTTCACGGACAGACGGATTTCCTGACCACGAGCAACAGGGTTGAAGAAACCAACCTGTTCTTTGTGCGAACCGTCACGTGGGTTACGCGAGTCGGTTACGGTCAGTTGGTAGAATGGGCGCTTTTTGGAGCCGCCACGAGCCAGACGAATGGTTAGCATTGAACATCGTTCCTGTAGTCGGTGCTGCAAATCATAATGCACAGCGGGCACACGGGTGCCCGAAAGGCCGCATATTCTCAAGGAATACACGGACATTTGCAAATGCCTTTTTCCGGAAGGTATTCCGGGGTTCAGGCTTGCAATGCAAATTTGCTCATAAACCGTTGTGAACAACGGATTTCGGCCGTTTGGCCAGGCAGCCCGCGGCATCGCGGGCCTATCGCTCGACGGCGGCAACAGGCCGCCATCGAACCGAATTCTGTTACATCCTCGGCATGCCACCGCCGCCGCCAGGCATCATGCTGCCCATACCGCGCATCATCTTGGCCATGCCGCCTTTGGTGGAAAACTTCTTCATCATCTTCTGCATCTGCTTGTGCTGCTTGATCAAGCGACCGATGTCCTGCACCTGAGTGCCGGAGCCCATGGCGATCCGACGCTTGCGCGAACCGCTGATCAGATCAGGGTCGCGGCGCTCGGCCGGGGTCATGGAGTTGATGATGGCTTCCATCTGCTTGAACTGTTTTTCCGCAGCGCTCTGGGCGTTGCCCATCTGCGCCAGGTTGACGCCACCCATGTTCGGCAGCTTGTCCATCAGGCCACCGAGGCCGCCCATGCCCTTCATCTGCACGAGCTGATCGCGGAAGTCTTCGAGGTCGAAGCCCTTGCCCTTCTTGAGTTTCTTGGCGAGCTTGTCGGCCTTGTCCTTGTCGAGATTCTGCTCGGCCTGTTCGATCAGGCTGAGCACGTCCCCCATACCCAGGATGCGCGAGGCGATACGATCAGGGTGGAACGGCTCGAGCGCTTCGCTCTTCTCGCCCATACCGATGAACTTGATCGGCTTGCCAGTGATGGCTCGCACCGACAGCGCGGCACCACCACGCGCGTCACCGTCGACCTTGGTCAGCACCACGCCGGTCAGCGGCAGGGCATCACCAAAGGCCTTGGCGGTATTGGCGGCGTCCTGGCCGGTCATGGCGTCGACCACGAACAGCGTCTCGGCCGGCTTGACCGCGGCGTGCAGGGCCTGGATCTCGGCCATCATCTCGGCGTCGATGTGCAGGCGACCGGCGGTGTCGAGGATGACCACGTCGATGAACTTGAGCTTGGCTTCACGAATCGCCGCGTTGGCGATGTCGACGGGCTTCTGGCTCAGGTCGGACGGAAAGAAGGTCACACCGACTTCGCCGGCCAGGGTTTCGAGCTGCTTGATGGCCGCCGGACGGTAGATGTCGGCCGATACCAGCATCACGGTCTTTTTCTTGCGCTCCTTGAGGAAGCGCGCCAGCTTGCCGGCGGTGGTGGTTTTACCCGCACCCTGCAGACCAGCCATAAGAATGACCGCCGGTGGCGTGACGTTCAGCACCAGGTCTTCGTTGGCGGCGCCCATCAGGCTTTCGAGCTCGGCCTGGACGATCTTCACGAACGCCTGCCCTGGGGTCAGGCTGCGCGACACCTCGGTGCCGACGGCACGCTCCTTGACGGCGTTGACGAAGTCCTTGACCACCGGCAAGGCGACGTCGGCCTCGAGCAGCGCCATGCGCACTTCACGCAGCGTGTCCTTGATGTTGTCCTCATTCAGCTTGGCCTTGCCGGTGACATGGCGAAGCGTCTGTGAGAGCCGGTCGGTTAGATTTTCAAACATGCGCGATCCTATACAGGTTCGGTTGAACCGAGGTTTTGGTAGCGGGTGGCTCGAGCGCACTCGAGGGGCCCGCTCCAAGGGCAGGGCGGCGATTATAACCAAGAGTGAGGCCGGCCGACACTGCCGGTGAGCGCAGTCTTTCGTCCGGCGCGCTTTCTATGCCAAACTCGCGCCTTTAGAGCCCGCTCGTCAGGACTTATGCCCCCCTTGTCACCCAGCCTGTTACCCAGCCTCGCCGCCGCCCTTTTATACGCCGCTGCGACCGTCTATCAAGCATTGCGCCTCGGTCAGGGCGAAAAGGCCAGCAGGCGACTGCTGTTCGTGCTCGGCGCACTGGCGGTGCTCGCTCACGGTACGGCGCTGTTCCCTCAGCTCTGGACGGCACATGGGCTGAGCCTCGACTTCCTCAATTCGGCCAGCCTGATCGCCGCAGCGGTCATTGCCCTGACGCTGGTCGCGTGCTTCAGCCTGCCGGTACACAACCTGCTCATTCTGCTGTTCCCGCTCGGGATCATCACGGTGCTGCTGACGCAATTCGTGCCCAAGGGTACCGTACCGTTCATCGATGAAGAGCCCGGCATCCTCGCGCACATCCTGTTGTCGCTGCTGGCCTACGGCATGTTCACCATCGCCGTGGTACAAGCCTTGCTGCTGCTGCTGCAAAACCATCAGCTCAAGCACAAGCACCCCAAAGGCCTGATCAAGAACTTCCCACCCCTGCAAACCATGGAAAGCCTGTTGTTCGGCTTCCTGTGGGCTGGTTGGGTGCTGCTGTCGATGTCGCTGGTGTCCGGCTGGCTGTTCGTCGAGAACCTGTTCGCTCAGCACCTGGTACACAAGACCCTGCTCGCCTGTCTCGCCTGGATCGTCTTCAGCGTGCTGCTGTGGGGACGCAACCGTCTTGGCTGGCGCGGCCACAAGGCTATTCGCTGGACTCTCTCGGGCTTCTGCCTTTTGATGTTGGCGTACTTCGGCAGCAAGCTGGTACGCGAATACATCCTGCACATCTGACGGCGGATCATGGACACTTTGCCTCTGGCACCCCTCTTCTGCCTGCTGGTGCTGACCTTGCTCTGGGCGGCGCTGTTCACTGCGGTGGAAGCCTCCCAGCACCAGCTCAATCAACGCGCCAAGGGCAAACGCAAGGCCCCGGACGCACCGACCTTGCACGCGCCGCTCGACAGCCTGGTGCTGTGCGTCACGGTCAGCAAGATCGCCACCATCACCCTCGCCACCACGCTGGGCATGTACCTGTGGGGCGATCGCGGTGCCTGGCTGGCGGCAGTGATCATTGCCGCCGTGCTGCTGATCGTCGCCGAGTTCTTGCCGCGCCAGCTGGCCCGGCGCAATCCCGAGGCGTTCATCATTCTGGGCAACACCTTGCTGCGCCTGCCGCTCAAGGTGCTGTACCCAATCGCCTGGCTGCTGGCGGGCTTCGCGCGACTGTTGGCCAAACCGTTCAAGGTCAAGAGGCGGACCGGCGGCCTAGACCAGGACACGCCATCACCGCGCGCGGTGCTGGACGAGCTGTCCAGCGAGGCGCGGGCCAACAAACCGCACCTGCTCAATACCCTGCATGCGCTGGACAAGATCACCGTCAACGACATTCTGGTGCCACGCAACGATGTCGACGGCATCAACCTCGATGACTCCCTCGAAGAAATCACCGACCAATTGATCGCCAGCCGCCATACCCGCTTGCCGGTCTTCCACAGCGACATCAATCTGGTCGAACGCGTGCTCAACACCCGCCAGATCAGCCATTTGCTGCCGCGCCGCGAACTGACCATGGAGGCGCTGCTGGGCGCCTGCTATGAGGCTTATTTCGTGCCGGAAAGCACGCCCTTGCAGATGCAGCTGCTCAATTTCCACAAGCAACAGCGGCGCCTCGGCGTGGTGGTGGACGAGTACGGCGAAGTGCTGGGCCTGGTGACACTGGAAGACATCCTCGAAGAAATCGTCGGCGAATTCGAAGACGAGCACGCGGAGGACAACCCCCACATTCACCCGCAGGCCGACGGACGCTTCGTCATCGATGGCGCGGCCTCGTTGCGCGACCTCAACCGCAGCCTGGGCTGGCACTTGCCCAGCGACGGCCCCAAGACCCTCAACGGCCTGATCACCGAAGCGCTGGAAAACATTCCGGAGAGCAGCGTGTGCCTGAAGCTGGGACGCTATCGCCTCGAAATCCTCGAAACCGAGGATAACCGCGTGTCCCGCGTACTGGTCTGGCACACCAGCAGCCTGCCGCCGGCGCTGTAGCGGGGGCCTGTTCGACGGCGAAAACCGCCTGCAAGCCCCCTCGCTACAGGCCTCGCCAGACACAAAGCGTTGATCCAGAGCGGCGGCCTTCCTATAATCGAGCCGCTTACCCAGCCCGCCGACACCTGTGCCCACCCGCACTTGAGGTGATCCGGCCAGTCAGCCCGCCTGACAGTTCGTGCGCATGTCTGCCGCCAGCCGCTCTCACCCTGAGCCTGGCCTGCGCCCGCCCCCATCCCTGGGGCGCCTGTCCCGCACCAAAACCATAACAATTTGCTGCTGCGAAGCCCGGCCTTGCGCCCAGGCGTCTTTGCCGCAGCACGACTGCCAGGGATTATCCGCATGATCAGCCAGACCCTCTATAACGAGGCCAGCGCGGCGCCACCGGCCAACTCTGCCGCGCGCGTCGCCACTGCCAGCTTCATCGGTACGGCCATCGAGTTCTATGACTTTTATGTATACGCCACGGCCGCCGCCCTGGTGATCGGTCCGGTGTTCTTCCCGCAGACCTCCGGCACCGCGCAGATGCTCTCGGCCTTTTTGACCTTTGGTATCGCCTTCCTGGCCAGACCCTTGGGCTCGGCGCTGTTCGGCCACTTTGGCGACCGCATCGGCCGCAAGTCGACATTGGTGGCGTCCTTGCTGCTGATGGGCGTGTGCACCACGCTGATCGGCGCCCTGCCCGGCTACGATGTCATTGGCGCCTGGGCGCCCATCCTGCTGTGCGTGCTGCGCTTCGGCCAAGGCCTGGGGTTGGGCGGCGAATGGGGCGGCGCGGCGCTGCTGGCCACCGAAAACGCCCCCAAGGGCAAACGCGCCTGGTTCGGCATGTTCCCGCAACTGGGGCCGTCGATCGGTTTTCTGTTGGCCAACGGGTTGTTTCTGACACTGGCGGTCTGCCTGAGCGATGAACAATTCCGCAGCTGGGGCTGGCGGCTGCCGTTTCTGCTCAGTGCGGTCTTGGTGATGCTGGGCCTGTATGTGCGCCTGAAACTCGAAGAAACACCGATTTTTGCCAAGGCCGTTGCCCGGCACGAGCGGGTCAAGATGCCGGTGGTCGAGTTGTTCAGCCAGCATTGGCAGCCGATGGTGCTGGGTGCAGCCTCCATGGTGGTGTGCTACGCGCTGTTCTATATCTCGACGGTGTTCTCGCTCAGTTACGGGGTCTCGACTCTGGGTTATAGCCGTGAAGGCTTCCTAGCCATGCTGTGCTTCGCCGTGCTGTTCATGGCGGCCGCGACGCCGCTGTCGGCCTGGCTCAGCGACCGTTACGGGCGTAAACCGGTGCTGATCGTCAGCGGTCTGCTGGCGGTGGCGAGCGGTTTCAGCATGGAACCCCTGCTGACCCAAGGCTCGACGGCGGGCGTGCTGGTGTTTCTGTGTGTATCGCTGTTCCTGATGGGGGCGACCTTTGCCCCCATGGGCGCCCTGCTGCCTGAGCTGTTTCCCACGCATGTGCGCTACACCGGCGCGTCGGCGGCGTACAACATCGGCGGGATCGTCGGGGCGTCGGCCGCACCCTTCTTCGCGCAGAAGCTGGTGGCGATCGGCGGCTTGAGTTATGTCGGCGGGTACGTGTCGGCGGCAGCCGTGCTCAGCGTGCTGGCGGTGCTGTGCCTGAAAGAGACGCGGGATGAGGATTTGAGCCAGATCTAGGCCAGCCACACCGGCCTCTTCGCCAGCAAGCTTGACTCCTACAGAATCGACCGGTGTTGAGTCATACACTGTGGGAGCCAGGCTTTGCCCGTGAAAGCGCCAGGTGACGCGACGCACATTCAGCGCCGCATCAGGGTGCCGATTGCACGGCTTACAGCTCGACCTTGACCGCCTGAGCCGCGCGAGTCGCCTTGGCACGTGCCGCTTCGATCGACTCGTCACGCGCCAGCGCCACGCCCATGCGGCGTTGGCCGTTCACTTCGGGCTTGCCGAACAGACGCAACATCGTATCCGGCTCGCTCAACGCCTGCCCCAGGTTGGCAAAGGCCGTCTGTGTCGACTGCCCTTCCACCAGAATCACCGCCGAAGCCGACGGCCCGAACTGACGGATCACCGGGATCGGCAAGCCGAGAATGGCCCGGGCGTGCAGCGCGAACTGCGGCAGGTCCTGAGAAATCAGGGTGACCAGGCCGGTATCGTGCGGGCGCGGCGAGACTTCGCTGAACCACACTTGATCGCCCTTGATGAACAGCTCGACACCGAACAGCCCGCGACCGCCCAAGGCCTCTGTCACCGCCCGTGCAACGCGCTCGGATTCAGCCAGCGCCACCGGGCTCATGGCCTGAGGCTGCCAGGATTCCTGATAATCGCCCTTCTCCTGCCGATGGCCGACCGGCGCGCAGAAGGTGGTGCCACCGATGTGGCGAACGGTCAGCAAGGTGATCTCGTAATCGAAATCGATGAAACCCTCGATGATCACCCGGCCCTTGCCGGCGCGACCGCCTTCCTGGGCGTAGTCCCATGCCTTTTGAATATCGTCTTCACCCTTGAGCAGGCTCTGGCCTTTGCCCGAGGAGCTCATGACCGGTTTGACCACGCACGGAAAACCCAGGTCGAGCACCGCGGCACGGTAGTCTTCGAAGGTATCGGCGAAGTGATACGGCGAGGTCGGCAGGTCCAGCTCTTCGGCGGCCAGGCGACGGATGCCTTCACGGTTCATGGTCAACTGCGTAGCCCGCGCGGTCGGAATCACCGTGTAGCCTTCAGCCTCCAGCTCCACCAGGGTGGCGGTGGCGATGGCTTCGATTTCCGGAACGATGTAGTGGGGCTTCTCAGCCTCGATCACCGCACGCAGGGCGTCGCCATCGAGCATATTGATGACATGGCTGCGGTGCGCGACCTGCATGGCCGGCGCATCGGCATAGCGATCGACGGCAATCACCTCGACGCCCAGGCGTTGCAGTTCGATCACCACTTCCTTGCCCAACTCGCCAGAGCCACACAGCAAGACGCGGGTCGCGGTGGGCGACAGGGGGGTTCCGATACGGGTCATTTCAGGTCCTCGAACAATAAGGAGGGATCGCGGGCGCCGGGCAGCCACCCGATAAAGCCCGGCATTTTACATGACCGGGCATCCACTGTTCAGCGCCGGGCGAGGTTTTTCCGTGCCCGCCAGTGCATGATCATCCACACCACGCTGACCCCAGCGAACTTGGACACCAGCGCCGTGCCGACCACTGCGGGGAAAAGAGCGCCGATCATGCCGAAAAAGATGAAGGTATCGAGCGGAATGCTCAGCGCCGAGCTCAGCCACAAGCGGTCATGCAACGGCCGCTTGGTGATGGAAAACACCAGCCAGTCGATCAGTTCCGAGAGGCCGAACGCGGTGGCGCTAGCCAGGGCGATGGCCGGATCGGAAGTGATGTAGGACAGCACCAGGGCCGCCAGCATCGCCAAGAGGGTGCCATGACCGAAGCGGGTCTGGACCATGTCGCGCAGGATGAACACCAGCCCGCCCCATGCCGACCAGATGACATCCAGGTGCGGCGCCGCAGAAAAAGCGTAGTTGATCAGCACGACGCTGGCGATGTAGGCGATCAGGAAGGGCATGGGATTGTGGGCAGGCATAGAGAAAGGTATCCAGTTTACACCTGTGCTCGACTCCAGGGCCTCATCGCGGGCAAGCCTTGCTCCCACCGGTGCACGACTCGCTACTGTGGGAGGCGATCAGGAAGGGCATGGGATTCGAGAAAGGTATCCAGTTTACACCTGTGTGCTCGACTCCAGGGCCTCATCGCGGGCAAGCCTTGCTCCCACCGGTGCACGACTCGCTACTGTGGGAGGCGATCAGGAAGGGCATGGGATTCGAGAAAGGTATCCAGTTTACACCTGCGCGCTTGGCTCCAGGGCCTCATCGCGGGCAAGCCTTGCTCCCACCGGTGCACGGCTCGCTACTGTGGGAGCAAGGCTTGCCCGCGACAGGGACGGCCCGTTCCACACCGATGTCACTGACTGAACAGCAACCCCTGCGTCCTCGCCCGCTCGTGGCACTGAGCCAATACTGCACGCCGCTCGTTGTTGTCCATGCGCCCCCAACGGGTGATCTCCGCCGCGGTGCGCTGGCAACCGGTGCACATGTCGTGGTCATCCAGCGCGCAGACGCTGATGCAGGGCGATGCCACCGGGCGTTCGCGTTCAGTGCTCATGCTGGGTCCACGGGCTTGAGATCCCGCGCATAGCGCCGGGCATTGTCGACATAATGCTGGGCGGACGCCCGCAGGCCTTGCTTCTGGACCTCGGTCAACTCGCGCACGACCTTGCCCGGAGAGCCCATCACCAACGAGCCATCGGGGATTTCCTTGCCTTCGGCGATCAGCGAATTGGCGCCGATGATGCAATGCTTGCCGATTTTTGCGCCATTGAGGATGACAGCGTTGATGCCGATCAGGCTGTAGTCGCCCACCGTGCAACCATGCAGCATGGCGTTGTGGCCAATGGTCACACCGGTGCCGATGGTCAGTGGCACGCCAGCATCGGTGTGCATCACGGTGCCATCCTGCACATTGCTGTTCACGCCGATATCGATCAGCTCGTTGTCACCGCGCAGCACGGCGCCAAACCACACACTGGCGCCGGCCTGCAGGCGCACCTTGCCGATCAGTGTGGCACTGGGCGCAGTCCAGCTGCTGGGATCAAGATCGGGCGCGTCATCGCCCAGGCGGTAGATCATGGAAAAGATTCCTCGGTCGCGGGGTCAGACCGGCGTGAAGTGCGCAGGCGGACGATGCAGGCTGATATTGGCGTCATACAGCAGGTTCATCAACTCGACGATCATGATCGCGGACAGCCCCCAGATCTTGTAGCCGTCGTAACGGTAACTGGGCACATACCAGCTCTGGCCGGCATAATCGATACGATGGGTGTGCTCGCGCGGGTCCTGGCGAAAAAACTCCAGCGGCACGCTGAAGACCGCGGCAATTTCCGCATCATTGGCGCGATATTCGACAAAGTCGGGAATGATCCCCACGAAAGGCGTGACCTTGATGCCGTGCTTGGACACCAGCGGGCTCAGTGGCCCGACGATTTCCACCAACCCGGGCGGCAGGCCGATTTCCTCTTCGGCTTCGCGCAGGGCGGTGTACATGAGGTCAGGGTCTTCGGGATCGCGGCGCCCACCGGGAAAGGCGACTTCACCGCCATGGGTCGACAGCCCCTTGGCGCGCAGGGTGAGTACCAGTTCGGGCGTATCCCCACGAGTGATGGGCAATAAAACGGCGGCCTCGGGAAAACGCTGATCCGTCTCCAGGGTGCGCGGCGTATGGCTGCTTACACGGCGAAGTAGCTCGTCCAGCATGGCTTCTCTCAATGCGTTGCTTGCCCTGCATGATGCACCAAAGCGACGCGCCGCCCAAGTGCTGTTTATGGGTCCGTGCTGCGGTGAGAGGAGCGCAGATATGCACTTAAGCTGTTGGCCGCTTCGCTTGCGTGGCTTGCCAGCAAACCCCGGCAAGCACCAAGATAGGCCCATCGACCAGGAGGCCTTCCATGAAATTCTGCAGCCAGTGCGCCCATCCCGTCAGCCAGTTGGTGCCCGAAGGCGACAACCGGCTGCGCTTTGTCTGTGAGCACTGCCACTGCATCCATTATCAGAACCCCAATATAGTCGCTGGTTGCCTGCCGATCTGGGGTGATCAGGTGCTCTTGTGTCGGCGCGCCATCGAGCCACGCTACGGGTTCTGGACCTTGCCCGCAGGGTTCATGGAGAACGGCGAGACCCTCGAGCAGGCCGCCTGTCGGGAAACCGACGAAGAAGCCTGCGCCCGCGTGCGCGACCTGGCGCTCTACACCCTGTTCGACCTGCCGCACATCAGCCAGGTACATGTGTTCTTCCGCGCCACGCTGGCCGATCTGGATTTCGCCGTGGGGAGCGAAAGCCTCGAAACCCGGCTGTTCAAGGAAAGCGAAATACCTTGGTCGGATCTGGCTTTTCCAACGGTCGGACGTACCCTAGAATGCTACTTCGCTGACCGGCTGGGGGATCACTATCCAGTTCGAAACGAATCATTGCCCCCTCTGCTCACCGGGTTGCCGGGCAGCCCTACCTGACGCCCGGCGGGCGCGTATTCATTCAGGATGTCGTTAAATGCGCTGGTTGCTTGCCTTGCTTTGCCTGTCTCTTCCGGCGTTTGCCTGCGCAGAGCTCACCGTTACGGTAATCAAGCGGCCCATCGCTGCGGTATCGGCGCCTGCGCCCGTTGCACCGAGAGCGGCACCCTCGTCGCCAGCGCAAACCGTCACCCCGGCAGCCAACGCCGCTAAGCCGACGCCCCCCGGCGCAGCGGCTTGGGCACCGAACTTGAAAGCACCAGTGCCCTCGGTCGCCTTTGCCCCGACAACCACCCTTCCAGCGCCTGCCAGCCCTGCCCGCACCCTGGCCAATATCGCCATCGACAAGGTGCTGGTGATCAAATCCGCCCACCGCCTGGAGCTCATGAGCCATGGCGAGCCGGTCAAGGCCTACAAGATTTCCCTGGGCAAGCAGCCCCGCGGGCCCAAGCTGGCCGAGGGCGACCGCCGCACCCCCGAGGGCTTCTACTGGCTCGACTGGCGCAAGACCAGCGACCGCTACAATCTGGCCATGCACGTGTCCTACCCCAATATCGATGACGCTGCCCGTGCGCGCCGTGAAGGCACCCCCCCAGGCGGCATGATCATGATCCACGGCACGCCGATCAGCGACGACTACCCGGAATGGTACTTCGCCTCCCTGGACTGGACCGACGGCTGCATCGCCATGAACAACGCCGACATGCGCGAGGTCTGGTCGCTGGTCAAGGACGGCACGATGATCGAGATTCGCCCCTGATACCTGCGCTCTGAACTGTTTTGTACCTCTGTAGGAAATACCCCACACACTGCTCAGCCTCCCCTGACACCGTTGTAGGACTCGTCTGGCCGACGTAAATAGCCTCGCTCAGTAGAGTTGCCCGAAACAATCAGATTCGGGTAAGGCACATGACCGCCACGCTTCTACAGCGCTCTGTAAGGCTCCGTGCAGGGGTCATGACCGCCCTGGCCCTCGTCCTGCTATTCAGCCCGGAAGTGGCCGCACAGTCATTGATCGACGCTCAGAGCGTGGTGCGCCAGCGCGAACAGCTCGAACTCGGTCAGCGTTTACGCAGCATGAGGCGCCCGCCACCCCTCCTGGGGCCCGCCTCGGTGGCGCCGCCAAATCAGGCCGCCATCCCCTTCTCCTTCAGCCAACGCTGCTGGTGGGTCGACGGCATACGCCTGACCGGCAATCGCCTGATCGCCCAGGCAGACATCACCCAGGCTATCGCACCGCACCTTTCAGCGTGCATCGATACCGAACAGATCAACCGCCTGCTCGCCGCCATCACGGCCTTGTATGTCGACAAAGGCTATATCGCCAGCCGCCCCCAGTTGGCGTTGCCCCCCGCCGATAGAGAGCCACTGCGCCTCGACATCACCGAAGGCTTCGTCGAGTCGATCGAGGTCAGCGACCAAAGCCTGCCCCTGTCACTGCGCAGCGCCTTCAATGGCATGCTCGGGCAACCGCTGCAGCTACGAAACCTGGAGCGCGGGCTGGAACAACTCAATCGACTGCAGGCGTTCGACCTCACCGCCGACGTCGAACCCGGCGATGCTATCGGCGCCAGCCGTATCGTCATCCGCCCCCTCAGCCGCCCCTCGCGCTGGAGCCTCAACGCCAACTTCAACAACGCCGGCAAAGCCAATACCGGCCGGCATCAAGCACAACTGACGGTTAGCCTGGACAGCCCGTTGCACCTTAACGATTTCATCTACCTCAGCGCCGGCCAGACGTTCGCCCATGCTCCAGCCTTGAGTCGCATCCTGGGTGTTTACTACGCCATACCGTTCGAGGCCTGGAGCTTCAACCTGAGTGCCAACGGGTCCGAATACCAGATGCCGGTGGTCGGACTGGCGGGTACCAGACTCAGCCACGGCAGCAATACCGCCCTGGGCATGGGGCTTGAACGCAGCCTGTGGCGGGATCAGCAACGGTTGCTGAGCGCCACCGTGCGGATCGACCGCAAGCGCACCGACGCGTGGATCGGCGAACAATTGCTGGAGCCGCAAAGTCCGCGACTGCTGAATGCCGAAGCGGGCTTGAATCTGCTATGGACCCAGCAAGGCATCTGGACCGCCTACCTGGGCGTCAGCCGCGGACTGAGCGACTGGCGCAGCGATGCCCAGCACCGCGACGTGATACGCAAATCAGGCGGCAACCCCAGCGCGCTACCCGACTCGCCACGCGGGCAATTCACCAAATGGCGCATATCGCTGGGCTACCTGACGCAGCGCCCCTGGGCCGGCCAGCAGTGGCAATGGCGCAGTCAACTGGCCGCGCAATACAGCCGCGACCCGCTCCCCCCCGCCGAGCAGCAGGTGCTCACCGAGCAGTACGCCGTGCGCGGCCTGCAGGACCTGTCGCTGGCAGCCAGCAACGCCGCCAGCTGGAACAACACCCTGATCCTCAAACACGGACTTGGCGCCGGCTGGTCCCTCGAACCACAGCTAGGGCTGGACGTCGGCTGGCGGCGCCTCGATCCCTTGCAGCGTGCTATCCGCGATCCGTTTGCGTCGGTAGCGCGCATGGCCGCCGCCAGCGCCGGCATCGCGCTGGTCAACCGCCATACCCGCTTGAACCTTGGCTATCAGCACGCACTGTACCTGCCCGGCGCATCCCGGCCACCGGGGTTCTGGCGCCTGGAGCTGGCGCTGAAACTGTGATCTCCCTACCTACAATAACTAGAGAAACGCCAATGATCCCCCTGCCGCTTCCCCTGTTCCGCCTGCGTCACGATCCCCTGCGCTGGATCATCGCCAGCCTGCTGCTGGCCCCGGCGCTGGCCAGCGCACAAGACGGTATCCAGCCGGCGCCCGGCCCCAACGGCGCAATCGCCGGGGTGGATCCCAATGGATCCGCCACCGTGATCACCCCAGTGGCGCCCAACGCCAATGGCGACTCGGTCAACTTCTTCGAGCTCTACAACGTCGCCAGGGAGGGCGTGGTCATCAACAATTCCCTCAGCGCCGGGGAGTCGCAGCTTGCCGGCTACCTGGCGGCGAACCCGCAGTATCAAGGGCGCGCCGCCGATATGATCTTCAACTATGTCATTGGCCAGGAACAGTCACGCATCCTCGGCACCCAGGAGATTTTCGGCCAGGCCGCCGACTATGTGCTTGCCAACCCCAATGGCATCTACGTCAACGGCGGGGGATTCATCAATGCGCCGCGCGCCTCGTTTCTGGTCGGGCGACCGGACATCGACGGCACCGGCGTCGTCTACCTCGACAGCCTGCGCGGTGACGGCCTGCTGGAAGTGGGCCCCAAAGGCCTGCAGAACCCTCAGGGCAGCATCAGCCTGATTGCGCCACGCATCGAGACCACCGGAGATCTGACCAACCAGGGCCAGCTGGACATCATTGCCGGCAACAACCGCCTTCGCTATGACGATGGCGAAATCGTCGAGACCGCCCAGCGCAGCCAGGCCGAGCAACGTTACGACGCCAGCCTGTTCGGTGCCATGCGTGCCGGGCGCATTCGTATCGTCAGCACCGCGCAGGGCGCCGGCGTGCGGCTTGCCTCACCGCTGATCGAGGCTGGCGACGGCGTGCAGGTGCATTCGGCCGGTGAGCTGCATCTCAGCGGGGACAGACGCGACGCCAATCACATAAAACTCACCCGCCTCGATTCAGGCGCCGGCCGCCTGGACCTGCGCAGTGAGGGCGATATGCACCTGAGCGCGCTTGATGCCTCAGGGAGCCACATCAACGTGCGCACCCGCAAGAACCTCTATCTGGACGCGGCGACCCGCGAGACCATTGCCAAGGACAACGAAAACTGGAAAAACAAAGCCTGGTTCGTGACCACCGAAACCTATCACCGCGATCGCACCACGACCGAGACCCAGCAGCTCGGCAGCCTGTTCGCCGCCGCCGCAGACATGAAGGTGGAGGTCGGCGAAAACGCTATCGTGCGCGGTGCTTTCGTGCGGGCTAACGGCCACTTGGAGGTCAGAACCGGCGGTGATCTGCAGATCGAGGCGGCGATAGATCGCAAGCACGTGGATGAACGAAGCGCCCACCGCAAGCACCTATGGCGCCAAGACACTCGCCGAGAGACGATCGAGGAAACCGCCGAGCAAAGCATGCTGCTCGGTGGCGATATCGACCTGCAAAGCGGCGGCAAACTGCGCATCGGCGGCAGCTCGCTCGAAAGCCGCACCGACATGACGATCAAGGCCCGCAGCGTCGATGTCGACACCGTCGCCTTGAAGGACAGCAAGAGCGACAAGCGCTATCGAGGCGACTTGGTGTCCGGGCATTTTTTCGGTGATACCGGCAAGGATGGCGACCAGCGCGTGACCCACCAAGGCAGCACGGTGGAGGCCGGCGGCAAGCTGATCATCGACACGGATCGGCTGGCCGTGCGCGGCAGTCAGGTCAAGGGCAGCGAGGACGCGCTGTTGATCAGCAAGCAGGACGGGGTGTTCATCGAGAGTGTCGAGAACATTCGCAAGGTCGAGACCAGCAAGGACAACAGCAAGGTGTTCGGCCTGTTCAAGGACGACCGTCGTCATGAGCGCGAAGAAACGCTCAACAAGAGTAGTGAAGTGCGCGCCGAGAGCAATCTCCAGGTCGTGGCGTCCCAGGATATCGTCGTCAAGGGTTCAACGCTGATCGCGGACGGCAAAGTGACGATCGAAGCCGGGGGTGATGTGAAAATCGAGCCGGTCAAGGATCGAGTCGTCGAGAAGAACACCCGCACGACTCACGGATACGTCGCGTCGGCGGGTGAGACCAAGGTCGCCGAAGACGGCAAGCCGGGGAGCAAGCAGTTCGCCGGGCAAGTCGGCTGGGAAAAGAACACCGACAGCATTCATACCGTTGACGAGAGGGTGCAGGGCAGCGCGCTTGAGGGCAATAGCCTGACACTCAAGGCCGGCGACGAGGTAGTGGTCGACTCGTCCAGACTCAAGACGCGTGATGGGGATGCCGAGATTAACGGCAAGGCGGTGAAACTCCTCAGCACCGATGCCGAACACAGCAGCGAACAGGAGCGGACGGTTTCCGGCGGCTATGTACGCGTCGAGGGCGGAATCGATCGTGTCGGCAGCGCTTCGGTAGGCAAATACGAACATGAGCGCGTCACCAAGAACAGTACTCAGGCAGCAGCCACCGAGCTGGACATCAATGGCACTGCACGGATCATTGCCGACAACGGCACAGGCCTGGTGCAAAAGCACGGCGCCAGGATCAACGTCAAAGGCATCTATGAAGAGCACGCTGGCACGGTCGACAACCAGGCGGTGTACGACACGACCCGCGAAACCACCGACAAGGTCACCCTCGAAGGCAAGGCAGGCCTGAGCATCGAGTACAAGGACATCACTCGCCCGATAGAAAAGGCCGTCAATGGCGAAGAACAGACCCGCCTGCAACAGAACGGCGTCGAAGACGCCATGGACCCACCGAGCCTGGGCATCGACATCGCCGCCGGTTACCAGAAGCGCAAGGCCGAAGAATCCACCAAAACCGCGCGCGGCACCCAGATCAAGGCCGACGTGATCGACCTGCACGTGCCGGGTACCGTCACGGATGTGGCCACCCAGTATGAAGCCCGCAAGATCCAAATGATCGCCCAGGAACACCAGATGCTCGCGGCCGCCAACCTGCAGCAAAAGACCCTGGATCGCTGGAATGTCGAGGTCGCCGCACGAGTCGATACCGTCACCGGTAGCGATATCAACGCCAAACTCCTGGGTGTCGGTGACTCGATGAACAACGCCTCCACCCAGCAAGTCGCGGTGCCGGGCAGCCTGACCGGCCGGCAAGGCATCACCATCCAGCTGGGCACCAATGGGATCTACGAGGGCACGCGGATCAACGGCGGTTCGGGCGATGTTTCGATCGTCAGCGGCGGCACACTTTCGGCCCCTCAGGCCAACGACCGGCAGAGCGTCGACGAGCAATCCCTGGGCGGCTTCGGTCAGCTGAAAGCCAGCACGACGCCGGGCGCCAGCAAAGCGGCGAGCCTGCTGAGCAAGCTTGATGGCAAGGAAAGCCACACTCAGGACGCTCAGGCTCGGATCACGCAGATCGACACGACCGGCAAGGTACGCCTGAAAAGCGAGGATGACCTGCGCCTCGAAGGGACACGCATTGGCAGCGCGCAGCAGCCAGCGGCCAGCATCGATCTGCAAGCGAATGGCCGGGTGCAGGTTTTGCCCAGCACCGACACCCATGAAGCCAAAGGCTCAGGCATGGGCGGCGCGCTGCAAATCACCGCTTCCGGCAATCCGACTGCAGGCGGCAAAGGTGGCGGCCTCGGGGGTGCGTTCACTACAGCGCGGGTCGACGAACAGGCGCAGACTTCGCACAACGCCGAGTTCCAAGGTCGCGACGGCGTCACTTTCGCCAGTGCCGCCAAGGCGGACGACGCAGTGCACCTGCAGGGCCTGCAAGCCACCACCAAGGCTCTGCAGGTTGATGCCAGCAACGGCGGCGTGCTGATCGAGTCAGCGCAGTCCACTGACCATCGCGACAATATCGACATGGCCGTTGGCGCTGGCGCCAACAGCAAAAGCAACCCCGCTGCCCCGAGTGCCGATACTTCAGGCCTCTACGGCCGAGTAAAGCTGGGGCTGGAGCAACTGGATAGCACCACCCACAGCAACGCTCGGCTGAAGGCCGACTCACTGATGATCAATAGCGCTGACGACACACGACTGGCCGGCGCCAACCTGGAGGCGGGGAATATCACCGGCGCCGTCGGCGGCGACCTGCACGTCGAAACACGCCAGGACCAGGTCGACGGCCTGGCAGTGAATGTCGACCTGAAACTCAGCCGGGAGAAGAACCCCCAAGGGCTGGTCAACGGCGCCACCTCGCTGGCCGGGCCTTTTGGTGCCAAGGTGCAGGAAGCCGCTGGCAAGCGGCTGTCGAAAATCGACCCGAACATAACTCCTTCGGTCGGCATCGATGTCGTGGAGCAGCATCGCAATACCGCACTCCGGGCCACCGCATTGACGGCGACCCGGAACATCGATCTGCAGGTGCAAGGCAACACCACACTGACGGGTGCGAGCCTGACTGCGAGCAATGTCGAGTTGGGTGATGGTGCAGTGAAGAAGACCGACCTCAGCGGTCAGGACTATCGGGCAGAAGCCGGCATCAACGGTTCGAATGCACCGCTGGATCTGGTGAAGGGGTTGAAGGATTCATTTGGCAAGGACACCGAGAACGGGGTCAATCTTGGCCTGGTTCGAGGGGGTGGGCATAGCGAGACGCAGCAGCTCAAAGCGACTGTACAGCAGCGTTAGTGCAGTTATCGCGGTAGCCGGCCCGGCCACTTCGCCAGCAAGCTGTGCTCCCACAGGCATACGACTCAAGGTCTCTGCACTGTGAGAGCAAGGCTCGCCCGCGAAGGCGCCAGTAGCCATGGAACAGGATTACCGGGTGTCAAAAACTTTCGAGCCGCCACACCTCATAGGCCGGCGTCTCGTAGGGATGGGCGGCCTTGAGCGCGGTGACGACGTCGGCAATCATGCCTTCATCGACCACCAGCTCGACCTTCCACTCCACGAGTTTTTCGACGATGCCGCTTTGGCCAATGAACGGCTGGCTGCCGTCCAGTGGCCGGAACTGGCCCTCCCCCAGCACCTGCCAGCAACACTGGTCATAGGCACCGAGGCGTCCCCCGCCAGCCGTGAAGACCGCCTGTTTGACGGCCTCCAGATGGCTGGGCGGGACGAAAAAGGCCAGCTTGTACACGCCTTAGTTCACCCACACGCGAGCATTGCGGAACATGCGCATCCAGGCGGCATCTTCGTTCCAGTCCTCAGGCTTCCACGAGTTCTGCACGCCTCGGAATACCCGCTCCGGGTGCGGCATCATGATGGTCACACGGCCGTCACGGCTGGTCAGACCGGTGATCCCGCGCGGCGAACCGTTCGGGTTGGCCGGGTAGGTCTCGGTGACCTTGCCGTGGTTGTCGACGAAGCGCAGTGCCACGCAACCCGACAAGTCCGCTTGCAGCAGCGCGTCCTGGCTGGCGAACTCGGCATGGCCTTCACCGTGAGCGATGGCGATCGGCATGCGCGAACCGGCCATGCCCTGCAGGAAGATCGAGTTCGACTCCTGAACCTGAACCATGGCCACCCGCGCCTCGAACTGCTCGGAACGGTTGCGCACGAAGTGCGGCCAGAACTCCGACCCCGGAATCAGCTCGTGCAGGTTGGACATCATCTGGCAACCGTTGCACACACCAAGGGTGAAGCTGTCGGTGCGCTCGAAGAACTGCTGGAACGCATCACGAGCACGAGCGTTGAACAGCGCCGACTTGGCCCAGCCTTCACCGGCACCCAACACGTCGCCGTAGGAGAAGCCGCCGCAAGCGACCAGGCCCTTGTACTCGTTGAGATCGACACAACCGGCGAGGATATCGCTCATGTGCACGTCGATGGCGTTGAAACCGGCACGGTCGAAGGCCGCAGCCATTTCGACCTGGCCATTGACGCCCTGCTCCCGAAGCACGGCCACCTGCGGGCGCACACCTTTCTTGATGTACGGCGCGCTGATGTTGTCGTTGACATCGAAGCCCAGCTTGGCGCTCAGGCCCGGGTTGTCTTCTTCCAACAGGGCATCGAATTCCTGCTCGGCGCAGGTGACGTTGTCACGCAGGCGCTGGACCTGATAGCTGGTTTCGGCCCACTGCCGCTGCAGCAGACGACGCTCGCCGCTGAAGACGGTTTCGCCGTAGAAGCTGATCCGCACTTCGCCGTTGTTGACCGGCTGGCCGATCACCGCGACGCAATCCCCCCCCAGACCCGCCGCACTGAACTGCGCGAGAATGTCCGGGGTGGCATCCTGGCGAACCTGGATCACGGCACCCAGCTCTTCGTTGAAGAGGATGGCAGGGATTTCCGCAGCGTTGTGGGCCAGGGTATCGAGGTGCAGATTGAGGCCGCAGTGACCGGCGAAGGCCATTTCGACCACGCTGGTCAGCAAGCCGCCGTCGGAACGGTCGTGGTAGGCCAGCAGGTGACCGTCGGCATTCAGGCCCTGGATCACGGCGAAGAAGGCCTTGAGGTCTTCTGCGTCATCGACGTCCGGCGCCTGGGCACCGAGCTTGCCGTGGGTCTGGGCGAGGATCGAGGCGCCCATGCGGTTCTGGCCGCGACCGAGGTCGATCAACACCAGATCGGTCTCGCCCTTGTCCATGCGCAGTTGCGGTGTCAGGGTCTTGCGGATATCGGTGACCGGCGCGAAGCCGGTGATGATCAGCGACATCGGCGAGGTGACGCTCTTCTCGACGCCCTCATCGCTCCAGCGGGTTTTCATGGACATGGAGTCCTTGCCCACTGGAATGGTGATGCCCAACTCAGGGCACAACTCCATGCCGACCGCTTTTACCGCGTCGTACAGACGAGCGTCTTCGCCCGGATGACCGGCAGCGGACATCCAGTTGGCAGACAGTTTGATATCGGAAATCTTGCCGATCGCCGAGGCGGCGATGTTGGTCAGGGTTTCGCCAATCGCCATGCGCCCGGAGGCCGGAGCATCCAGCAGTGCCAGCGGCGTACGCTCGCCCATGGCCATGGCTTCACCGGTATAGACGTCGAAGCTGGTGGCGGTCACGGCGACGTCGGCCACCGGAACCTGCCAAGGACCGACCATCTGATCACGGGCCACCAGGCCGGTGATCGAGCGGTCGCCGATGGTGATCAGGAAGCTCTTGCTGGCCACGGCCGGGTGATGCAGCACGCGGGTCACCGAGTCGGCGAGATCCAGGGTGCTCGGATCGAAATCGTCGCCCAACTCAGCTTCGCGCACGGCACTGCGGTGCATGCGTGGCGCCTTGCCCAGCAGTACTTCCAGCGGCATGTCCACGGCGTTGTTGCCGAAGTGGCTGTCGGTAACGGTCAGCTGCGGCTCGGCTGTGGCTTCGCCGACTACTGCAAACGGGCAGCGCTCACGCTCGCAAATGGCCTGGAAGCGTTCGAAGTCGGCCGCGTCGACGGCCATGACGTAACGTTCCTGGGATTCGTTGCTCCAGATTTCCAGCGGCGCCATGCCTGGCTCGTCGTTCGGCACATTACGCAGCTCGAAACGACCGCCACGGCCGCCGTCGTTGACCAGTTCCGGGAAGGCGTTGGACAGACCGCCCGCGCCGACGTCGTGGATGAAGCTGATCGGGTTCTTGTCGCCCAACTGCCAGCAGCGGTCGATGACCTCTTGGCAGCGGCGTTCCATTTCCGGGTTTTCGCGCTGTACCGAGGCGAAGTCCAGATCCGCCGAGCTGGCACCTGTGGCCATCGACGAGGCAGCGCCGCCGCCCAGGCCGATTAGCATGGCCGGGCCACCGAGCACGATCAGCTTGGAGCCGACGGTGATCTCGCCTTTTTGCACGTGTTCGGCGCGGATGTTGCCCATGCCGCCAGCCAACATGATCGGCTTGTGGTAACCACGGACTTCTTCACCGTGGGGGGTGTTGATGGTCTGCTCGAACGTACGGAAATAGCCCGTCAGCGCCGGGCGACCGAATTCGTTGTTGAACGCGGCGCCGCCCAGCGGGCCGTCGAGCATGATGTCCAGCGCGGTGACGATGCGCTCGGGCTTGCCGTAGGCCTTTTCCCAAGGTTGTTCGAAACCCGGGATATTCAAGTTGGACACAGTGAAGCCGGTGAGACCAGCCTTGGGCTTGGCACCACGACCGGTCGCGCCCTCGTCGCGAATCTCGCCACCGGAACCGGTGGACGCGCCGGGGAACGGGGCGATCGCGGTCGGGTGGTTGTGGGTCTCGACCTTCATCAGGATGTGCACCGGCTCCTGCACCGCGCCGTACTGGCGGGTGTCAGGGTTCGGGAAGAAACGCCCGGCAACGTTGCCGACGATCACCGAAGCGTTGTCCTTGTAGGCCGACAGCACGCCTTCGCTGTGCATCACGTAGGTGTTCTTGATCATGCCAAACAGGCTTTTTTCCTGGCTCTGGCCGTCGATATCCCAACTGGCGTTGAAGATCTTGTGACGGCAGTGCTCGGAGTTGGCCTGGGCGAACATCATCAATTCGATGTCGTGGGGGTTGCGCCCCAGTCCTACAAAGCTGGTGACCAGATAGTCGATTTCGTCTTCGGCCAGGGCCAGGCCCAGCGAAACGTTGGCGGCTTCGAGCGCGGCGCGGCCACCACCGAGCACATCGATGGCGGTCAGCGGCTTGGGCTCGGCGTGGCTGAACAGGCCGGCGGCCTCTTCAAGCTTGCCCAGCACGATCTGGGTCATGCGGTCGTGCAGCACGTCCGCCACCAGCTGTGCCTGAGCGGCATCGAACTCGCCGGCGACATAGAAGGCAATACCGCGTTCAAGCCGCGAGACGTTGCTCAACCCGCAGTTGTGGGCGATATCGCTGGCCTTGCTCGACCAAGGCGAAATGGTACCGAAGCGCGGCATGACCAGGAACAGGCGCCCGGCAGGCTCCTGCACCGGCACGCTCGGGCCGTATTTGAGCAGACGAGCCAGGACGTGCTGTTGCTCGTCGGTCAATTCGCCAGTGACTTCAGCGAAGTGGGCAAATTCAGCATACAGGCCAGTAACAGCAGGGACTTTCTGGCTCAGTTGCTCGAGTAATTTACCGTGGCGAAAGGCAGAAAGGGCAGGAGCGCCGCGCAGGATCAACATCTTCGGGACAGCCTCGAGAAGGGGTGTGCTTTGAGGCCGTGCATTCTAGCCTAAACCGTTGCTCACGGCACCCGAAACGGTGTCGCAGTACCAATCCGCGTGTCGGCCCCTGTGGGAGCGGGCTCTGCCCGCGAGCTTTTATGCCTCAGAAGCTTGGCGGGCAGAGCCCGCTCCCACAGTTGTAGCATCAGGGGCTCACACTACTGAGCACCCCGCATAGCAGACCATCCCCATTCTGTCGAGATATGGCGACGGACGCGCTTTGCGTATACTGCACCGATGTTTGCCCAGAGAGTTTCACGCTCGCGCTGCGCCAGATGGCTCGGCGTACTCGGTATCTTCCTGGCGCTCAATGGCTGCGTGGATAAAACCACCACACTGGAGCGCATCAAGGAGGATGGAGTCCTGCGCGTTGTCACCCGCAACAGCCCGGCAACGTACTTCCAGGATCGAAATGGTGAAACCGGTTTCGAGTACGAACTGGTCAAGCATTTCGCCGACGATCTGGGCGTAAAGCTGCAAATCGAGACCGCCGACAACCTCGACGATCTGTTCGGACGCCTCGGCAAACCCGGAGCTCCAGTGCTGGCCGCTGCGGGTCTGGTCAGCACACCGACGCGCGACAAGCAGGTACGCTTCACCCACCCTTATCTTGAAGTCACCCCGCAGATCATCTACCGCAACGGCCAATCGCGGCCGACCGAAGCGGCCGATCTGGTGGGCAAGAAGATCATGGTACTCAAGGGCAGCAGTCACGCCGAACAGCTCGCCGAGCTGAAGAAGCAATATCCTGAAATACAATATGAAGAGTCCGACGCCGTCGAAGTGGTCGACTTGCTGCGGATGGTCGACGAGGGCCAGATCGACCTGACCCTGGTCGACTCCAACGAAGTGGCCATGAACCAGGTGTACTTCCCCAACGTGCGTGTCGCCTTCGACCTCGGCGATGCCCGTCAGCAACGCTGGGCCGTGGCGGCAGGCGAAGACAACAGCCTGCTGGACGAGCTCAACCGCTACATCGACAACGTCGACAAGAACGGCACGCTGCAGCGCCTCAAGGATCGCTACTACGGCCATGTCGACGTACTTGGTTATGTCGGCGCCACCACTTTCGCTCAACACCTGCAGCAACGTCTGCCAAAATTCGAGAAGCAGTTCCGCACTTCGGCCAAGACTGAAGAGGTGGACTGGCGCCTGCTCGCCGCCATCGGCTATCAGGAATCCATGTGGCAGGCGGACGTCACCTCCAAGACCGGCGTGCGCGGCCTGATGATGCTGACCCAGAGCACCGCCCAGGCCATGGGCGTGTCCAACCGGCTCGACCCCAAGCAGAGCATTATCGGCGGCGCCAAGTACTTCGCCTATGTGCGCGACCAGCTCGATGACAGCATCCTTGAGCCCGACCGTACCTGGTTCGCCCTCGCCTCCTACAACATCGGCTCGGCGCATCTTGACGACGCGCGCAAGCTGGCGCAGAACGAAGGCCTGGACCCCAACAAGTGGCTGGACGTCAAGAAGATGCTGCCGCGCCTGGCGCAGAAGCAGTGGTACAGCAAGACGCGCTACGGCTACGCCCGCGGCGGCGAGCCGGTGCACTTCGTGGCCAACATCCGCCGCTATTACGACATCCTCACCTGGGTGACGCAGCCACAGCTGGAAGGCAGCCAGGTGGCGGATGGCAATCTGCATGTGCCGGGGATCGACAAGACCAAGGCACCGGAGCAGACGCCGCCGCTCTGATTGGCCAGCGCCTAGAGTTTCGCGCGACGGGCCTTGAAGAACTCACTCAAAATCGCCCCACACTCCTGCGCCAACACCCCCCCCTCAACCACCACCCGATGGTTCAGAAAGCCTTGGCTGAAGAACTGCCCCTGGCTCTGCACGATCCCCGCCTTGGGCTCGAGCGCGCCGTACACCACTCGCGCGATTCGTGAATGCACGATCAATCCGGCGCACATGCTGCAAGGTTCCAGCGTGACGTAAAGTGTACTGCCCGGCAGCCGGTAGTTCTGCACCGACTGGGCGGCGTTGCGGATGGCGACCATCTCGGCATGGGCGCTGGGATCGCTGCCACTGATGGGGCAGTTGAAACCACGGCCTACGATTTCGCCGTTCTGCACCAGTACTGCCCCCACGGGCACCTCACCCAGCGCTGCGCCCTGGGCGGCCAAGGCCAACGCCTCGAGCATGAAATCCCGGTCGCGGCTGCGGTCGACGATCAATGGCTGACGCATCAGGCCACCTCGATCGCGGCCATGAGGCCGGTTTCCATGTGGTCGATCACATGGCAGTGAAACATCCAGGTCCCCGGGTTATCCGCCACCAATGCCACTTGGGCGCGCTCGTTGCGACCCAGCAGGTAGGTATCGGTGAAGTACGGAACGACTTCATGGCGATTGGATGCGATCACCTTGAAACTCATACCGTGCAGGTGGATGGGATGCTGGTACTGGGTCATGTTCTTCAATTCGAGGATGTAGCTGTTGCCTTTGACCAAGCGCGCGATGGGGCGATCGGCGCAGGTCTTGTCGGTGATATCCCAGGCCTGGCCATTGATCTGCCAGAGGCTGGGCGGGCGACCATTATCGGTGTCTACCGAGACGGAGCCAACCCATTCGAAGTTGAAGTTGATTTTTTCGGCGTTGTTCAGGTCCGGCTCGGCCACCGGATTGGCAGGCAGCGCAGGCGGCCAGTCGCGAGTGGTTGCCGAGTGCTCGACCGGTGCGACCACCCGAAACGTGCCCAGCCGCACCGGGCCATCGCGCAGGGCGATCACCTCGCCGGCCGCCGGCGCGCGAATGGCCAGATCGATGCGCATGCCGGGGCCGAGCCAATACTCCTTGTCCAGATCGCGTGGTTCTATCGGGTTGCCGTCCAGCGCGTAGATCCGCGCCTCGAACTGGCCTCTGAGATTGATCCTGTACGTGGCGGTGTTATCCAGATTGAGCAGGCGGACCCGCACCACCTCGCCCGCCGGCAAGTCGACGACGCCCAGATGCACGCCGTTGACGCTGGACAGGCGTCCCAGCGTGCCATTGCGAGCCGCTTCGCGGGCAATACTGAAAGGCAGGAAGGCCCCCTGCTCGTCCACGTGCCAGTTCTTCAGGCTTACCGTACGCTCGTGAGCGAAACCTGTAGGTTCGCGCTCTTCTATGATCAACGGCCCCACCAACCCGCGCCCCAGTTCTTCGCTGCTGGCAACATGGGGGTGGTACCAATAGCTGCCAGCATCCGGCACGCGGAAGCGATAGTCGAAGAATTCGCCCGGTTTGACCGGTAACTGGGAGACATAAGGCACCCCGTCCATTTCCAGCGGCAAGCGGATGCCGTGCCAATGGATGGTGGTTTCGACCGGCAGCCGATTGATGAATCGCACCCGCAGCCAGTCGCCCTGCCTCGCGCGCAGTTCAGTGCCCGGCGCACTCGGCCCGAACGCCCAAGCCTGGGTGGTATGCCCCGGTACCAACTCGACGTCCAGCGGTGCGGCAATCAGCTGATAGTCGTGCCCGACCTCAGGATCGGAACGCCCCAGCCAATAACGCCCCAGCCCGCCCGCAGTCACCCCGACCACAGCAAGGCCGGCCACGCCCGTGAGAATTTGGCGGCGGGTAACAGACATGAGCGGATATTCCTGATGGCGACGACATGGCGCCCCGGATGGGCATAAAGGGCGAACAAGATACACCGGCTATCAGGGAATGATTCGCATTGAAACAATTTGTAGCAGGAAAGCCTACGTAGGCAGGTTTATTGAAAGAAAAGTGCGGGACTTATCGCAACGCGCTTGCTCAAGGCATGGGTGTGGTCAACACGCCATTAGCACATCCGCCCTAATTGCTCGCCAGGCGCCTTCATCATTAAATCTGCGGGCATTTTTCGCATTCACCTGAAGGTACCTATGAAGCCATTTCGCACCGCCCACTCCCTTGCTCTCCTCGGCACATTAATGCTCGGCCTGGCCGGCTGCCAAGTCATCAAGCCGACTGAAGACGACCTCAAAAGCAGGGCCCAAACCAGCATTGGCAAGCCGATAAGCCACATCTCGAACGTACGCAACGACAGCAGCACTACCTATTTCACGGCCAAGACAGTGACCGGCGATTACGCCTGCGAACTGCCGAGTGGGGCCATGGTTGCCCTCGGCTCGATGGGCATGGGCATGGGCGCGCAATGCACCAAGCAATAATGGCTCGACTGGCCGCGATGTAGCCAGCATTCGGCTGGGCTAACGGGCAACCGAGGCCTTCGACCGATATTGGC
This sequence comes from Pseudomonas baltica, assembly GCF_031880315.1. Classification (NCBI taxonomy): domain Bacteria; kingdom Pseudomonadati; phylum Pseudomonadota; class Gammaproteobacteria; order Pseudomonadales; family Pseudomonadaceae; genus Pseudomonas; species Pseudomonas baltica. The sequence goes on along the minus strand of NZ_CP134771.1, from coordinate 4,661,816 downwards.
GAGGTGAGCTGTGAGCGAGGTCGCGCAAGGTAACGCGCAGCTCTGCGGGTCGCACGGGTTTGCAAAGCAGAGTGATCTGGCGGCCGTGCAACTGCGCTTGAAGCTTCTCGATGTCGTGCCCGGTGAGCATCAGCGCCGGCACCGCCCAGCCACGTTGCTCGCGAAGCTGGTCAATACATTCGATGCCGGTGGCATGGGCACCCAAGTCGTAGTCGGCGATGATGACATCGCAATCGCTGCTCAGGTTCTCATCACTCAAGGCTGCCTGCACCGAGCATCCCCAGCGCTCCAGCAGGGCCTGGGTCGCGAGCAATACGTTGCGGTCATCCTCGATCAGGCACACCTTCAGGCCCGTCAACAGTCCGGCCTGCTGAGGGGATTCACGATGGAGAAGTGGTGCCGGCGCACACGTCAGCGGCAAGCCTGAGAAACAAATTGACGTGCCCCGGCCCAGGTGTGAACGAATGGCTACCTCGACATCCATCAACTGTCCGAGGCGCTTGACGATCGAGAGCCCCAGGCCGACGCCTTCAACATCAGTGTCGCGCCGCTGTCGGACCCGATAGAACTCTTCGAACACTTTCGCCAGGTCCGCCTGGGCAATCCCCCTGCCGCGGTCGTGGATCACGATTGCCACCGTATCGCCCCGCTGGCGCACGCCGATCAGGACGGGTCGCCCGGCGCCATATTTGAAGCAGTTGGACAGGACGTTCTGCACCATGGTGGACACCAACGTTGCATCCACCCGAACCCAATGGGCACAGGGCCGCAAGCGTACTTCCACACCCGCCCAACGCGCAGCCTCGGCGTTCTGGCGCACCAGGTCGTTCAGCAGCTCCCCCAGGTGTACCGCCCGAAGCCTGGGCTGCACGCGGTCATTGTCGAGGGTATAGAGATCGAGAATCGAGCGAAACAGCTGGGACACGTTGAGCAGGGAGCGGTCGATGCTATCCACCAGCCGCCGCTCGTCATCGCCCAGCCGCGCCTCGCGCAGGCAGGCAGTGAACAGCCCGATGGAGTGAATCGGCTGGCGCAAGTCATGGCTGGCCTGGGCCAGGAAGCGCGACTTCTCCCGGTTGGCGGCAGCGGCCTGTTCCGAGGCCTTGCGGGTACGCTTCAATAGCAGATGGGCATAACCGGGGATCACCGTGCTGGTCACCATCAGCATCAGCACCATGAAGGGCTGCGCTTGCCAATAGGGTGTCAGGCAATAGACGACGACCAGCGCGAGCAACGCCAAGCCAGTGGCAATCGCCAGGTAGCGCGAGCCGAAACGCATGCCGTTTCCCAGGTTGACCCACACGATCACGGCGTACAGCGCCAGTGCGGCCTCTCCTCCGACGACCAGGCCGAACGAAGTGCCGGTGTAGTCGTGGACCATACCTAGGACGCGGCGCAGCGGATAATGCCCGGGCCAATGGGCGATGACATAGCGAAACGCCACAGAGGCAATTAGAAACAACAAGCAATACATAATAATTGGAAGATAGGTTTCCATCCTGTGCCCAGGCAGAAATCCTAAAGCGCCAACATATACAATGGCCACCAATGTCACGATGATTCGAAAGTTGGCCTGATCGAGCTCCGCGCTTTTTTCAAAAGCCATGGGAATCTCCTTATATTGTTATTTTAAATATCCGTACCATTCAGTATCCAGCCGCTTATCGGCACGCCGACTTGACCTATCAGCAGAGGACGGCCCAGGAGGGCAATGAATGCCATGTAAAATAATAATTGCTGACGACCACCCATTGTTTCGCGAAGCCATGATGCGCACCGTCCAACGGCTGCTGCCCGAGGCACAATTGCAACAAGTCGGTGACTTCGCGAGTGTGCAAGCCGCCCTCCACAGCGCAGAGGAAATCGACACCCTGATTCTGGACCTGCGCTTTCCCGGCCTGACCTGCCTCGCCGACCTGGCGCAATTACGTCAACAGCTGCGGCGTACCACGCTGATCGTGATGTCGATGGTGGACGACCCTGCGCTGATCGAAAAAATCATGGCGCTCGGCGTCGATGGCTTTATCGGCAAGAACATCACCACCGATGAAATCGCTGAGGCGCTCCTGGCAATCCGCCAGGGTGAAGTGCTGGTGAAATTTGCCCCCTCCGGCCTGCTGCCATTGGAAACCAATGTGCTCACGCCGCGCCAGCAAGATGTGTTGCGGCTGATTGCAGAAGGCAAGACCAACAAGGAAATCGCCAAGGCGCTAGCGATTTCGCCCTTCACCGTGCGCATCCACGTGTCATCGCTGCTGCGCAGTCTCAACGTGAAATCGCGGGCGGCAGCAGCGGTGAAGTATTCGGTGATTGGTGGCTGAAGTGGGCAGCCGCGGCAAACGGGCCACTATTGGGGCACGCTAAAGCCCTGGACCACATCGTGATCGAAATAGATATCCAGGATAAGCCCCTGTCTGGTAGGTGATCCGCCTGCCACGGTGCCGGCGTCATTCACTGCGACTTGCGCTTTGAATACCTGATACTGGGCAGCCGAGAGTTTCTGACCCATCTCCTGCGGTACATAGCCGTGGGCGATGTTCAAATACTTCTCGAGGCCTTCCTGGCTTTTTTCATAGGTCCAGGTGCTCTGTGCACTCAGGTCCGAACCGCCCCTTGTCGGCTTTCCAAATAGCTCCAGCACTTGGGCCTTGGTGGTTTTACCCACAAGAAGCGTTTTATTCAGATAATCCATATCATATTTCTTCGCGCCGACACCGAAGGTATTCATATTCCCCATCAAATCGTTCGAGTTTGCACAACTGGTCAAAACAGCGACCAGCAGGCACATTCCAACGCCGTTCCTGAATGTGTTTCTATATATTACGGACATGAGGTTACCTTGCATGTTTTTTTCAGCAAATTTTTATATTTATACCCGCACAGCTTAAGGAGCGGGGGCTGGCTTCGCTATAGTGCAAGTGTGCTATAGCCCAGTGCCAGTAATGTTGAAAATACTCCATCGAGAAAGCAAAAAGCCCGCAACTAAGCGGGCTTAAGGGTATTGCGTGTTATTGGCTACCGGACGATGCCGGACGTCCCATTATTCCCACTCTATTATTGATGAGCAGGTAAATCTCAGGAAAAATGGCGCTTCCGGAGAGTTGAATCGCACAAGACCATGAAAAATACCATTTCACATCTCTGCACATCATTCGTTATCTGTCGCAGATTATGCCGTAACACTCAGGAGTGATTCCCCTTACTGACTCGCCTACAAGACCTAGCCAAGTCGTCGATGTGCGAAGGCTGACAGGTTCAACGTCAAGCCCTGCAGCAACCGCAGGACCTCTGGATCGTTGTCCGTGAGAAGCTCGACCAGATCCTCTTGGTCAGGTTGCCCAAGCGCTACGCGATATAGGAGGCGTTGCGTCTTCAGCTTGGCAAATCGATCGATGTCGCGGCTCTGCGGCAGGGCGAACAGGTGGCGTTTGAGGTCAGCACCGGGCAGCGTCCACCAAGGTGTGAGGCCGGTTTCGTCATCCTTGAAAGCCTCGTCGGCACCTTTTGCTATCGCGTCCCAGGGAGAGGTCAGGTCGCGCCGGGCCGTGGTCAAGGCGTCCTTTCCGAGCTTGTCGGCGAGCGGACGGCGGACGGCGAGGCCGCCAAAACGCTGAACGCGGCCCTCGCGCTGTTCGAGATCGACCGGGCTCGAGCACAGGTCCCAATGCCCGAGACGGTCACACCAGCTATGGAAATCGAGACCTTCCTGGCCAACTGAGGTGGTCGCGAGGACATAGGGCCAGAACGGCGTATTAAACGCGCTGCGAATCTCCTCCGAGCGCGCGGGCGTCTGGTTGTCGCCGCCCTGATCCTGACGCTGCGTCTCGCTCTCAGTGCCGCCGAACGGCACGGCGGCATGGCAGCGGATGCGGATCTTCTCTTTCTTGGCCAGCCCTTTGAAGCCGAACGTCCCGACATTTGCAGAGAGCGCTCCAGACAGGTCGTCGATGAGGCCGATGCCACCCACCTTGGATTTGCGCAGCCAGAAATGCTCGTCGAGCACCGCTTCGAGACAACCCTCGACGCAGGCGCGCTGATATTTGGCCGTCGCGTCGTCTCCCGGCAGTACCGACCAAAAGACCGGACGATCAAGATAGGTGCGCAGCTTGGTCCAGCAGAACCGCGCCAACTTACGATAATGCTGACCTTTATAGTCGAAAAGCTCCGGTAGATGGCGATAGAGCGCGCGGCCGGCGACAACACCCGGTGCGCCGAGCGCCATGTCGACCAGCGCCTCGAGCTCCCACTTACTGATCCAGCTAATCGGCTCCGCCTGCTGACGCTGTTCGAGGAGGGATTGGAGAGCCGCGTCCTTCGGCGCCACCCCTCCCCACTCCTTTTGGATCGCTGCAAACTCGCGAACGTGCGGCTGCGGCTGCGCAGCTTCGATCGTTGCGAGCACCGCCCAAGCTGGCTTGCGGCGGCGACCATCACGCTTGTTCGGCGCCTCGGGCGCAATGGATACCGGCAGCGCCCGAATGATCTGCTGCCTTGCCCGAGCACGAACTTGCTTGATCGAGGCGCCGTCGCGGACGTCGAGCGGATCGACAGCGCGGATCAGGAACGGACTCGGGTGGAAGAGCGCGAAGGTCGGCCCCTGATTGGGCTTAGGGTTGAGGTGGCGCTTTTTCCAAGCGTTCGCATAGGGCAGGGAGCTTCTCCCTACGAACTTGCGCTCGACCTCCAGGCTGACGAGCGCCGCGACGCTTTGCGGCGTTGCTCTAAATCGGCTGAAGATCATCATCTTCTGGGGCCGCCCCACCTTTGCCCAAGGGCCTGCAGGCTCCCACCAAGTCAGTGACGGCAGCATCCAAGGTAAAGCGAGCGCATCGGTTGGCAAGATATCGCCGAGCGCCCGGAGCTTGGCACTCCCCCAGGCATCTTTCGGTGGCTTGGACCAGGTCGTGACGCCAAGACGCGGGACGCTGCGAGTCGCCGGGAATTCCACACCACGTGTAATTTGATAGCGGTCGCCGAGGGCCTGTGCAGGCAAAGGGACCGACAGCCAATAGGCAATCGTGGCGGTCTTCAGGTTCTTAGGCACCGCAGCGGTGAAGTGGCGATAGACGTCTAGGTCGTGCGGTTCGATCCGCACGGGCTTGGGCGGTGGTTCGCTGCTTTCTCGAGCGGCGGGACGTTCCGTCCGAGACATGAGCGGCGTCAGCAGTCTCTCTAGCTGATGCTTGATCGTCTCAGCCTCGCCGATCGCCGCCCCACGGCTCTCGACCGGCAGGCGGCCGATCGCGTGCAGCAGATCTCCGAATCGGCGGAATTGCGTCTCAGCCTCGGAGCGAACATCAGCACCGCCCAGAAACGCGATGAGATCGAACAGCTCGACGTGCGGCGCCCCACCCGCGCCGGTCTCCCAACGCTCCGCATAAAAGCGGTACGGCGTGGCCGAGATCAAGAGAATTTGCGGTGGCGAGGAGCCGCCCTTGCCTTCGAGCATCTGGAGCGCGAGTGGATTATCCGCGCGCCCATCGAGCAGCTCGCGGTAGCACTGGAACTCGTCGAGGATCACAAGATCCGGCCTTGCGGAGTCGAGCGCCGCTTGCGCCAGAGCCTTGCGCATTAGACCGATCGTGTGGCCGTCCGAGATCATCTCGTCATTGGCTGCTTGCGAGATCGTCTTGCGCGCTGCCCTGCCAAATTCTCCTCTGAGCGCCCGGCCATAGGCGGTCTTGAAGGCAACTGAGGCGTATTCGAACTTTCGTTCGGCTTCGGCGAGAGCCCAGCCCCAGCCTGTCGTCGCGCCGTGCTCAATGAATTTGTCCGGAAACGTGCTTGTCAGCCCAGGATAGATCTCATCGAGCAACAGTTTGATAAAGGCACGTTCGACCGCTTTGCCGCCGTAGAAGCGCTTCTTGCTGGAGAAGGAAGTGTGGGGCGTGAACGCGTATAGCCGCAGGCTGCCGGTACGTTTCTCCTCGATAGGGATCAGACCGACGCGATCAATCTTCGAGAGCGCCGCGTCGGCGGCATCCTCGTCCAGGAAGCGCAGCAGTTCGACCTTGTTCTGATCAGCGACCTTGTGACCGCTCGAGATGTAATAGACCGTGAACTTGCGGGCATTGTGGGCGAGCGCCGCGAGCGTGTCGCGAGCGACGACGGTCTTGCCGAGGCCAACCTCGTCAGCAACGAGGAACCGGCGAAGCGGATTTCCGCCGGTAAGAGCTTTTATAGCCGCTGCGACCGTCGCTTGCTGGAACGGCTTGGACCGGGCACTCATGAGGCGAGTTGCATACGGGCGATCGCCCAAATCTGTGCGAGCTCGTTCAAATCTTTCTTCTCCGCAGTGGTGAGGTTCTCGTCATGGGCAAGTAGCGCTTCGACATAGGGCCCGAAGTGTTTATCAACCCTTGTGAACGCCCTCTCATCGCGAGCCCAAGCGGTGAGGATGTCTTCGAGCGTCAAACGGCTATAGCTCAGCGCCTTGCGCCCATTGGCCGGCCCTTCCATTTCTTCGTCCCAGGCAACGTCGCCGATCGGAGTGGTTTCTCCGCCTAGCATCGCCCGCATCCAATCGTGGAAAGCGCGCAGCCCCATGTGACTGGCGAGAGCGGCGAGGTCGCGTTTTTCATCGAGCGGGGGATCGACCGTTACGCGCTGCATCCACCGCGCTGATTCCCCGGCTGAGGATATGCGGACCTGGATAAACGCTGATTGGATCGACAGCGGAATAGCCCCGAGATCGAGCCGGACACCGTGCTGGGGCCACTCGAGAAGATCGCCATTGGCATGCCCGGCGGACAGGCGGTGGCTCGCATCCGTGAGTTGCGGCTCTGCTCTCGCATCGAGGACGAAGCGATCGTCATCACGGCGGAGGATCGGATCCCATGATGCCATGAGCGCCTTGCGTGATTCTTCTAGCGCATCCACCTGGCTGGTGTCGGCGGGATTGGTCTGCGCAAGTGCCTCGATCGTGACCGGGGTGGCCTTGCCAATCAGGAAATCGAGGCCGGCATTGAACGCGTCGCCCGCTTCGAGCTCGACCATTACTTCGGAATTCCTTCCAGCCCAAGCACGTTCAGTGGCGTTGGCGCTGCCAACGCGGACGATTGTGTTATCACCCTGATGAAAAGCGACGAGCTTGGCATGAAGCGCAAGAGGCTGTGGCTCGGCTTCGTCGTCCGACGTCGAGGTCTTGGGTACCTCCGGAGCCTTCTCCTCAATGGTCTCATCTGGTGCCGCATAGGCGAGGACACGTGAGAAGGCCGCGAGCGACGACCCCGACCGGTTCGCAATGTCGACCAGCGCCGGCATCGAGGAGACCAAGGTTCGCGCGCCGGTCGGGCCCCAACGCCCCGCTGCTTTCAGAAAATTCGGGGAGAGAAACGGGCTAACGATCGTGATGCCATCGATAGTGCCCGCAGGAGGCTCGACGGCCAGAGCGACACCGTCTTCGAGACCGTTGAGAAGAGCCCGCAGTCGAAAGCCCTCCGGTGCCTCCCACCAGACAGAGTCCAGTTCCTCACTAATGGCCGAGGCATCCACTCGACCGGCCGATCTTGCAAGGTTAGCGGCAAGATCACCAATGCCGTCGAGGCGCATTCGACCTTTTCCACGCTTTCCATACCCGTCGAGAAGCACACCCACCTCAAGGTCCTGTGACCGGGTGAGGTTCCGGCTCCCGATCCATAGCTTCCAGCGGGTCGTCCCCTTCTGGCCTTCGTACGCCACGAGTGCGATCTTTGGATGCCAACTGCGGACACGCTCGTCATGCGTCTGCTCAATCACGAATTGGTCGAGAATACCCGCCACCCTCGGTAGCGCGACCGGCCGCACGATTCTCCCGCGCTGAACTATGATCCGCACACGGTGCCGCAACTGATCAACCGCTTCTGCGAAATCAATCGCCGCGCCCGAGCCCTTCTCGTTATTACGACCGACCAGCGCCAGCAGCATCGCTGCGATGGCCGAAAGGTCCACCGAATAGGTCGCGAACAGCGCCAGACGGACGGTCTCGCCGCGCTCTGGGCGAAGCTCGTCAAGATAGGGCTGTCCGTCCCATGCTGGCGGGCGCTCCATTACGCGACGCCCTTCAAGTCGCGGAGAAGGCGTTTTACATTGCCCCAGCGGTAGTGAAGCGGATGCGCGAAGCCATGATTCTCGGCCTGCCACTCCATGCGCCGATCGACACCGAACTGGTTGTTAGCGAGGCGCGACCGATCACCTTTTCGGCTGTACTCGGCCCTGCTATAGACATCGAGCAGGGAAGCCGGATTCTTCGTCCTCGAGCGGATCCAGGCGAGCGTCTCGCGAAGCACAGCTTCGACGGGCGCAGGGAGGTGGCCGACATCGTCGAGGAATTGAGCGAAATCGAGGGCCCCCGCCTGCGTCCCCCATTCATCAACGACGTCCCCGAGACTCGCACGATGCAGTTTCTCCTGGGGGCGCTTGTCTCGGGTTTCCTTCAAGGACTCAACAAGTGCGGCATAGACAGCCCGGCCAATCGCCGAGAGCGCGGCTGCCTGTCCGGCGCGCTTCAGAAGAGCGGCGTCCTTACCCGCAAGGCTAAGGATCTCGTCGCCCCAGCAATGCACGGCATCATCCAGCGGACGCCCCACGAGCTTGGCAAAAAGGGAGGGCTCGCTCGGGTCGCTCGGTGAACGGACAGAGCGAAGCTTGCGAGCCAAGAATTCCTGTTCACGTGCCGAGAGCTCGAGCGTCAACTTGCCGTCGCCGTCCCATCCCGCCGGTGCTTCGATTAGACCCGTGATCGGCCATGCGACCGCATCGATGGGCTTGCCGTCGTCATCCTGCATCGACCGCTTGCTTCCGGCCGCGAGCAGCCGCGCCATGTCGGGGCGGCTCCAAGGACGTCCGTCGGGGCGGGCGCCGATCAGTCCCCATTTCGTGAGCGCCGTCCAGTAGACATAGGCAGGCGGCTGGCTTATGGCGCGAGGATAGACCTCACCACCGATCACGCCGTCGGGTTCCCCTTTACTGGCTTTGAACTGAAGGCGGCCGGTCAGCCTATGTTCAAGATCAATGAATGCATGGGCGAAATCTTTGGGGGCCGGCCGCTTTGCTCGCAAGCTCTGATATAGCCAGGGGATGAGGAGTGCGTATCGCAGTCGAGTATGCAGGACCGAGGTGCCTGGAAAGAAATGGTCTGCGTAACGTTGGTGGACAATTAGGAAGCCAACCTCATCGCGGACACCGGAGCTAGCACCGAACATCAACTGCTCCGCCTGCCCAAGTGCCTGTCGCGAAAGGAACGTAAAGCCGAAAGATGACAAGAACCTGCTCCCTATGAACTCTGCAAATCGGATTGCTGTTCGATCCTTTGGCGAGGCCCGGTGCCCCTGCGCAGTATTACCTTCCCGGAGCAGTACGATCAACCTTTTATTCTCCGCGCTTGTTTCGATTACCAACCCCATTAGTGTTAGCTATAACGGCGCCAGCGCTTATTGGTACGTTTCATATCGGCCTCCCTCCAAAAAATTAAAAATATGTATAACGGGCCAAGGTGACCTCCCCACCCAGATTAAGAGCCCAAATTTAAGGTAGCACGCTTTCAAACCTCCCTGCTAAACAAGCTATAAACTTTTAAACAAACCTACTCATCGCTAAAGCCATAGCTTATCGAAGTGCTTTCCGAGCTGACTATTATTACAGAACGAGCATTGGGGCTTTTTGAGTCCAGAACCTCCAAATAATAAAGCTCAGGAGTCCTCAACAGGAGTTTACCTTTGATTAAACTGCTAGAACCAGACTTCCCAAACCCTAACGGCTCGGCTAGCACAACAGGCATGCCTCCAACACGCATCTGAAAAAGGGCATTACCTGCTAGCGCAGCTGCATAGGAGTGGAATATAACAGGGGAAATCAAGGCTATCGCCGAGAAAACCAACGGAACCCACCAGCGACGAATTTTCCCATCAATACTATTGGAAATCCAAAAGAACACATAGCCGCCAATTAGAAAAGAAAAAAATATGGTCGGCACCACAAGATCATAATTATCAGCGATATAGGCAGCACTAAACAGTACGCCTAAAATCAAAAGCGCGGACACAATTGACAGCCCTACCAAAGCTTTCGGGGCTTTCATTTTCCACAAAATAGCTGCCCCCATCAAACACACTGCTAACACAACAAAATTAAAAAGAACATTCAAACTAATGATCTGCATGCCTCCCTGCTGCGAACCAAATATCTCAAATGCAAAAAAACCATGCTTCCGCATATATATAGACAACAACAAACTAGGCAATACAGACAACGTCATGGCAAGCATTGCCGCAGAGCCCAGATACTTAACAAGTCCACGCTTATTGTCGACAACCACCTGGAGAAGTTCTTTTTTTGCATCGCCGCCCTTTTCCCAAAAGAGCACTCCCAGCATCAACAGCACAAAAAGCATTTCCACAAAAAATCTCCATGCAAACTAACAATATGCTCCAAACGAATTCTACGAACTGTAGACCCCATAGGAGCAGGACCCTTGCTTATCGACCATCATAGGAAAAACTTGAGAGCCGAGAATATCATGCAAAAAAAAGTGCCTTATCCGCATCATACTCAAACCGAAGGATATAAGGCTGGTGCATCATACAAAATTCCATGCATCAAAAATTACGACACGCGCCGGCTGAAAATGACTTCTATCTTGAACCACCATTCATATTGGGACGTCAGGCACCACACCCGAATCTTAGAGCATATTTATAATGCACATTGATACCGCCAAAAAAAGCCCGCTATCAAGCGGGCTTGTAAAAAACTAAATTGGGATCATTCCCACTCAATCGTCGCCGGCGGCTTGCTCGACACGTCATACGTCACCCGCGAAATCCCTTCGATCTCGTTGATGATTCGCCCACTGACAGTTTCCAGCAGCTCGTACGGCAGATGCGCCCAGCGCGCGGTCATGAAGTCGATGGTTTCCACGGCACGCAGGGCCACGACCCAGGCGTAACGGCGGCCATCACCGACAACACCGACCGACTTGACCGGCTGGAACACCACGAAGGCCTGACTGACCTTGTGGTACCAGTCGGCCTTGCGCAGTTCTTCGATGAAGATATGGTCGGCGCGACGCAGCAGGTCGGCGTATTCCTTCTTCACTTCACCGAGGATGCGCACGCCCAGGCCCGGGCCCGGGAATGGGTGGCGGTAAACCATGTCGTACGGCAGACCCAGCTCGAGACCGAGGCGACGCACTTCGTCCTTGAACAGCTCGCGCAGCGGCTCGACCAGCTTGAGGTTCATCTCTTCCGGCAGGCCACCAACGTTGTGGTGAGACTTGATCACGTGGGCCTTGCCGCTCTTGGCGCCAGCCGACTCGATCACGTCCGGGTAGATGGTGCCCTGGGCCAGGTACTTGATGTTGTCCAGTTTGCTCGATTGCGCATCGAATACGTCGATGAAAGTGCGGCCGATGATCTTGCGCTTCTTCTCCGGGTCGGACTCGCCGGCCAGGTTGTTGAGGAACTGATCTTCAGCGTTGGCGCGGATCACCTTGACCCCCATGTTCTCGGCGAACATGGCCATCACTTGCTCGCCTTCGTGCAGGCGCAGCAGGCCGTTGTCGACGAAGACGCAAGTCAGCTGGTCGCCGATGGCTTTGTGCAACAGCGCGGCAACGACCGAGGAGTCGACGCCGCCAGACAGGCCCAGCAGGACGTTGTCAGTACCGACCTGAGCGCGGACCTGGGCGATGGCGTCTTCGGCGATCTTCGACGGTGTCCACAGTGCTTCACAGCCGCAAATATCGAGGATGAAGCGCGACAGGATACGTCCGCCTTGCTTGGTGTGGGTCACTTCGGGGTGGAACTGCACGCCGTAGTAGCCGCGTTCGTCGTTGAACATGCCAGCGATCGGGCAGCTCGGGGTGCTGGCCAGAATGTGGAAGTCCGCTGGCATTTTGGTGACCTTGTCACCGTGGCTCATCCACACGTCGAGGCCGAACAGGCCGTCGGCGTCGATATGGTCTTCGATGCCGTCCAGCAGGCGGCTCTTGCCAACCACGTCGACGCGGGCATAGCCGAATTCACGCAGATCGGAACCTTCGACCTTGCCGCCCAGTTGCTCGGCCATGGTCTGCATGCCGTAGCAGATGCCGAATACCGGTACGCCCAGGTCGAACACCGCCTGCGGGCAGCGCGGGCTGTCGGCCTCGTGGACCGACTCGGGACCGCCGGCAAGGATGACGCCTTTAGGGGCGAATTCGCGGATCGCGGCGTCGTCCATGTCGAAAGGATGCAGCTCGCAGTACACGCCGATTTCGCGCACGCGGCGGGCGATCAGCTGGGTGTACTGGGAACCGAAGTCGAGGATCAGGATGCGGTGGGCGTGAATGTCGAGGGCCATGACTCATTCTCGTCTGTAATCAGAAACGACACGGGGCTGTCAGAAACAGCCCCGGTTAAAATTCATCATCGCGCTCCGGCGTGTAGGCCGGAGCGCGATCACTATCAACCTACGCGATAGTTTGGAGCTTCCTTGGTGATCTGCACGTCGTGGACGTGGGATTCAGCCATGCCGGCACCGGTGATGCGCACGAACTCGGGCTTGGTGCGCATTTGCGCCATGTCGGCACTGCCGGTGTAGCCCATGGACGAACGCAGACCACCCATCAGTTGATGGATGATCGCGGCCAGCGAGCCTTTGTAGGCGACGCGGCCTTCGATGCCTTCGGGCACCAGTTTTTCGGCGCCTTCCGAGGAGTCCTGGAAGTAGCGGTCCGAAGAGCCCTGGGCCTGGGACATGGCGCCCAGCGAGCCCATGCCACGGTAGGCCTTGTAAGAACGACCCTGGAACAGCTCGATCTCGCCCGGTGCTTCTTCAGTACCGGCGAACATCGAGCCCATCATCACACAGTAGGCGCCAGCGACGATGGCCTTGGACAGGTCACCGGAGAAGCGGATACCGCCATCGGCGATGAGTGGCACACCGGTGCCTTCCAATGCAGCGGCGACGTTGGCGATCGCGCTGATTTGCGGAACGCCGACACCGGCGACGATACGGGTGGTGCAGATCGAGCCCGGGCCGATACCGACCTTGACCGCATCAGCGCCCGCTTCAGCCAGGGCCTTGGCGGCTGCGCCGGTAGCAATGTTGCCGCCGATGACCTGAACGTCCGGGAAGTTCTGCTTGACCCAGCGAACGCGGTCGATCACGCCTTTGGAGTGACCGTGAGCGGTGTCGACCACGATCACGTCGACGCCGGCATTGACCAGCGCAGTGACGCGTTCAGTGGTGTCCTTGCCGGTACCGACCGCAGCACCGACGCGCAGGCGGGCCTGATCGTCCTTGCTGGCCAGCGGGTAGGCCTTGGCCTTTTCGATGTCCTTGACGGTCATCATGCCCTTGAGCTGGAAGTTGGCGTCGACGATCAGAACCTTTTCGAGGCGGTGCTTGTGCAGCAGCTCGCGCACCTCGGCTTTGTCAGCGCCCTCACGGACGGTGACCAGACGCTCTTTGGGGGTCATGACTTCGCGGACCGGGACGTCCAGGCGATTCTCGAAACGCACGTCACGGGAGGTGACGATGCCGACCAGGTCGCCATCGTGCAGCACCGGTACGCCGGAGATGTTGTGCAGGCGGGTCAGTTCGAACAGATCACGAACCGTGGCGTCGGCCTCGATGGTGATCGGGTCCTTGACCACGCCGGCTTCGAACTTCTTGACCTTGCGGACTTCCGCGGCCTGTTGTTCGATGGTCATGTTCTTGTGAATGATGCCGATGCCGCCTTCCTGTGCCATGGCAATGGCCAGACGGGCTTCGGTGACGGTGTCCATCGCAGCTGAAACCAGGGGGATGTTCAGCTCGATGCCACGGGTCAAACGGGTCTTGAGACTGACTTCGTTGGGCAGTACTTCGGAATAACCGGGTACGAGAAGGATGTCGTCGAAGGTCAGTGCTTCTTGGCTGATACGCAGCATCGCGGGAGCTCCCGGGCGGGAAAAATGGAAGCGCGCCATTGTACCTATACATGCTGATGGATGAAAGGTAAACCTTCGTGGCAACGCCATTTACTGGCAGGGGCGGCTTCAGCTGTCTCGCAGTATCACCGAGACGTTGGCCACGGGCTGATCGAGCCAATCGGCGAACTCGTCGACGAACGCTTGCTGCAACCCTGCTGCCTGCCAGTTATTGAAGATGAAGCCTAGATTGGAAAAGGCACATGGTTGCAGAAACAGGAAACCATTTATGTCGTCTTCATGCCCGCATTCGGGGCAGGTGAAGTTGTCGGTGTAGCCCGGCATCCAGTCTTCGAGGCTATCGAACAGCGCCTCGCCGACCTCGCGGCGGCACTCGGCGCAGCCAGCCTCGTGGAGAAAACCGACGTCCGGGGTGAAGATGCAGCGATCGGTGACCACTTCCAGGCCGTTGACCGAGTCCTCATAGGGCAACAGTTCCGGCTTCAGTACCACGCTGCGCGCGCCTGGGCCGATACCGTAGGCCATGCGATTGCCGGTGCGCCCGCAGGTGGTGAGCGCCTCCTGGATGATCTCCTTGCGCACCAGCCAGCGCAGAATCGCCCGTGCTCGCGGTTCATGGACCGGGACAGTGGAGAGACGCGGGACGATGATGCTTTGGGTGTTCATGCAGCGGCAGGCCTCTGAGCGAGTGAAGTTGTCGATGATACCACCGCACACTGCCGTAGCCAGGGAGCTTGCCCCTGATTGTGTCAGCCACACTAACGGCGCTGCCCCTGCCCGATCGGGGGCAAGCCCCCTCGCTACAGGGTCGGTAACCCTTTATGATGCCCGGCATGATTAAAGACCCCTTTGCCAGACTCGGTCTGGACCGCGAAGTGCTTACCGTCAGCCAACTCAATGGCCGTGCCCGGGTGCTGCTCGAGGACGTGTTCAGCAATATCTGGGTCGAGGGCGAGATCTCCAACCTCGCACGGCCGGCTTCCGGACACGTGTACTTCACTCTCAAGGACAGCGGCGCCCAGGTGCGTTGCGCCTTGTTTCGACAGAACGCCGCCAAGGTGCGCCAGGCGCTGAAGGACGGGGTGGCGGTCAAGGTGCGTGGCAAGGTCTCGCTGTTCGAAGGCCGCGGCGATTACCAGTTGATCCTCGACACCGTCGAACCGGCCGGTGATGGCGCCCTGCGCCAGGCCTTCGAGGCGCTCAAGGACAAGCTCGGCGCCGAAGGGCTGTTCAGCAGCGAGCGCAAGGTCGCCCTGCCCGCTCATCCGCGGCGCATCGGTATCGTCAGTTCGCCCACTGGCGCGGTGATTCGCGACATCATCAGTGTGTTTCGTCGCCGCGCTCCGCAGGTCGAGCTGACCCTGATCCCTACCGCCGTACAAGGGCGCGAAGCCATCAACCAGATCGTGCGTGCCCTCAAGCTGGCCGACAGCCGCGGCTTCGATGCAATCATCCTGGCCCGGGGCGGCGGCTCGCTGGAGGACCTCTGGTGTTTCAACGAAGAGGCCGTGGCCCGCGCCATCGATGCCTGCGTGACGCCGATCGTCAGCGCCGTGGGGCACGAAACCGATGTATCGATCAGCGACTTCGTGGCCGACGTCCGCGCCCCCACGCCATCCGCCGCGGCGGAGCTGCTGGCGCCGGACATGAGCGACTTGCAACGGCGCATCGAGAACCTGCAGCGCCGACTGCTGCTGCGCATGCGCAATCAGTTGGCCCACCACAGTCTGCGCCTGGACGGCCTGACACGCCGGTTGCGCCATCCCGGCGAGCGTCTGCGCCAGCAGGCCCAGCGCCTGGACGACCTGGACATGCGCATGCGCCGTGCTTTCGAGCAACGCCTCGCTCAACGCAAACAGCGCCTCGCTCATCTCGATGCCCGCTTGGCCGCGCAGCATCCTGGGCGCGCCTTGGCGTTGCTCAAACAGCGCCTGGCAGGTCTCGACACGTTGATGCGCCGCGCCATTGAGCAACGCCTCAAGCGTGACCATGAACGCCTGAACGCAGTGGACCAACGCCTGCCCAAGGCCATCACCGCCACCCTCAAAGACCGTCGCCAACAGT
This sequence comes from Pseudomonas baltica, assembly GCF_031880315.1. Classification (NCBI taxonomy): domain Bacteria; kingdom Pseudomonadati; phylum Pseudomonadota; class Gammaproteobacteria; order Pseudomonadales; family Pseudomonadaceae; genus Pseudomonas; species Pseudomonas baltica. The sequence continues at coordinate 4,645,860 of NZ_CP134771.1, read as the reverse complement.
TGCAGACACAGATGCAGACGCTGCACCTGGTCAGCCCGCTGGCGACGCTGGGCCGCGGTTACAGCATCCTGCTGGACGAACACGGCCAGGCCATCCGCAGCGCCGCACAGACCCGCACCGGTCAGCGTCTGAAGGCCCGCCTGGGCGAAGGCGAGCTGGACGTGCGGGTCGAAGACAACCACCTGACACCGGTCACCCTGTCACTTCTGGACTGAACCATGCGCCTGATCGCCTTGCTGTTGTTGTGCCTTTCGTCCATGGCCCAGGCCGACAGCTACATTACCCGTTTGCTGGACAAACCGGTGCCGGGTGGCGTCGCGGTCGTCGACCTCGGCCCCGCAGCCATGGCACCCAAGGCCTTTATCGACGGCAAGCCGGTGCTGGTAGTCAAGGAGCAGGACAACTGGCGCGCGATCGTCGGCCTGGCGCTGACGGTCAAGCCCGGCAGCCAGACGCTCAGCGTGCAGAGTGCCAGCGGCACCCGCCAGGTGCCCTTCACAGTCACCAGCAAGCACTATCCCGAGCAGCGCATAACTCTCAAGAACAAGCGCCAGGTCAATCCCGAACCTCAGGACTTGACCCGCATCAACCAGGAACTGGCGATCCAGACCACCGCCTACCGCAGCTTCAGCCCCGGCACACCGAGCAATCTGTTGCTCGACAAGCCTGTGAACGGTCCCCTGTCGAGCCGCTTCGGCGTACGCCGCTTCTTCAATGGCGAAGAGCGCAATCCCCATGCAGGCCTGGATTTCGCGGTGCCTGCGGGCACGCCGATCAAGACCCCGGCCGCTGGCAAGGTGATCCTGGTGGGCGATTATTTCTTCAACGGCAACACCGTATTCGTCGACCACGGCCAGGGCTTTATCAGCATGTTCTGTCATATGTCCAAGATCGACGTGCAGCTGGGACAAACGCTGGCACGCGGCGCCGTGGTCGGTCGGGTTGGATCGACCGGTCGGGCGACGGGGCCGCATATGCATTGGAACGTGAGCTTGAATGACGCGCGAGTCGATCCGGCGATTTTCATCGGGGCGTTTCAACCGTAGTGCAGCGGCGCGTCGTTCGCGAGCGCGCTTCGCGGCCACCAATCATCTGCGAGAGATTCCAGGGTTCTATGCCAGTAGCACCGGCCTCTTCGCGGGCAAGCCTTGCTCCCACAGTGCAAGGCTTGCCCGCGAAGGGGCCGTCGCTGACACACCCACCCATTGCGCCCATCGAAGTCCGTGAGCAATTACCCATGCATTCGCCAACCATCACCGCGATAAAAATCCAATAAAGCCAGATTAAAGGCAACTTCTACCAATTTTTTCCACACCCTTGCCATCTTTTCCCTCAATGGTTAGGGTTGACCCCATGAACAACGCAAACACCCATATTCTGCTCCGCCAGCACGCCAGCCTCTGCCTGGTGAGTGCCCGACTGCCAGGCTGAATCGCGTCGCCTCGCCCATCTCCTTCAGTAGTTATTTTTCGGCAGGCCCTCTCCATCGGCCGCATTCAAAGGATTTTCGCCATGAGCATGCTCAAAGACCCGTCACAGAAATACCGCGCCTTTGCCACCGTCGACATTGCCGACCGCACCTGGCCCTCGAAGACCATCACCGCCGCGCCGATCTGGTGCAGCTCCGATCTGCGTGACGGAAACCAGTCGCTGATCGAGCCGATGGACGCCGAGAAAAAACTGCGCTTCTGGAAAACGCTGGTCAGCGTCGGCGTCAAGGAAATCGAAGCGGCCTTCCCTTCTGCCTCGCAAACCGATTTCGACTTCGTGCGCACCCTGATCCAGGACGGCCACATCCCGGACGACACCACCATCCAGGTGCTGACCCAGGCCCGTGAAGACCTGATCGCACGCACGTTCGAATCCCTGCGCGGTGCCAAGAAAGCCATCGTTCACCTGTACAACGCTACCTCGCCGTCGTTCCGCAAGATCGTCTTCAACCAGGACAAGGCCGGCGTCAAAGAGATCGCCGTGAGCGCGGCCAAGCTGTTCGTCAAATACGCCGCCCAGCAGCCCGAAACCCAGTGGACCTTCCAGTACTCGCCGGAAACCTTCAGCGCCACCGAGCTGGATTTCGCCGTTGAAGTCTGCGATGCCGTGATCGAGGTGTGGAATCCGACCCCGACCAACAAGGTGATCCTCAACCTGCCGGCCACCGTTGAAGTGTCGACCCCGAACATCTATGCCGACCAGATCGAATGGTTCGGCCGCCATGTATCACGCCGCGACAGCGTGCTGATCAGCCTGCACACTCACAACGACCGTGGTACCGGCGTCGCCGCCACCGAGTTGGGCCTGATGGCCGGCGCCGATCGCGTCGAAGGCTGCCTGTTCGGCAACGGCGAGCGTACCGGCAACGTCGACTTGGTCACCCTGGGCCTGAACCTCTATACCCAAGGCGTCAACCCGCAGCTGGACTTCTCCGACATCGACGGCGTGCGTAAAGTGGTCGAAGAATGCAACCAGATTCCGGTGCACCCGCGCCATCCGTATGTCGGCGATCTGGTGCACACCGCGTTCTCCGGCTCGCACCAGGACGCCATCCGCAAGGGCCTTACCCAGCAAAAAGAAGGCACCGTGTGGGAAGTGCCCTACCTGCCGATCGACCCAGCCGACATCGGACGCAGCTACGAAGCGGTCATCCGCGTCAACAGCCAGTCCGGCAAAGGCGGCATCACGTATCTGCTCGAACAGGAATACGGCATCAGCCTGCCGCGCCGCATGCAGATCGAATTCAGCCAGGTCGTACAGGGTGAAACCGATCGCCTGGGCCTGGAGATGACCGCTCAGCAGATCTATGGCCTGTTGCGCAAAGAGTATCTGCAAGCCAACACGCCGTACGCACTGATCAGCCACAAGCTGCAGGAAGAGAACGGCAACAGTGCCGTAGATGTGGAAGTGCACAGCGACGGCGAGACTCAGCACTGGCGCGGCAAGGGCAACGGCGCCTTGGAAGCGCTGGTCGCCGGCCTGCCCATTTCGGTAGAGATCATGGACTACAACGAGCACGCTATCGGTGCGGGCACCAACGCCAAGGCAGCCGCGTATATCGAGCTGCGTGTGGCCGGTGAGCGCCCGGTGCATGGCATCGGCGTGGATGAAAACATCACCACGGCCAGCTTCAAGGCCCTGTTCAGCGCGCTGAATCGCTCGTTGAGTCAGCAGCAAGCGAAAGCGGCTTGATGCACTGCTGAATAAAAAACCGGCCCTCAGTGGCCGGTTTTTTTGTGTCTGGTGGTTTTGTCCTGAGAGCGGAGTTGGGCCGAGGGGCCGGGGATTTGAGTGTGGGCGAGGGGCCGTATGGCGGGCGGCGACCCCAAGGCCGGCTCGAAAGCAGAACCACCCCACTCCCATACCAAAAAATGCTGCAACCCACCTCAGCACCAAAAAATCAGCTCAGACTAAACCCATCAGCATCCCGAAACGCCGGAAAACGCTCGCGATAACTGGCCAGATCGCCCGCGCTTAGGATCGCCCGCACCACCCCGTCCAGCTCGCCTGCGCACAGCAGGGTTTCACCCTGAAAATCCAGCACCTGGCTGTCACCCGTGTAGGCGAAGCCCTTGCCGTCCGTACCAACGCGATTCACGGCGGCCACGTAGCACAGGTTCTCGATCGCCCGCGCGGGCAGCAGTCGATTCCAATGCAGGCGCCGCGCGCCCGGCCAGTTGGCGGTATAGACCAGCAGGTCGGTCGTCTCGGCGTCTCGGCTCCACACCGGAAACCGCAGGTCGTAGCAAATCAGCGGTCGCACCCGCCAGCCCTTGACCTCGAACACCGCCTGCTCCGAGCCTGCGGTGTAATGGGCATGCTCATCGGCCATGCGGAACAGATGGCGTTTGTCGTAATGCAGGATCTGCCCGTCGGGTTGGGCCCACAGCAAGCGATTGCGGTAGCTGCCGTCGGCTGCCTGGATGATCACGCTGCCGGTGATCACCGCCGCGAACTTTTCTGCCTGGGCCCGCAGCCACTTGCTGGTCGGGCCCTGCTCAGGCTCGGCCTGCCCGGCCGAGTCCATAGAGAAACCGGTGGTGAACATCTCCGGGAGGATGATCAAGTCGGCCCCCCGTGCCTGCTCCAGCAGCTCGTTGAAATGTTCCAGGTTGGCCGTGCGGTCGTGCCAGGCCAGGGTGGTCTGCACCAGGGCAATATCGAGATTGGTCAGGGTCGTCAGATCGCGCATAGTTTCAGGGCTGCTGCTCGCAGCGTCTCCTCGCGTTTGGCGAAGCACAGGCGTACCAGGCGTTGATCGGGTACCGGCGTTTGATAAAACACCGACACTGGAATGGTCGCCACGCCGTGCTCCTTGGTCATCCATAACGCCATATCGACGTCGTTCAGGTCGGGGCGGATTTGCGAATAATCGACCAACTGAAAGTAGGTACCGCCCACTCGATCAAAGGTGAAGCGCGAATTATCCAGCAGATCGCAGAACAGATCACGCTTGGCCTGGTAGAACGCCGGCAACTCCTCCACGTGCTGCGGCGCCGCGGCCATGTAGTCGGCCAGCGCGTATTGCAGCGGCGTCACACCGCAGAAACTGACGTACTGATGAATCTTGCGCAGCTCGGCGGTCAGGGCTGGCGGGGCCACCACGTATCCGGTTTTCCAGCCGGTGACATGGTAGGTCTTGCCGAACGAACTGACCACGAAGGCGCGCTGGAACAAGGCCTCATGGGCCAGCACGCTGACGTGCCTGGTGCCGTCGTAGACCAGATGCTCGTAGACTTCGTCGCTGACGACATAGATGTCCCGGTCGGCGATCAAGGCCGCCAACTGATCCAGATCGGCACTGCTGAGCAGGGCACCGCTGGGATTGTGCGGGCTGTTGAGGATGATCATCCGAGTGCGCGAACCGATGGCATCCTTCAGGGCCTGCCAGTCGATGGCGAAGCTGTTGGCACTGAGCTGCACGTGCACGCAGCGACCGCCGGCCAGTTCCACGGAGGGCTCGTAGCTGTCGTAGCAAGGGTCGAAAACGATCACTTCGTCGCCGGGTCGCACTACCGCCTGGACTGCGCAAAAGATCGCTTGGGTGGCGCCTGGTGTGATGGTGATTTCCCGCTCCGCATCGACGCTCACGCCATAGCTGCGAGCGAGCTTGATCGCCACCTGCTCGCGCAACGCGGGCAGCCCGGTCATGGGCGCGTACTGGTTATGGCCATTGGCGACATGATAGGCCACGGCATCGCGCAGGCCTTGGGGGCCGTCGAAGTCAGGGAAGCCTTGGGAAAGATTGATCGCGCCGGTCTGCGCCGCGAGCTGGGACATGGTGGTGAAGATAGTGGTGCCGACATTCGGCAACTTGCTGCTGATCATGGGCCTGTTCCTGCTGCACGACGTTCCGCCAACGGCGCGGGGTAGAGCGGCAGGATAGCTGATTGGCGAGAGGTGTAAAACGATGATCTCAGCTGTGGGAGCGGCCGGGGTCGCTCCCACAGAGGGTGTCGTGCGGCTGGAATCAGCGCTTGTCGCGGCGCTTCTTGTCGGCCTTCTTGTGGTGCGACATCAAACGGCGCTTCTTGTTGACCTGGCGGTCGGTGAGCGTGTTCTTGAGTTTTTCGTACGGGTTCTCGCCGCCCTTGAACTCGATACGGATCGGCGTACCAACCAGCTTCAGCACCCGGCGGTAGGTATTCTCCAGGTATCGCACGTAGGAGGTGGGTACCTTCTCGACCTGGTTGCCGTGGATCACGATCAAAGGTGGGTTGGCGCCACCCAGGTGCGCATAGCGCAGCTTGATGCGACGGCTGTTGACCATCGGCGGCTGGTGCTCCTGCACCGCATCTTCGAGGATCTGGGTCAGGCGGTTGGTCGGCCAGCGAGTGATGGCGGATTTGAACGAGTTCTGCACCGAGGCGTACAGATTACCTACGCCCGTACCGTGCAGCGCCGAAATGAAGTGGATATCGGCGAAGCTGACGAAGAACAACCGACGTTCCAGCTCGGTCTTCACGTAGTCGCGCTCGCTCGGCAGCATGCCATCCCACTTGTTCAGCGCGATGACAATAGCGCGACCGGCTTCGAGGGCGAAGCCCAGCAGGTTGAGGTCGTGGTCGACCACGCCTTCACGGGCGTCCATGACGAAAATCACCACGTTGGCGTCCTTGATGGCCTGCAACGTCTTGACCACCGAGAACTTCTCGACCTCTTCGTGGATCTTGCCGCGCTTGCGCACCCCGGCGGTGTCGATGAGGGTGTACTTCTCTTCGTTGCGCTCGAACGGGATGTAGATACTGTCGCGAGTGGTGCCCGGCTCGTCATAGACGATCACCCGGTCTTCACCGAGCATGCGGTTGACCAGAGTCGACTTGCCGACGTTCGGGCGACCGATGATGGCGATCTTGATGCCATCCTTCTCGCTCGGGCCAGGGATCAACACGGCCTCCTCGCCTTCCTTCACGTCAGCGTTGAGGTCCTCTTCGACGTCGCGGGGGAATTCACCAAGGGCGGCTTCGAGCAAGGCGTTGATACCGCGACCTTGAGCACCGGCCACCGGGATGGCATCGCCCATGCCCAGCGGAGCGAATTCGGCGCGGGCCATTTCCGGGTCGACGTTGTCGACCTTGTTGGCCACCAGCAAGGAGCGCTTGTTACGCTTGCGCAAGTGCTCGCCGATCATCTGATCGGCTGCGGTGAAACCGGCGCGGGCGTCCACCAGGAACAGCACCACATCGGCTTCTTCGATGGCCAGCAGTGACTGCTCGGCCATTTTTTCGTCCATGCCGTGTTCGTCACCGGAAATACCACCGGTGTCGACCAGGATGTAGGAACGCCCTTGCCAGCGCGCCTCACCGTATTGGCGATCACGGGTCAGGCCAGAGAGATCACCGACAATAGCGTCGCGGCTCTTGGTCAGGCGGTTGAACATGGTGGACTTGCCGACGTTCGGTCGACCCACCAGGGCGATTACGGGAACCATGCGGCTCTCCACTTCGTTAATTCAGAAAATACAAAAGCCGCTGCAGGGCAGCGGCCGGAATTCGGAGCGGCACGGTAGGTGCCGCAAGCCCCGGTGAACGGGGCTCCTTGAGGCCATACCTTGACCTCAAGCATAGACGCAACCTACTGCTTGATGGTCAGCGCCTCGAGCTTGCCGCTGTTGCCAAACACGTAGATTGTATCGCCGACCACCAGCGGACGCGCACGCAGGCCGTCGCTGTCGATACGGATACGGCCGACGAAGCGTCCGTCGACCTGGCTCAGCAGGTGCAGATACCCTTCCATGTCGCCGACAGCCACATAGCTTGAGAACACTTCAGGGGCCGACAGCTGGCGGCGGGCCAGTTTATCGTTGCTCCACAACGCCGTGGTGCTGCGCTCGTCGACACCTTCAACGGTGCCGCTCGCCAATGCCACGTAGACGTTACCAAAGCCCTCGGCGACACCGGCATAGCTCGATGCATCACGCTGCCAGAGGATACGCCCGGAGTCCAGATCGAGGCCGGCCATACGGCCCTGATAGCTGGTGACGTACAGGGTGCTGCCCGACAGCAGCAGACCGCCATCGATATCGACCACACGCTCGAGCTCCGAGCGCCCCTGAGGCACGGCGACCGGGGTTTCCCAGACCGGCACGCCGTTCTGGGTATCCAGGCCGACGACCTTGCCGTTGGACAGCCCAGCGATCGCCAGGCGGCTGGTCACCAGCGGAGCACCCGTGCCACGCAGGGTCAGGACCGCCGGGGTGCTGTCATACATCCAGCGCTGAGTACCGGTGGCCGCATCGATACCGAAGACTTTATCGTCCTGGGTCTGCACGACGACCAGATCACCGTTGTTGGCAGGCGGCGCGAGCACTTCGCTGGACACGCGAGCGCGCCACTTCTCTTCACCATTGCTGGCGTCGAGCGCGATCACTTCACCGGCGATAGTACCGATCATGACCAACCCGGAGCCTACACCCACAGCCCCGGAGACCGGCAGCTTGAGCTTCTTCTTCCAGTTCACGTCGCCAGTCGCGCGGTTCAGCGAAAAGACTTCGCCATTCACGTCGGCCGCGTAAATCGTGCCGCCATCAACCGCTGGCACCAGCATGTTGTAGGTTTCGCCCTGCCCGTCACCGATCGAGGTGCTCCACTGCTTCTGCAACACGACTTCTTCTTTGAAATCGGTGAGTTCGGCCGGTGGCAGTTCTTTTTTGCTGTTGCTGCTGCAACCCGCGGCCAAAACGGCCAGAGCCAGCAATGCTGCATGTTTCCAACGAATCACGTCACGCATCCCCTTTGGCCAGGTCGTCCAGCTTGATTTGCAGGCTACCGACCGCAGCGTCGTCAGACAGTGCAGCCTTGGCCTTCTGATAGGCAGTAAACGCTTCGTCGCCACGACCCAGCTGAACCAGCAGGTCGCCGCGCAGTTCTTCACGGGCGGCCAGGAACGACTTGTCGGCATCCCCGTCGAGCAGTTTCAGGCCGTCGGCGGCCTTGTTCTGCGCACCCAGCACCTGGGCCAGGCGCTGACGTGCGACCTCACCCAAGGTCGGGTTGAACGGCTTGTCGACGATGGCGCGCAGTTCGGCTGCCGCATCGTCGAGCTTGTTGTTGTCCACCGCCACTTTGGCCACGAACAGGCTGCCGTACTGGGCATACGCCGTACCGCCGAAGTCGGACTTGAGCTTGTTGGCCAGGTCGGCCACCTGGGCGGTGTCCGGCTTGCCGCTCGGGTTCAGCGTGGTCTCCAGCAGCTGCTGATACAGATTCGAAGCACCCTGGGCCTGATTGGTCTGGTATCGGTGCCAGGCCTGCCAGCCAAATACCACCACCAGGGCCAACAGGCCGCCGGTGACCAAGGGTTTGCCATTACGCTGCCACCAGTCTTTCAACTCGGTGAGCTGTTCATCTTCAGTACCTGACACCCCAATACTCCTATTTCGCGAATTAGGCTGTTGAAACAGCTTCAACCCTGGGCGACGTGAGTCGCCAGATGCTCGGCGAGAGCATCCCAGGCAATGTTTTGTTGTTCGCCCTGACCACGCAGCGGCTTGACGCCAACGGTCTGCGCAGAAATCTCGTCGTCACCCAGGATCAGCGCGTAGAGGGCGCCGCTCTTGTCGGCCTTTTTGAACTGGCTCTTGAAGCTGCCTGCACCGGCGTTGACCTGCAGGCGCAGCGACGGCAGAGCATCACGCAGACGCTCGCTGAGCGCCAGCCCGGCCAGTTCGGCCGCTTCACCGAAGGCACAGAGGTAGACATCGACCTGACGGGCGATCGACTCGGGCACCTTGTCGAGGGTTTCAAGCAGCAGGATCAGACGCTCGATACCCATGGCAAAACCGACGCCCGGGGTCGGCTTGCCGCCCATCTGCTCGACCAGACCATCATAACGCCCCCCGGCGCAGACGGTGCCCTGGGAGCCGAGCTTGTCGGTGACCCATTCGAACACGGTCTTGCTGTAGTAATCGAGGCCGCGCACCAGCTTGGGGTTGATCACGTAGGGAATGCCCACCGCATCGAGACGCGCCTTGAGGCCCTCGAAGTGCGTACGCGAATCGTCATCCAGGTAGTCCGCCAACTGCGGGGCACCGACCAGGGCCGCCTGGGTATTGGCGTCCTTGGTGTCGAGCACGCGCAGCGGGTTGGTCTTCAGGCGGCGCTGGCTGTCTTCGTCAAGCTGGTCGAGGCGCGCGGTGAGGAACTCCACCAGCGCTTCACGATAACGACCACGGGACTCGCTGGTGCCCAGGCTGTTGAGCTCGAGGGTCACCGCGTCGCGAATACCCAGGGCAGCCCACAGGCGCCAGGTAAGGATGATCAGCTCGGCGTCGATATCGGGACCCTCGAGGTTGAAGACCTCCAGGCCGATCTGGTGAAACTGGCGATAGCGACCTTTTTGCGGGCGCTCGTGGCGGAACATCGGGCCCATGTACCAGAGCTTCTGCACCTGGCCACCACCAGTGATGCCGTGTTCCAGCGCCGCGCGCACGCAGGCGGCGGTGCCTTCGGGACGCAGGGTGAGGGAATCACCGTTGCGGTCTTCGAAGGTGTACATCTCTTTTTCGACGATGTCGGTGACTTCGCCGATGGAGCGCTTGAACAGCTCGGTGAACTCGACGATCGGCATGCGGATCTGCCGATAGCCGTAGTTGTCCAGCAAACCGGCCACGGTGCCTTCGAAGTAGCGCCACAGTGGCGTCTGCTCCGGCAGGATGTCGTTCATGCCACGAATGGCTTGCAGAGACTTACTCACAAAAAATCCTTAGCGATACGTATCAACAGGCCCGATCAGCTGCGCAAGATCAGCGCGGCGTCGGCTTCGACCTTTTCGGCCGCCTTCTGGCGAATGAGCCGTTCGAGCTCATCGACCAGGTTGTCGTTGGTCAACTTCTGCGACGGCTTGCCGTCGATGTAAATCAGGTTGGGCGTGCCGCCGGTCAGCCCCACATGGGCTTCCTTGGCCTCACCCGGGCCGTTGACGACACAACCGATCACCGCGACATCCAGCGGCACCAGCAGGTCTTCGAGGCGACCCTCGAGTTCGTTCATGGTCTTGACCACGTCGAAGTTCTGCCGCGAGCAGCTCGGGCAGGCGATAAAGTTGATGCCACGCGAGCGCAGGCGCAGGGACTTGAGAATGTCGAAACCGACCTTGACCTCCTCCACCGGGTCCGCCGCCAGCGAGATGCGGATAGTATCGCCAATCCCGTCGGCCAGCAGCATACCGAGGCCGACGGCAGATTTCACCGTGCCTGAGCGCAAACCACCGGCTTCGGTGATGCCCAGGTGCAACGGCTGGCTGATCTGCTTGGCCAACAGGCGGTAGGCGTCGACGGCCATGAACACGTCGGAGGCCTTGACGCTGACCTTGAAGTCCTGAAAGTCCAGGCGCGCCAGATGCTCGACATGGCGCAGAGCGGACTCGACCAACGCCTCGGGCGTCGGCTCGCCGTATTTCTTTTGCAGGTCCTTTTCCAGCGAGCCGGCGTTGACGCCAATGCGGATCGGGATGCCCCGATCACGAGCGGCGTCGACCACGGCACGCACGCGGTCTTCGCGACCGATGTTGCCGGGGTTGATGCGCAGGCAATCGACGCCCAATTCGGCGACGCGCAGGGCGATCTTGTAATCGAAGTGGATATCCGCCACCAGTGGCACCGAGGTCAGCAGCTTGATGCGCCCGAAGGCCTCTGCCGCATCCATGTCAGGTACCGAGATGCGCACGATGTCGGCGCCGGCGTCTTGCAGGCGCTGGACTTGCGCAACCGTGGCAGCGACATCGTTGGTATCGGTGTTGGTCATGCTCTGGACGGCAATGGGCGCATCGCCACCGACCGGAACCGAGCCAACCCAGATCTTGCGAGATACGCGACGCTTGATAGGTGATTCGCCGTGCATGATTTATTGCCCCAGTTTCAGGCGTGCAGTTTGCCCGGAGGTGTATTTGGCGACGTCCACAGCCTCACCGTTGTAAGTGATCTGGGCGCCTTTGGCGAAGCCCAGACGCACGGCAAACGGTGGCTTGCCGCTCAGGTCGAGGGTATCGCCGGTACGCTTGAGGCCGCTGACCAGCACCTTGCCGGTGCCGTCGGTGACTTGCGTCCAGCAGTCGGCCACAAATTGAATATTGACCTGCCCCGCGCCTGCCACCGGTGCTTGCACATCCGGTGCGGCCGGGGCCGATGGCGCGAACGGGGTATTGGCCGGCGGCACATGAGCGGCCGATGCCGGAGTGGTCGCGGCGGTCGCCGCCGGTGCAGTAGCGGCTCCAGGCACATGTGTGGCTGGATTGAGCGGCAGCGCCGAACCCGTCGTCGGGGCAGCGGTCGCCGCCTGGCTGGCGGGCGATGCAGGCGTACCCGTGGTGGCCGGATCGACCGGCGGCACGCCTTGCGGCAGCGCCAACGCATTGGGCTGGCCGGGTGTCGCGGTCGGTGCGGTGGCCGGCACTTGCGGCTCGTCAATCGGGTGCACGCGGGTGGTGCCATCGGCGCCTTCCACTTCCACATGATCGATGGCCGCGGCGTTTTGGTCTTTGCCGCGCTGGCCGGCTTGATCCTGCCACCAGAGGAAACCGCCGCCGATCACCAGGATCAGCAGCAACAGGCTGACGATGCGCAGAATATTGTGGGACAGGCGTACGGGCTCTTCGATACGACCCAGCCCATGGACATTGCTGCCCTGGGCATTGGTACCGGTGGCCTGGTCGAAGGCCTGCACCAGCGGGGTCTGGTCCATGCCGAGCAGTTTGGCATAGGCTCGGATATACCCACGAGCGAAGGTATGGCCTGGCAGCTTGTCGAAGGCGCCGGTCTCAAGGTTGTTGAGGGAGGACACCGTCAGATTCAGCCTGACTGCCACATCGCTCTGCGACCAGCCTTTGTCTTCACGGGCCTGACGCAAGACTTCACCGGGATGGGCGAAAGTGCCTGCTACAACTTCGGGATGCGCCGCTTTCATCTTTGCTCCGACAGGTATTGCTGATATTCCGGGGTACCGGGGTAGAGTCTTCTCAACTGCAGGGCAAAACTCGCGGCTTTGTCCTTGTCATCGAAAATCTTCGCCAGACGCATGCCCAACAACAGGCTGCGCGCGTTTTGCTCACTGAGCTGGGTGAACCGCTCATAGTAGCCGCGAGCAGGGACATATTGCTGGGTGTCATATGAAATTTCTGCCAATTCCAGCAACGCCCGTGGTTGATCGGGGTTCAGACGCAGGGCCTTGACCAGACTCTCCTGGGCCTCGACGCGATTGCCCAGGGCCAATGCGGTCAGGCCGATGTTCTCGAACACCCGCGAGCGCTCAGGATACAGGGGATCGCCTGCGGCTTTCTGGAACATTGCGTAAGCGTCCTTGTAACGCTTTTGTTCGTAAAGGAAGCTGCCGTAATTGTTGAGGATCCGGGCATCGCCATCGCTTTTGGCGATCGCCTTGCGAAAATGCTCCTCGGCCAGCTCATTCTCGCCCTCGCTCTGGAACACCAACGCCAGCGCGGCATTGGCGTCGGGATCGCTGGAATCCAGCTCCAGCGCACTGCGCAACGGCACCTTGGCGCGCTCGGTCTGGCCTTCCTGCAGATAACCGATGCCCAATTGCACATAAGCTCTGCGTGCTTCGTCGCGGCCCTTCTGGGTAGTCATGGGATTGACTTTGCCGGTGGTTATGCAACCGGCCAACAGGCTGACAACGACAAACAACAGCGCAGCGCGCAGGGACATGGAGTTCCTCTCTTCAGTTCCGAGCGACGGCAATCAGCTGCGCTTGGGCGTCGGCACTCAACTCGCGTCCGGCAATGTAGCGTTCGCTACGGCGAGTGCGGTCCATTACCTGGCCGACCAGTTGTCCGCAAGCGGCGTCGATGTCTTCGCCGCGGGTGGTGCGTACGGTGACATTGAAACCGGCCTGGTGCAAATGATCCTGGAAGCGACGGATGGCATTGTTGCTCGGCCGTTCATAACCCGAATGAGGGAACGGGTTGAAGGGGATCAGGTTGACCTTGCACGGCACATCCTTGAGCAGTTCGACCATTTCTACCGCATGTTCGAGCTGGTCGTTGACGTCCTTGAGCAGGGTGTACTCGATGGTCAGGTAGCGCTTGTCGCCCAGCGTCGCCATGTAGCGCTGGCAGGACTCGAGCAGGACCTTGAGCGGGTACTTCTTGTTGATCGGCACCAGTTGGTTGCGCAACGCATCATTGGGCGCGTGCAGCGACAGGGCCAGGGAGACGTCGATGTGCTTGGAGAGCTCATCGATCATCGGCACCACGCCGGAGGTGGACAGAGTCACCCGACGCTTGGAGATGCCATAGCCGAAGTCATCCATCATCAAATGCATGGCGGCAACGACGTTATCGAAGTTCAGCAGCGGCTCGCCCATGCCCATCATCACCACGTTGGTGATGGCACGGTCGACGGTCGCCGGGACACTGCCGAAGGATTTGTTGGCAATCCACACCTGACCGATGACTTCGGCGGCGGTGAGGTTGCTGTTGAAGCCTTGCTTGCCCGTGGAGCAGAAACTGCAATCCAGCGCGCAGCCCGCCTGGGACGAAACACACAAGGTGCCACGCTTGCCCTGGGGGATATAGACGGTTTCAACGCAGCTGCCAGAGGCCACGCGGACCACCCATTTACGGGTGCCATCGGTGGAGATGTCTTCGCTGACCACCTCCGGCCCGCGGACCTCGGCACAGGCCTTGAGCTTTTCGCGCAGGACCTTGCTGACGTTGCTCATGGCATCGAAATCATCGACACCATAATGGTGGATCCATTTCATGACCTGACCGGCACGAAAGCGCTTCTCCCCGATCGAGTCGAAGAACTTTTCCATTTCCGGTTGAGTCAGCCCCAACAGGTTGGTCTTGCCAGTCATATCAGTCATGGATTCACCCTCACTCAACAGCCTCAGGCTTTACGAGCGGTTACTTCAGTAGCAGCGAAGAAATAAGCGATTTCGCGAGCAGCAGCGGCTTCGGAGTCCGAACCGTGAACAGCGTTGGCGTCGATGGAATCAGCGAAGTCAGCGCGGATGGTGCCGGCAGCAGCTTCTTTAGGGTTGGTAGCGCCCATCAGTTCGCGGTTCTTGGCGATGGCGTTTTCGCCTTCGAGCACCTGAACGACAACCGGACCGGAGATCATGAACGCAACCAGTTCGCCGAAGAAGCCACGAGCGCTGTGTTCAGCGTAGAAGCCTTCGGCTTCGGCCTTGGACAGTTGCTTCAGTTTCGAAGCGACGACTTGCAGGCCGGCTTTTTCGAAACGAGTGGTGATCTCGCCGATTACGTTTTTTGCAACGGCGTCAGGCTTGATGATGGAGAAAGTACGTTGAACAGCCATGTGAAACTCCAGAAACGTGATTTTGCGAAAAATTAAACCCGCGAATTATACGCGGGTTCTCGGGTATTGCCTAACCTGCAAATCTATCAGTCTATTTCGTCGGCCCAGAGCGGTTGAACCGCTTCGAGCACCTTCTCGCCGACCCGGCCAGAAGTCTTGTCGAATCCTGGTAACTCCTCGATCAGCTTCTGCAACCTGGGGAAGCTGACCGAATACGGATCGACGCCTGGGTGCTGCTCGGCGAGCTCCTCGGCGATCCGCTGTACATCATTCCAACCGTAACTCATGACATTCCCTCGGTCAGTGCGGCGCTTCGGCCGCATGGTTGAGCGAGTATTTCGGAATTTCGACAGTGATGTCTTCGGTTCCGACTTTCGCCTGGCAACTCAGACGCGATGTGGGTTCGAGGCCCCATGCACGATCAAGATAGTCTTCCTCGAGATCATCCGCCTCTTCCAGCGAATTGAAACCCTTGCGGATCACGCAGTGGCAGGTGGTACAGGCGTTCACCCCGCCGCAGGCGCTTTCGATCTCGATGTGGTGGTCGTGCGCTACATCCAGGATCGATCGCCCGGTTTCGGCTTCCACGACCATGCCATCGGGACAATGCTCGGCATGGGGTAGAAAAGTGACCTTAGGCATCAATTATTCCTCGATTTCATTCAGGTTGCGCCCGGACAGCGCATCTTTCACGGCGTTGTTCATGCGACGAGCGGCAAAGGCATCGGTCACCTGCGACAGCAGCTTGGTCTGCTGTTCGATGGCCGAACCATCGTTGCTGCCTATCAGGGCGCGCAACTCGTCCATTTGCAGGCCAATGACCATGCGTTCTTCTTCATCGAGCAGCCGCTCGCCGTCTACGTCCAGCGCGGCCTGCACGGCTTCGAGCAGGCGTTCGGCGTCGACCTGATGCTCGCGCACCTGGCGCGCGACCTTGTCGTCGCTGGCGTGCTGGAATGAATCCTTGAGCATTTTGGCGATTTCGCCATCGGTCAGACCGTAGGACGGTTTGACCTGGATGCTGGCTTCGACGCCCGAACCCAGCTCGCGTGCCGAAACGCTGAGCAGGCCGTCGGCGTCGACCTGGAAGGTCACACGGATCTTCGCCGCACCGGCGACCATGGCCGGGATGCCACGCAATTCGAAGCGTGCCAGCGAACGGCAGTCGCTGATCAATTCACGCTCGCCTTGCAGCACGTGAATCATCATGGCCGACTGGCCGTCTTTATAGGTAGTGAAGTCCTGAGCGCGGGCGACCGGGATCGTGGTGTTGCGCGGAATCACCTTTTCCATCAGCCCGCCCATGGTCTCAAGCCCCAGGGACAGCGGAATGACGTCGAGCAGCAGCAGCTCGCCACCGTCGCGCTTGTTGCCGGCCAACGTATCGGCCTGAATCGCGGCGCCGATGGCGACCACTTGATCCGGATCGATCTCGGTCAGCGGCTGGTGACCAAAGGCCTCGGCCACGGCTTCGCGCACCCGCGGCACACGGGTCGAGCCACCGACCATGACCACGGCGGCCACGTCTTCAAGCTCGATGCCCGAATCACGCACCGCACGTCGGCACGCCTTGAGGCTGCGCGCGACCATGCTTTCGATCAGGCCATTGAAATGCTCGCGAGTCAGCACGGCATGCCAGTCACCGTAAACGACGTCGACGCTGTCGACATCGGTCAGGGCTTCCTTGGCGGCGCAGGCGGCCTGCAGCAACGAGCGCTGGACGCCGGGGTCGAGATCGGCCGACAAACCGGCCTGCTCCACGATCCAGCCAGCGATGGCATGGTCGAAGTCATCGCCGCCCAGGGCACTGTCGCCACCGGTCGCGAGCACTTCGAAGACGCCGCCGGTCAGGCGCAGAATGGAAATGTCGAAGGTACCGCCACCCAGGTCATAGATGGCCACCAGGCCTTCGGCGTGTTGGTCCAGGCCATAGGCGACGGCCGCAGCTGTCGGCTCGTTGAGCAGGCGCAGCACGGTGAGACCGGCCAGCTTGGCAGCGTCTTTGGTAGCCTGACGCTGCGCATCGTCGAAATACGCCGGCACGGTGATCACCGCACCCACCAGCTCGCCACCCAAGGCGGCTTCGGCGCGCTGGCGCAGCACCTTGAGAATCTCGGCGGAGACTTCCACCGGACTCTTGGCACCCTGCACGGTCTCGATGAACGGCATGTGCGACTCACCACCGACAAAGCGGTAAGGCAGCTGATCGCCCAACTGCTTGACGTCGGCGAGACCGCGCCCCATCAAGCGCTTGACCGACATCACGGTGTTCAGCGGGTCTTGCGCGGCGGCAGCCTTGGCGCTGGCGCCGACTTCGACGCGATCGGCGTGGTAGCGCACGGCAGACGGCAGAATGACCTGCCCCTGCGCGTCAGCCAGCGGTTCGGACAGGCCGCTGCGCAATGCGGCGACCAGCGAGTTGGTAGTGCCCAGGTCGATCCCGACCGCCAGACGACGCTGGTGCGGTTGGGGACTCTGGCCGGGTTCGGCAATCTGCAGTAGGGCCATGCTTATCTGAATATCAGGGGTGCAACCGGAGCCACACTGGGTTAATCGTCGAGGCGCTCTTCGAGCTGGCGCACTTCGTAAGAGAGCTTGTCGAGGAACTGCATGCGCCGCATCAGGCGTTCGGCCTGTTCACGTTGCGCTGCATCATCCCAACAAGCGGCGAAGCTGTCGTTCAGTTCGTCCTGGGCCACTTTCAAGCGCCGCTTGAAGACTGCGACACCCGCCACATCGGCGTTGTCCTGCAGGTCTTCGAGCTCCTCGCGCAGCTCCAGCTGCTGCATCAGGAACTCCGGGTCGTGCACCGTGACTTCCTGGGGCACTTCCGGGCCGCTGATGGACAGCAGATAGCGAGCACGCTTGGGGGCGTTCTTGAGTGTCTGGTAGGCCTCGTTCAAGCCAGCCGACTTCTCCAGGGCCTGACGCTGCTCACGCTCGGGTGCGTCGGCAAAGCGATCAGGGTGAACTTCACGCGCGAGTTCGCGATAACGAACGGCCAACTGCTCGAGATCCAGCTTGAAAGCCGGCTGCAAGTCGAACAGGGCGTAATGGCAAGGAGTACCCACAGCTATCAGCCTCAGATGTTGAAGCTTTCGCCGCAGCCACACTCACCGCGCACGTTGGGATTGTTGAACTTGAAGCCTTCGTTCAACCCTTCCTTGACGAAATCCAGCTCGGTGCCGTCGAGGTAGACCAGGCTTTTGGGATCGATGATCACCTTGACGCCGTGGTTCTCGAAGACTTCGTCTTCGCTGTCTGCCGCGTCAACGAACTCCAGGACGTAGGCAAGCCCCGAGCAACCGGTGGTGCGTACACCCAGGCGGATACCGTCGCCCTTGCCGCGGCCCGCGAGGGAGCGGCGGACGTGGTTGGCGGCGGCTTCTGTCATGCTGATAGCCATCGTGGTTCCTTAACTGTTAGTTGCCAGTTACGTTGCGTGCCCGAGCTTAGATCAAGCCTTTCTTCTGCTTGTAATCCTTGACGGCCGCCTTGATGGCGTCCTCAGCGAGTACAGAGCAGTGGATCTTGACCGGCGGCAAGGCCAGTTCTTCGGCCAGCTGGGTGTTGCTGATGGTCACGGCTTCGTCCAGGGACTTGCCCTTCATCCACTCGGTAGCGAGGGAGCTGGAGGCAATGGCCGAACCGCAGCCGTAGGTCTTGAACTTGGCGTCTTCGATGATCCCCGCGTCGTTGACGCGGATCTGCAAGCGCATGACGTCGCCGCATGCCGGAGCACCGACCATGCCGGTGCCGACGTCCGCGTCTTCAGCGTCCATCTTGCCGACGTTGCGCGGGTTTTCGTAGTGGTCGATGACCTTTTCGCTGTAAGCCATGGTACTTAATCCTCACTCATCAGAGAGCCGTTCTTGGCGACGGCTATTTAGTGCGCCGCCCACTCGATTTTCGAAATGTCGACGCCGTCTTTGTACATGTCCCACAGCGGCGACAGAGCGCGCAGCTTGGTGACGGCCTCGCAGACCTTGGCAGCGGCATAGTCGACGTCCTCTTCGGTGGTGAAACGGCCGAAGGTGAAACGGATCGAGCTGTGCGCCAGTTCGTCGTTGCGGCCCAGGGCGCGCAGTACGTACGAAGGCTCCAGGGATGCCGAGGTGCACGCCGAACCCGAAGACACTGCCAGGTCCTTGAGGGCCATGATCAGCGATTCGCCTTCGACGTAGTTGAAGCTCAGGTTCAGGTTGTGCGGTACGCGGGCAGTCATGCTGCCGTTGACGTACAGCTCTTCAAGGTGCTCGACCTGCTTGTAGAAGCGGTCGCTGAGGGCCTTGATGCGGACGTTTTCGCTGGCCATTTCGGCTTTGGCGACGGCGAAAGCTTCACCCATGCCAACGATCTGGTGAGTGGCCAGGGTGCCGGAACGCATACCGCGCTCGTGACCGCCGCCGTGCATGGCGGCTTCAAGACGTACGCGCGGCTTGCGGCTGACGTAGAGCGCGCCAATGCCTTTAGGGCCGTAGGTCTTGTGGGCCGAGAACGACATCAGGTCGACCTTGAGGGCGGCCAGGTCGATAGCGACCTTGCCGGTAGACTGCGCAGCATCGACATGGAACAGCACGCCGCGCGAGCGGGTCAGCTCGCCAATGGCGGCGATGTCGTTGATGACGCCGATTTCGTTGTTCACGTGAATCACCGAAACCAGGATGGTGTCGTCACGCATGACCGCTTCGATCATCTCGGCAGTCACCAGGCCATCTTCGCGCGGCTCGATGTAGGTGATCTCGAAACCTTCACGCTCCAGTTGACGCGTGGTGTCCAGGACCGCCTTGTGCTCGATCTTGGTGGTGATGATGTGCTTGCCCTTGGTGCTGTAGAAGTGCGCGACACCCTTGATGGCCAGGTTGTCGGACTCGGTGGCACCGCTGGTCCAGACGATTTCGCGGGGATCGGCGTTGACCAGATCAGCGACCTGGCGACGGGCGTTCTCGACCGCTTCTTCGGCTTTCCAGCCAAACACGTGGGAGCGCGAAGCCGGGTTGCCGAAGTTACCTTCGACAGTCAGGCATTCGATCATTTTTTGCGCGACACGCGGATCAACCGGAGTGGTCGCGGAGTAATCGAGGTAAATTGGCAACTTCATTGAATATCTCCTATCAGGCTCGAGCACCGCTCGTAAGTGGCGGCTATTCGACGGCGGACGTTTCAATCTTGTCCATTAAGGGCGACCGACCATTGCAACGGCGCTGGTCCTGACGCTGGGCGACTTCTTGCACCTCACGGCGAGTCACAAGATCCGCCAGACTGATACCGCTCAAGAATTCGTGAATCTGCTGGCTGAGGTCGCACCACAAGTGGTGGGTCAGGCAGGTGTCTCCGGCATGGCAATCGCCCAGCCCCTGGCAGCGGGTGGCATCGACCGACTCGTTGACGGCGTCGATGACCTGGGCGACCTGGATACCTTCCATTTCCCGAGAGAGCTGGTAACCACCGCCGGGGCCGCGAACGCTGGACACCAGGTTGCGACGGCGCAATTTGGCGAACAGCTGCTCGAGGTACGACAGGGAAATACCCTGCCGCTCGGAAATGTCGGCCAACGAGACCGGGCCCTTCTGCGCGTGCAACGCCAGATCGAGCATGGCGGTCACGGCGTATCGGCCTTTAGTTGTCAGTCGCATGGTGGGTACCACGAGGGGAATGGAGTGTCGGCATGTGTCAAGTATGCAATTCCCGAGGGTTTTAGTCAACTATAAGACCAAGCGTTTTACTCGGGATTGCGGGGCAAACGGCGGCCGGATGATAGCAAACTAATGGTCGCCTTGGGGAGATGCCAGGCATCAGACCCAAGTCGGTGCCATCAAAGACACCGCCCCTGATAACGGCGATTCAAGCCTGAGCTTTGCGCTCTTGCTCTTGCACGCACTCGAAGTCTTCATCACGCAGCTCGGGCAGCTCCTTGGCGTGATAATCACTGTCGAGCTTGCCTAGCGCGTCGCACATCCCTTCCAGACGACCATCCACCGCATGCAGATGATCCAGCAACTGCCCGATAGCCTTGGCGATCGGATCAGGCATGTCCTCGCTCACCCCATAGGCCTCAAAGCCGATCTTTTCGGCCATGGCCTTGCGGTTGGCGTCCTGCACCGCGTCGGTACGGGTGATGATTCGCCCCGGAATACCCACCGCAGTGGCGCCGGCTGGTACCGCTTTGGTGACCACGGCGTTGGAGCCGATCTTGGCCCCGGCGCCGACCGTGAACGGCCCCAGCACCTTGGCCCCGGCACCCACCACCACACCGTCTTCCAGCGTCGGATGGCGCTTGCCGGCATTCCAGCTGGTGCCGCCCAGGGTCACGCCCTGATACAGCGTCACATCATCGCCGATCTCGACCGTCTCACCGATGACGATGCCCATGCCGTGGTCGATGAAAAACCTGCGCCCGACCTTCGCCCCCGGGTGAATCTCGATACCGGTCAACCAGCGGCTGAAATTGGACACCATCCGCGCAATCCACTTCCAGTCCCGCACCCATAGCGCGTGAGCCGCATGATGCAGCCAGATGGCGTGCAGCCCCGGATAGCAGGTCAGCACCTCAAACGCGTTGCGCGCCGCCGGGTCACGATGGAACACGCTCTGGATATCTTCACGTACTCGCTCGAACATCATTTGTCCTTACGCTTGTGGGGCTCGCCGCGGACCACTTTCTGGGTTTCGGTGAGAATGCCACGCAGAATATTCATTTCCGAACGGCTCACCGCGCTGCGCCCGTACAGGCGGCGCAGGCGAGCCATCAAATGCCGCGGATTGGACGGATCGAGAAACCCGATCCCCTCCAATGTCTGCTCCAGCTGGTCATAGAAGCGCTCCATCTCATCGCTGGTCGACAGCGTGTCGTTACCCGGCGCATTGAGCTCTTCCTTCTCGACCTTGGACGGCTGCCCCTCGGCCGCCAACCACGCCATGCGCACCTCGTAGCCCAGCACCTGAACGGCCGCCGCGAGATTGAGCGAACTGAAATCCGGGTTCGACGGGATATGCACGTGGTAGTGACATCGCTGCAGCTCCTCGTTGGTCAGGCCGGCGTATTCACGGCCGAATACCAACGCCACTTCCAGTCCCTGCCCGGCCTCCTCGACGGATTTGGTTCCGCACTCACGCGGATCCAGCAGCGGCCACGGGATTCGACGATCGCGCGCACTGGTCCCGAGCACCAGGCTGCAGCCCACCAAGGCGTCCTCAAGCGTTGCCACCACTTGCGCCGATTCGAGGATATCGTTGGCGCCCGAAGCCCGTGCGTCGGCCTCGTGATGCGGGAACTGCTGCGGATCAACCAGCACCAGGCGCGACAGCCCCATGTTTTTCATGGCCCGCGCGGCGCCGCCGATATTGCCCGGATGACTGGTATTGACTAGCACGACACGAATATTTTCCAGCACCGCAAGCGCTCTCGAACAAGGACAAAGGAGGCAAATCTTACAGAAGCCACCTAGGTTGCGCTACGCAATGCGCACGTCGCCCTTCTTCAGGGAAACTTTTCTGTTAGAATGTCCGGCTTTCTTTAACGACCTTAGGTGAAACCTCCATGCAGCCCATGCTGACTATCGCGCTGCGCGCCGCCCGCAGCGCCAGCGAATTGATTTTCCGCTCCATCGAGCGCCTGGATACCATCAAGGTCGATGAGAAAGACGCCAAGGACTACGTGTCCGAAGTCGATCGCGCCGCCGAGCAGAAAATCATCGACATCCTGCGCAAGGCGTACCCGAACCATTCGATCCGCGGTGAAGAAACCGGCCTGCACGCCGGCACCGGCATCGAAGGTGAAGAGTACCTGTGGATCATCGACCCGCTGGACGGCACCACCAACTTCCTGCGCGGCGTACCGCACTTTGCCGTGAGCATCGCGTGCAAGTATCGCGGCCGCCTGGAACACGCCGTGGTGCTGGATCCAGTGCGCCAGGAAGAATTCACCGCCAGCCGCGGCCGCGGCGCACAACTCAACGGCCGTCGCCTGCGCGTCAGCCCGCGCACCAGCCTTGATGGCGCGCTGCTGGGCACTGGCTTCCCGTTCCGCGACGACCAGATGGACAACCTCGACAACTACCTGGGCATGTTCCGCGCGCTGGTCGGCCAGACCGCCGGCATCCGCCGCGCTGGTGCCGCCAGCCTGGACCTGGCCTACGTGGCGGCCGGTCGCTTCGATGCATTCTGGGAGTCGGGCCTGTCGGAATGGGACATGGCGGCAGGCGTGCTGCTGATTCAAGAAGCCGGCGGCCTGGTAAGCGACTTCACCGGCGGTCACGACTTCCTGGAAAAGGGTCACATCGTTGCCGGTAACACCAAGTGCTTCAAGGCCGTGCTGACCGCGATCCAACCGCACCTGCCGGCTTCGCTCAAGCGCTGATCGGTTGCTGCAATAAAAAAAGCACCCTGCGGGGTGCTTTTTTTGTGCGTTAAAAGCTTCGCCGGCAAGCCTTGCCCCCACAGCTGCAGATCTGTAAGAGCGAGGTTAACCCGCGAAGCCCTGGCCTTAATTCTGCCCCAGCACCAACTGCCCCTGCTTATCCACAGGGATCGAGCCGCCTGGATCGCGATCCATACGCACCTGGCCAACCTTGCCATTCAACTGATACTTGACGTTGTAGCCCACGGTCTTGTCGCTGATGTCGTTGACCGTGTTGCAGCGCGTTTCGTTGGTGGTGTAGGTGTCGTTGTTCTGCATGTTCTCCTGCACCTTGTTGCCGGCATAACCGCCGCCCGCAGCACCCGCCACTGTGGCCAGGGTCTTGCCATGGCCGCCGCCGATCTGACTGCCCAGCAAGCCACCCGCCACAGCACCTAGCACGCTGCCGACGATCTGATGCTGGTCCTTGACCGCTCGACGGTGGGTCACGGCGACTTCTTTGCATTCCTGGCGGGGCGTCTTGATCTGCTGATTGATCGGCTCGACGGCGAGCACCTGAGCCGAGTCCGGGCTCTTGACCAGACTGTAGGTGGCAAAGGCGCCACCGGCGGTAACCACCACGGCACCCAATACGGCGCCTGTCAGCAACGACTTGTTCACGATAACCTCCAAACTGCTGAAAACGGGGCTTTTTTATTCACTCGAGACCCCGCGATTCTCCCAGCCTTGGAGCACAAAAAAAGGCGCGAGTTCAATACTCGCGCCTTTCTATGTTACCCGATGGAAGGTCAATCGTCGGTCAAGGACGATCATCCACCTTGTCGGCGGTGGTCGCTGGGATCAGATCTTCGCTATTGAGGTTCAGCCAGATCAGCACCACGTTGGCGATGTAGATCGACGAGTAGGTACCCGCCATGACACCAATGAACAGCGCCAGCGAGAAGCCCCACAGGTTGTCACCCGCAAAGAGCATCAGCGCGCCGATGGCCAGCAGCGTGGAGATCGACGTCGCCATGGTGCGCAACAGTGTTTGCGTGGTCGACACGTTGATGTTTTCGATCAGGTCGGCCTTGCGCAGCACGCGGAAGTTTTCCCGCACCCGGTCGAACACCACGATGGTGTCGTTGAGCGAGTAGCCGATGATCGCCAGTACCGCCGCCAGCACCGTCAGGTCGAAGGTGATCTGGAAGTACGACAGCAAACCAACGGTCACCACCACGTCGTGGATCAGCGACAGGATCGCACCCAGGGCGAACTTCCACTGGAAGCGGAAGGCCAGGTAGATCAATACGCCGCCCAGCGCCATGAGCATGCCGAGGCCGCCCTGGTCGCGCAGCTCTTCACCGACCTGCGGGCCGACGAACTCGACGCGCTTGACGGTTGCCGGGTTGTCGCCGCCGACCTTGCGCAGCGCATCGGCCACTTCCTGACCCAGTTTCGGGTCTTCGCCAGGCATGCGCACCAGCAAGTCGGTGGTCGAACCGAACGTCTGCACCACGGCCTCTTTGTAGCCGGCATTGGTCAGCTCGGTGCGTACCAGGTCCAGGTCAGCGGTCTTCTGATAGGTCAGCTCGATCTGCGTACCGCCGGTGAAATCCAGACCGTAGTTGAGCCCTTTGTGGAACATGCTGAACAGCGCGAGGATGGTCAGCAGCACCGTGATGGCGAACGCAACATTGCGCACGCCCATGAAGTTGATGGTCTTTTTCATGTCAGCCCCTTAAATCCACAACTTCTTGAAGTCGCGGCCGCCGTAGATCAGGTTGACCATCGCGCGGGTCACCATGATGGCCGTGAACATCGAGGTAAAGATCCCGAGGGACATGGTGACGGCAAAGCCTTTGATCGGCCCGGTCCCCATCGCGAACAGAATCCCGCCCACCAGCAAGGTAGTCAGGTTGGCGTCGATGATTGCCGTATAGGCACGGTCGAAACCTTCATGGATCGCGCGTTGCACACTCATGCCGTTGGCGATCTCTTCACGTATCCGCGAGAAGATCAGCACGTTGGCGTCCACCGCCATGCCCATGGTCAAGACGATACCGGCAATACCCGGCAAGGTCAGGGTGGCACCCAGCAGCGACATCAACGCCAGCAGCATGACCATGTTGAAGGCCAGGGCCACGGTCGCGATCAAGCCGAAGAAACGGTAGATGACCATGATGAAGATCGACACGAACAGCATGCCCCAGAGCGCCGCGTGGGTACCCTTGGTGATGTTGTCGGCACCCAGGCTCGGGCCGATGGTGCGCTCTTCGGCGAAGTACATCGGCGCCGCCAGGCCACCGGCACGCAGCAGCAGTGCCAGCTCGGACGACTCACCCTGGCCATTCAGGCCGGTGATGCGGAACTGACTGCCCAGCGGCGACTGGATGGTCGCCAGGCTGATGATCTTTTTCTCTTCGGTGAAAGTCTGCTCGGCGACGTCTTTCTCGACGCCGTCGACCATCTGCTTGACGTAGCGGGTGGTCGGTTTCTGCTCGATGAAGATCACCGCCATGCTGCGCCCGACATTGCTGCGCGTTGCGCGGCTCATCAGGTCGCCGCCGTGGCCATCCAGCTTGATGTTCACCTGCGGCGCGCCGTGCTCGTCGTAGCTGGCCTGGGCGTCGGTGACCTGGTCACCGGTGATGATCAGGCCACGCTCGACGGCGGCCGGCGGACGGCTGCCATCACGGAATTCGAAGGACTCGGTGGTCGCGCGGGAATCATCCGGGCCGGCACCGAGACGGAACTCCAGGTTGGCCGTCTTGCCGAGGATACGCTTGGCTTCGGCGGTGTCCTGCACGCCCGGCAGCTCGACGACGATACGGTTGGCGCCCTGGCGCTGTACCAGCGGCTCGGCCACACCCAGCTCGTTGACCCGGTTACGCACGGTGGTCAAGTTCTGCTTGAGCGAGTATTCACGAATCTCGGAAATTTTCGCCGGCGTCATCGCCAGGCTCAGCACCGGCGTGTCACCGCGCTGGGAAGGGGTGATGACGAAATCTGTGTAGGCCTTCTTGATGATCGCCTGCGCTTGATCGCGGGCCGCGTCATCCGCGAAGCCCAGTACGATCGCGCCATCCTGCGGCGGCAGGCTGCGATAGCGTACTTGCTCCTTGCGCAGCGCGGTCTTGACGTCGCCGTCATAAATCTTCATGCGCGCGTCCAAGGCCTTGTCCATGTCGACTGCCAGCAGGAAATGCACACCGCCCGACAAGTCCAGACCCAGCTTCATCGGGCTCGCGCCCAGGTGACGCAGCCAGTTCGGCGTGGTCGGGGCCAGGTTCAGGGCTACGACGTAATCGTCCCCCATGGCCTTGCGCACCACGTCCTTGGCTGGCAGCTGGTCTTCAGCTTTTTGCAGACGGATCAGCCCGCCTTTGCCATTGGCAGCCAGTGCGGCCGCCTTGACCGGAATACCGGCATCGGTGAGCGCTTTGCTCGCCAGATCCAGTTCTGCCTGAGAGACCTGCAAAGCAGTGCTCGCGCCAGTGACCTGAATGGCCGCGTCGTCAGGATAGAGATTGGGTGCGGAATAAATAAAACCGATCGCCAGCACCGCCAGGATCAGAATGTATTTCCACAGAGGGTATTTGTTCAGCATCACGCCGCCCGTTCAAGACGCGAGGCGCCTTGCGCGCCCCGTCGATTGGTAAAATTGCGAAGCTTAGATCGCTTTGAGCGTGCCTTTTGGCAGGGTTGCGGCGATCGAACCCTTCTGAATCTTCAGCTCTACAGTGTCCGATACTTCAATAACTACGAAGTCGTCGGTAACTTTGTTGATCTTGCCAGCGATACCACCGGTGGTGACCACTTCGTCACCCTTGGACAGGCCGCCCAGCAGGTTCTTCTGCTCTTTGGCGCGCTTGGCCTGTGGACGCCAGATCATCAGGTAGAAGATGACCAGGAAGCCGACCAGGAAGATCCACTCGAAACCACCGCCCATCGGGCCGGCGGCTGCCGGTGCAGCAGCATCGGCAAAAGCATCAGAGATAAAAAAGCTCATTTAGCGCTCCAGTAGCGAAAGTTGACTCTATAAGGTCACGAAATCAAGCCAAAGGCGGCGTAACAAGCCCGCGTTTGGCGTAGAAGGCATCGACAAAGGCGGCCAATGTACCTTGTTGAATAGCCTCGCGCAAACCAGCCATCAGCACCTGGTAATGACGCAAATTGTGGATCGTATTCAACATACTCCCCAGCATTTCGCCGCACTTGTCCAGGTGATGCAGATAAGCGCGAGAGAAGTTCTGGCAGGTGTAGCAATCGCAGGTCGGATCGAGCGGCGAATCATCATGGCGATGGAACGCGTTACGGATCTTCAACACGCCGGTGTCGATGAACAGATGCCCGTTGCGGGCATTGCGGGTTGGCATCACGCAATCGAACATGTCCACACCGCGGCGCACACCCTCCACCAGATCTTCCGGTTTGCCAACGCCCATAAGGTAACGAGGTTTGTCAGCAGGCATCAGGCCTGGCAGATAATCCAGCACCTTGATCATCTCGTGCTTGGGTTCGCCCACCGACAGACCGCCGATGGCCAAGCCGTCGAAGCCGATCTTGTCGAGGCCTTCCAGCGAGCGTTTGCGCAAGTTTTCATGCATGCCGCCCTGCACGATACCGAACAGTGCAGCGGTGTTTTCGCCATGCGCATTCTTCGAGCGCTGAGCCCAGCGCAACGACAGTTCCATCGACACCCGCGCCACGTCCTCATCGGCCGGGTACGGCGTGCATTCGTCGAAAATCATCACGATGTCGGAGCCCAGGTCGCGCTGCACCTGCATCGACTCTTCTGGCCCCATGAACACCTTCGCGCCATCCACCGGCGAGGCGAAGGTCACGCCCTCCTCCTTGATCTTGCGCATCGCGCCCAGGCTGAACACCTGGAAGCCACCGGAGTCGGTCAGAATCGGGCCCTTCCACTGCATGAAATCGTGCAGATCGCCGTGGGCCTTGATCACTTCCGTACCCGGGCGCAGCCACAGGTGAAAGGTGTTGCCGAGGATGATCTGCGCACCGGTCGCCTCGATATCCCGCGGCAGCATGCCCTTGACCGTGCCATAAGTGCCCACCGGCATGAAGGCCGGGGTCTCGACCACGCCACGGGGGAACGTCAGGCGACCACGACGGGCCTTGCCATCGGTGGCCAGCAATTCAAAAGACATACGACTCATGCTTGATCCTCTGGGCCGCACGCTTGCGGATTGCGGGTGATGAACATCGCATCACCGTAACTGAAGAAGCGGTAGGCGTTATCCACAGCGGCCTTGTAGGCGGCGATGGTCTCGCGATAACCCGCAAACGCCGACACCAGCATCAGCAGCGTGGATTCCGGCAAATGGAAATTGGTCACCAGGGCATCGACCACATGAAACGGCCGGCCCGGGAAAATGAAGATATCGGTGTCGCCGCTGAACGGCTTGAGCTCGCCGCTTCGGGCGGCACTTTCGAGCGAACGCACGCTGGTCGTGCCCACCGCGATCACCCGACCGCCGCGCGCCTTGCAGGCATGCACGGCATCGACCACGTCCTGGCTCACCTCGAGCCACTCTTTATGCATGTGGTGATCTTCGAGCTTCTCGACCCGCACCGGCTGGAAGGTGCCCGCGCCGACATGCAAGGTCACAAAGGCGGTTTCGACGCCCTTGTCTTTGATGACTTGCAGCAATGGCTCATCGAAGTGCAAGCCCGCGGTGGGGGCTGCAACGGCGCCGGAGCGCTCGGCGTACACCGTTTGATAGCGCTCGCGATCGGCGCCCTCGTCCGGACGATCGATGTACGGCGGCAGCGGCATATGGCCGACGCGGTCGAGCAGCGGCAGCACTTCTTCATTGAAACGCAGCTCGAACAACGCATCGTGGCGCGCGACCATCTCGGCCTCGCCACCGCCGTCGATCAGAATCATCGAGCCGGGCTTGGGCGACTTGCTAGAACGCACATGGGCCAGCACGCTGTGGGTGTCGAGCACCCGCTCCACCAGAATTTCCAGCTTGCCGCCCGACGCTTTTTGCCCGAACACCCGTGCAGGAATCACCCGGGTGTTGTTGAACACCATCAGGTCGCCTGGGCGCAGATAGCCCGGCAGGTCGATGAATTGACGATGATCCAGCGCCCCGCTCGGCCCATCGAGGACCAGCAGACGGCTGCCATGGCGCTCGGCCAACGGGTGGCGAGCGATCAGGGAATCGGGGAGTTCGAAGGAGAAATCAGCGACGCGCATGATGGTGTTCGGCTACATAGGGCTGAAAAGCTTAGCAAATTTCTGCAAATCTGGCCATGAAACGTTGTTGACCAACGGTCGGAGCCTCTCTATACTTCGCGCCCAGCAAGCCCTGATGGCGGAATTGGTAGACGCGGCGGATTCAAAATCCGTTTTCGAAAGGAGTGGGAGTTCGAGTCTCCCTCGGGGCACCATCTAGATGTAACGTTGACCCTTCTACCGGGTTGGCGAAAAAAACCGGCCGATGAGCCGGTTTTTTTGTGGGCGGGGTTTGGGGTGCTCTGGATATTGCGCCCTCACGAATATCAGGACGCCGTACCTGGTGCTTTACGCTCCCACTGAAACATCCAGACCAAATCCAGCCGTTGCCCCATCCGAAGTTAATAAGTAGATATGCCCTCCCTGAAGGCCCTCGGACGGCGGCAGTGAATGCAGTGGAATGACCTGAGCATTAATGGTTTGGTGAAAAGCATGGCCCATCTGCAGCCATTCGAGCAGGCATATGACATCGCCGGGCAGAAGGTGTCGGTCCGTTTTGAATTCGGTTTCCATACTTTCACGGACGACAAAAGCGACAACGTACAACTCTTCCATCAAGGAGAGCGCCGGTATTTTTGCCCTTCGCGGTATCACTGCAGCACTCAGTTGAGAAACTACTTTGAACGCCGCTTTTTCAGCGGCGCGGCAGTCCCGCACAACAGTCGAAAAGGGGGCCAGCGTTACTTCTGCCTCGACCTCCACGACTACGCTATCTTTTTCTCGATCAGCAAGCCAAGCGGGACAACAAACCTGCTCAAGTTGCGCGTCATCAGCGCCTATGAGGTAGAGAGCTGGGGGCGTACCTCACTACCGCGAGGAAAACCTTTCAACGTGCGTTACATCCTGCAAATGCGCAATGAGGGAAAATCGGTGTGATCAGAACGCAAAAAACCCCAGAGCTTTCGCTTCTGGGGCTTCTGCTGAATCCATTATCGGCCTAATCTTTCGGCTTTCGCCTATCTCGCTCACGGGCTGAGAGAGCTTTCGCTCCGATATCGACACCCCTCAAAGAGGTTCCGGTCTGTGTCGACCACCGGATTATCAACGCAGCCGAGCCCTGTGTCAACGCCCCATGACGTGCCTTGAACCCCTTCTCAGAGCATTGATACCGGGAACTCCGTGCGTGCAGTTTACTTTTTCTTCTTGAACCATTTATTCGCGTAATACCCGAAACTCAGCAGATCCTTTGGCCGAGGTTTGTAATGGGTTTTGTTCCTTTCGCCAGGCTCACTTGGTACGGCTCTAGCAGTGTAGTAATAAAGCGCTACAGACCTGCGAGTAATGTTTTCCGGCGTGGTCAACGGCTCTGGATGCCCGTGATTACTGTCTTTATCTGTATTGAAAATCACACAACGGTTATAAATTGGCAGGATCTTTTTCAGGCATTTCTTCATCCCGACATCCCACAGTTCCAGATGCCCCCCGTATGCCTCCTGCCAGTCCGCATTCAGATAGATGATGATATTGAGTCGGCGCTCGACATTGAGCTTTTTGTTCAGCCTGAAATCTGAGTGCACCCCGAGGAATCCGCCAGTTCTCGTCTCATGCAGCCCGCCCCCAGCGAAATAAGGGTCAGGAATCAGACCCTCGATGCCCGTGAGCTTTTCCAGAAACTGGAGCATGGGCGCCGAGTTGAACGCGTTGAAAACTGTTTTCAAAAAGGGTGAGCATTCGTTGGGGCTGATTTGGCGCTTGAGCTGGCCCTTGTAGCCACGCTCATACAACATCTCGTTGTGGGTTTGCTCGATCGGGAAGTGCTTGCAGATATTCGCGATCAGCTCGTCATTCAGGAAGTTATCGATAACGATGTGCGGGAAAGGCGTCGCCTGGACGTAGCTACTGTTCAGCGAGGTACCGAAATCGCTGGCTGCATTGTGATCAAAGTCGAATTCCGGAGACAACGTCAGAGGTAGCGCCTGGGAGGTGGATGCCATTACCGCTCCAATCATTCAATCCAAGGACCTGTCGATGCGTTCGACCATTGGCGCACACACTACTTTAGGCGCCGTTCCGCCGTCCAGCCGCTGTCATATGCCGAAACATACAGTGAAAGGTCGCAGTTGCGTGGCCTACCTGACCTAGGTATCGTTCGCAGCTCGCTGTACATGCAGCGAACCGTGCTTGGCCGCTCGGGACAATAGACGCAACTCCCCTCACAATGGCAGACGTTTTTTCGTCGGCGATTCTGTGTCATGGCGGGTTGCGCTGGGACACCTTCGGGTGTGCCGGGTTCCTATTGTCCCGGTCGGCCAACCCCGCGCAATCTGCCACCCAAATTCGTTTGGCCGCGAACGGTGGCAGTTCCTCAATGATAGGAGCTACACCTATGCCCCCCTGTACCATGCGCAAAACCCGCTCGCTCGCACCACTTCGCATCGCTGTAATCGCAGGAGGTGCCCTGTGACCGCAATAACCGAAATCACCACCCGCGGCATTGCCACCTTTGCGCCCTGCAATGCGCAGAACCAGCGCCTGTTCCGCCTCAACCCAGGCATCTGCGTGATCGAGGCCCTGGAGCATGCCTCACTGCTGATGGCCTCGGCTAACGAGCTCACCTTGCTCGGCAGCAATGGCGAACCGCAGAGCAATCTGGTCTGGGCCGCGCACTATCTCGGCGACATGGCCAAAGCCATTATCGATGACGTCACCCTCGGGCTGCAGAACGCCCAGTACAGCGATAAACCGGCTTCCCGGCAATCCGCCTCGTCCCCATCCACCGCACAGTAATCCTGTCGAAATCATCTGCGCTGTCGCCCCCTTAGATCCAGTCGATAGCGCTGATGGTAGCTCGTAGTATTGCTCCGGCTTGCGCAGATACTGAAGCTATAACGCCCGCCCTCAAATGACACTCGCCGCGATGGCCACCTTCCCCCCCTTCACCACCCTGTCACATCCCCACGCTTACATAGCCCTTTTCCCACAAGGGCTTCGCCATGACCTCATTCGACCCGAGCCGCCGTCGTATCCTTCAGGTAGCCGGTGCCAGCCTGGTGCTGCCCGGCCTGGCACCGGCCGTCCTCGCCTCGATCAAGGACCGACCGCAGCTCACCGACGGTGTGCAATCCGGCGACTTGCTGGGGGACAAGGCCATGGTCTGGAGCCGGTGCGACCGGCCGGCGCGGATGGTGGTGGAGTGGGACACCCGCAGCGTGTTCAGCAACCCGCGACGGCTGGTCTCGGCACTGGCCGATGCAAGTACCGACTTCACCGCGCGGGTCGAGCTGACCGGGCTACCCGTGGACCAGGCAATCTTCTATCGCGTGCAATTCGAGGATGCGCAAAGCGGCGTGGCCAGCGAGCCCTGGTTCGGCCACCTGCGCAGCGCGCCGAGCCAGCGCCGCGACATCCGTTTCGTCTGGAGCGGCGACACGGTCGGCCAGGGCTTCGGCATCAACCCGGACATCGGTGGCATGCGCATCTACGAAGCCATGCGCCTGCGCCTGCCGGACTTCTTTATCAACAGCGGCGACACCATCTACGCCGACGGCCCAGTGCCGGAGACCTTGACCACCGAAAACGGCCGCATCTGGCGAAACATTACCACCGAGGCCAAGAGCAAGGTCGCCGAGACCCTGGCCGACTATCGCGGCGCCTATCGCTACAACCTGATGGACGAAAACGTGCGTCGCTTCAACGCCGAAGTGCCGCAGATCTGGCAATGGGACGACCACGAAGTGACCAACAACTGGTCGCCGAGCAAGCAACTGGACTCGCGTTATCACACCAAGGACATCAACGCCTTGGTGGGCAATGCTCGTCAGGCCTGGCTCGAATATTCGCCCATGCGCCGCCAGCAAGCCGACAACGGCGGGCGTATCTACCGCAAGCTCAGCTATGGGCCGCTGCTGGATATCTTCGTGCTCGATATGCGCAGCTATCGTGGCCCTAACGATGCCAATCTGGCAGAAAAACCGAGCGCGGATACTGCCTTCATGGGGCCCGCCCAGGTGGAGTGGCTCAAGGCCGGACTGAAAAACTCCCAGGCGCAGTGGAAAGTGATCGCGGCAGACATGCCCATAGGCCTGGGCGTACCGGACGGTGAGGTCAGCCCCGGAGTCGGCCGCTGGGAAGCGATTGCCAATGCCGACAATGGCGCGCCCAAGGGTCGCGAGCTGGAGATGGCTGATCTGCTCGGATTCCTGCGCCAGCACAAGGTCGCCAACACGGTGTGGCTGACGGCGGATGTGCACTATTGCGCCGCGCATCACTATCACCCGGAGCGCGCGGCGTTTCAGGATTTCGAGCCGTTCTGGGAATTCGTCGCCGGGCCGTTGAATGCCGGAAGCTTCGGGCCTAATCCGCTGGATGGGACCTTTGGGCCTGAGGTGGTGTTTCAAAAGGCACCGCCTGCGCAAAATACGTCGCCCTTTGCCGGGTATCAGTTTTTTGGGGAAGTACGGATTGAAGGGCAAAGTGGCGAGATGACCGTGCAGCTTCGCGACCTCGATGGGGTCGTGGTGTTCGAGCAGCGCCTGCAGCCAGTCTGATCGGGCGATGCGCCTTGGTGGCTGACTGACAGGCCGCCAAGGCGATTCGCGCCGCAAGCTTTATCGCCCACCGGACACCGGCACGATCGCCCCCGTCACGTACCCCGCCCCCGCCGAAGCGATCCAGGCCACGCAATCCGCCACCTCTTCCGGTAGCCCCGCGCGCCCCATCGGAATACCCGGCGCCATATCCGCCACCCGCTCGGGCTTGCCATTGGTCGCATGCAGGTCCGTATCGATCAACCCAGGTGCTACGCCGTTGACCCGAATACCATCGCGCGCCACCTCCTTGGCCAGCCCCCGCGTCAGACTGTCCAGTGCACCTTTGGTGGCCGCGTAGTGAATCCACTCGCCGCTGCCACCCAATTCGGCAGCGCGAGAGGACACATTGACGATCACTCCACCCTGGCCGCCATGGGAATACCCCATGCGTCGCACCGCTTCGCGCGCACACATGAACGCGCCGAATACATTGACCTGAAACACCCGTTGCAGTTGTTCGAACGTCAGCGCTTCAAGCTTGCTGAAGCCCTCAGTCACACCCGCGTGGTTGACCAGCAGCGTGAGGGGTTCGGGTATAGCGTCCAACTCGTCGAAAAGCGCTAACACTTGCGACTCCGAAGCGATATCCAGACTTCGTGCTTGCGCCTTGCCGCCTGCCGCGTCTATAGCGCTGACAACCTGCTCGGCAGCCAAACGATCATGGGCGTAAGTGAGCACGACGGTGTAACCGAGCGTACCGAGTTTGAGTGCAGTCGCGGCGCCAATACCGCGGCTGCCTCCGGTGACCAATGCAATCCCTCTCATGTTGACTCCGTAGTTGTATGACTGAGCAAACAATAAACCAACACAGAGTACAACGCAGTCGCCCTGAGCCAAGCCGCATATTCCTGGCCGGCCAGGCCAGACAGTGCTCCAGGCCATGCGCTTGGAGACTTGACGATAGAGAGGTTCAATTCGTGCCCTGTTTTACGCCCGTGTAAGCTGCGGCAACCGCCGCAAGAATGCGCCCCTCAGCAGTAAGGCCTCGACCTATGACGTCCGCAAACCTCATCCCGCAGATCCCGCTAAGCCGTGCTGAGCGAGCCGCCATCGCGGAAATAGAAAGCACCACCAACCTGCTCACGCTGGTCACCCGCCTGACGCAGATGCGCTGCGCCGCCATCTCGAAATTCAGCGAGACGGACTGGATCGCTTGCGCCGTACACGACGAAATACATTTCGGCATACAACCGGGCGATGCCGTAGCCCTCGATACCACCTTCTGCAACGACATACGCCTCGATCCACGCCCGCTGATCATCCCCAGCGTGAGCCAGGACAAACGCTACGCGGGCCGGCCGACGCCGCAGAAACTCGGCTTTGAAAGCTATATCGGGTTGCCGATCTTTCTTCAGAATGGAGACGTGTTCGGCACGCTGTGCGTCATGGATTCGCGCGCCACACTGCTTGAAGACCCTGACCTGATCGAAACCCTGAGCATTTTCTCCCGGCTGGTTGGCTGCATTTTTTCCTCACACCGAGAGCTGGCCGAGAGCTGACCGTTGCGGGCGTCGCAAATCAGCCCGGTCGCTGAACGATACCAGCGCTTGCAGGACAACCAGGTCTAAGTGCCGAACCCCGGCGAATCGGCCAGCCGCGTCCTGCCAAGCGACACCATCCCGGTCAGCGACACCAGGAACAGCACGCCGAACACCCCGCCGATCGCCAGGTTGGTGTGCAACGGCAACACACTCGCCAACGCCGAGGCAGCCGAACCGAACGCCAGCATCAAGCACCCTTGCAGGCTGGCGGCAACGCCCGCCCGATCAGGAAACAACGACATGGAGCGGGCCATGGCGTTGGAAAAGATGAAGCCCTGGGCAAAGGCGATCAACATGATGCCGGCCAATACCCTCGGCAGGTTCAGCTCATCGGCCGACGAGGCAATCACACCCGCCCCCGCCACGAACATCAGGGTGCCCGCCCACATCAGCGTGTCCGACGTCACTACGCGAATCAAAAAGCGATTGAGCAAGGTGCCGGTCAAGTAGCAAGCACCCACGCCAAGCGCCGTGGTGCCGAAATACTGCGCACTGTGCCCCAGGCGATCCTGCACGATGTAGGGCCCGATCACGTTCCACAGCAAGAAGGCGGAAAAACTCGCCCCTAGCAGGGTGACCGACGAGCGAAAGCGCGCATCCCCCAGAATCGCACCGTAACCGGCCAGGGTCTGCAATGGGCTCCTTCGCTGCGCAGGGGCCAACGACTCCTTGAGCCCGGCCAGGACAAACGCCAATACCACCAGCCCATAAACCGCATAGAGCACGAAGTTGTAGCGCCACCCCAGATGCACCTCGATCGCGCCCCCCACGTAGGGCGCCAGCACCGGGCCCAACCCGAAGGCCAGGCTCAGATAGATGATCGCCACGGCGAATCGCGGGCCTTTGACGGTGTCCACCAATACCGCGCGGGCAACGACCTGGCAGGCGCCAATGGCAAAGCCCTGTAATGCTCGGGCCACCAACAGCAGGGCAATGGACCCGGACATCGCCGCCATGACACTGCCCGCAAGAAATAGCGTCAACCCGAGCAATACCGCAGGCCGGCGGCCCCTGGCGTCCGCCAGGATGCCGAAAAACAGTTGCCCGATGGCGTAACAGATCAACGTGAGGGTGATGGTGTTTTGCATCAGTGCCGGGCTGGCTGCCAACTCCCGGCCAATGGAAGGAATACTCGGCGCATACAGATCAATGGCAATCCCGCCAACGCTGTTGATCAGTGGCGCGAGGAACACGATGAAGTTCTCGTAACGCTTGTTGCTATCCATGGATAAAGCTCCGATGCGCAGTTCATTCTGCGCATGACGACGTTAGACGGATGCCGCAACGGCAAAGTGGCGAGACCGGATCAAGCCGCACGGCAGATGCGCCCAGAAGGCCGACGGCTCAAGTTGCGATGCCACCACCCGTGGACCTTGGTCGTAATAGGTCCCCCAATTGACGTGCGGATCTCTGACGCGGCTGTGCTCGGCGCGCCCCAGGTCGTCCAGATTGGTCACGATCTGATCGAGGATCTGCCTTACCGCCCCGGTAGCCGTGCACACGACCAGCCCATAGTTGTGCAGCATCAGGGTCTTGATCGCCGCGTTGAGCAAGTACTTGCCAGCACCACTGCCAGTGCGAAATGACGCCAAGGCACCCAGCTCGACAATACGCGAGCGCTCCAGGCCGTAGGTCCGGTCCAGCGATTGATCGAGGTAATACTCGCTGAACAGCTTGCCCGTATCGCCATAGGTGATGCCCAGGCAAGCATACCCCGGTGCAGCACCATCGGCCTCGGTCAAGCACAGGAACAGATCCGGCGCCGGTTCCGGCGTCGCTCCATAATGTTTGAGGTAGTGCCCCCGCACCGCCTCCTGCAAGCATCGGTAGCCAGGCCGGCCCCGATAGAAATGGCGGATCATGTACATAAGCCCCCCTTACGCCGACGCGTACAGCGTTTCAAGGAAACGCGCTTCGATCTCGGCCCGGCGCGGCCGCCCGGTGACGGTGTAGAACCGATCCCGAAAGCCCGAGATATCCCTGATCACCTGGATGCGTCGAACTCTGGCGAAGTCCGCCAGGCGGTGCTCGAGATGGGCCATTTCAGCCCGCACGGCCGACTCGTCCGCAGCCGACAGGATCAGCGCGCAGGGCTCGTCCTTGCCCTCGCCCATGACGATCATGTCATCGATCAGAGGGCTCTCCTTGTAGACGTTCTCCACCCACTCCGGGGAAATATTGCGGGCGGTGGAAAGAATGATCACGTGCTTCTTGCGCCCGGTGATGTACAGAAATCCGTCGCGCAGCTCAGCGATGTCGCCGGTATGCAAATACCCGCCCGAAAGATCGCACGCCGTGTCATCGGCGTTGTAGTAACCCGCGCACAGCGTGGGTGTCTTGACCAGCAACTCGCCCTCCACGAACCTGGGCTCGATACCCTCCAGCAACGTGCCGACCGACCCGAGCTGGCGCTCCGCTGGCGAATTGAGCGAAATGATCGATGAGTTTTCACTCAGGCCATAGGCTTCGAACACTTGCACGCCTTTGGCCTCGAGTGCATGTAACACCGACACCGGTATCTTTGCCCCGCCGGTGATGATGTGCGGAAAACTGCCGCCGAACAGCTGCCGGGGGGTGTGACTGTCCAACAGCAGGTTGGCCTCCTCCAGCAACTTCGGCGGCAAATACAGAAAGTTCGGCGCGTTGGGTGCGATCAATTCCAGGTACTGCCGGGCATTGCCGCTCGCCGAGCCGTACTCCGCGACCCCTGCCGGCATCAGCGTCAGGGTGCCTCCCGACAGGATCGGAATGAATACACCAAGCACCTGTTCGATCAGCAGGCTCATGGGCACGATGGAGAAGTAATGCAACGGCTGTTGCGGCAGGCGCTTCATCACGTTGTCGACCAGCAGTCCTACTGCCTCGTCCCTGATCAATACGCCTTTGGGTTTGGACGTTGTACCGGAGGTATGGATGACCGACACGATACCTGCGTCGAGGCGTTCATCCTCCTGCGGCCAGGGTTGCCGCGTGGTGTCCGCCACTAGCTGGCCGGGAATGAAGCACGCTTTGTCCGGAAGAATCTGCTGCAGGCGACGTGCCGTCTTGTCGTCGCTGACGAACACCGCTGCGGCCTTGCCCAGCAGGCTGCCAATCTGGTCGTCGGAAAACTCGATCGGTACCGGCAGCAACACCCCGCCCACTTGCTGAATGGCCAGCAACGTCGATACCCACTCATAGCACGAGCGCATGGCAATGCCGAACACCTTGCGCTGGCAGCTGCCCATACGCGCCTGCAACGCTTGCGCCAGCTGTGCGGCATCATCGCGCAACTCATGAAGGGTATAGGCACGCCCGTTCATTTCCTTGATCACGACCCGATCGGGCGTGCCGGCCAGATAGGCCTGCAGTTTTTGAGTGATCATTGCGCAGCCCCTCCAACGCGATAACTTTGTGCGCCGAAAATACGCCGGGAGGTATCGTCCAGGCGACGGCGACCATGCATGACGCGGGTATTATCGATCACCACGATGTCGCCTTTTTTCCAGAAATGGCTATAGGTGTTGCGGGCCGTGACGTCTTTGACTTCGTCCCAGATATCCAGGGAGATTTCATCGCC
Organism: Pseudomonas baltica; assembly: GCF_031880315.1. NCBI lineage: Bacteria > Pseudomonadati > Pseudomonadota > Gammaproteobacteria > Pseudomonadales > Pseudomonadaceae > Pseudomonas > Pseudomonas baltica. The sequence continues at coordinate 4,606,861 of NZ_CP134771.1, read as the reverse complement.
ATTGCCCCAGGTGATTCGTGGGGGCTCGTAGTTGAAGCTCGGGCCGAGCATTGAATTACAGAACGCCTGCCGACCCGAAAAGCAACTGGTGGCCATGGCCGAAATGGTCAGCTGGGACTCAATCAGGTTCTGATCAATGCGACGATAACGTTGCCCTGGGACCTCGCCATTCACCCGCTCCAGATGGTCATCGGTTATTTCATCGATCGGCAATTGCAGCTCGACACTCAGAAAGCGTTTTATGTTGCTCCATGGAATACGCCGAGCATATTTTATAGGTCGGGTTTCAAAGAGCTTGCGGGTCCTGGCAGACAGATCGAACAGCACCTTCTGACCATCGCACAGGGTAGTTTCAGATCCGACGCACGCCGCCTCAAGACAGAAAAACCACTGCAGATCAGGGTTGAACGGCAGGCTGCCGTTTTCCCTGTGCAAGCCCATTTCATAGGTACCCGCATCGATTTCGGCGGTGTTGGCAGTGGCCGTCTTGCGGGCTGGATCGAAGGTCACTCGGGAGGAGTGAGCACTGACGAAATCGTTGAAATCCTGCAGCGTGTCGGCGAAGTCTCGATAGATCACTGCGCCGCTATGGGCGAGATCCGCGTACAACTCCTCGGTGCCGATGGACGTCAGCACCCGCAGGTTCGGATCGACAGCATAAATGCACTCGAACCCGTAACAGGGGGTCGGCTGCCGATAAAAAGGGAAGACCAGCGATTGAGCTTGGGCCAGCATCGAACATTCTCCTATTGGGATTTGGACGCGGGTAGCGACCGCTACCAGTTGAAAACACAATAGGAGAAAAGCAGTTGAGGCTGGTTTTAAGAATTAGATACACGACTGGAAAATTTAAATGTGCCTGGCGCTAATTATTCAGCAGTCGCGCTGACGCCTGCGCGATCAGTTGCCTCAGGCTGGCGATACTCTGGCTGCGGCTGCGATCTTTTGACCAGATCATATCCAGAGTAAACGTGGGGAAGCCCATGGGCGCTTCACAGACCATCACGTTTTCCGGGATACGCAGCAAGGGCAGCAAGCGTGCGGGAAGGGCCAGGGTCGCAGGCACGGCAGCAATGATGTTGACGCAGGCCTGGTACCCGTTCGCCCGGGCCAGGACAGTGCGCGATCGGCCGATCTTTTCGAGCCAGCCGTCCACCATGTTTTTCTCCGACAACCAGGGCGTAGGGAATACATGCGGCGATGCGCAAAATTCATCCAGCGTCATTGCCCCTGCGCCGCCATGCCCGGGATTGCTGGTCAGGCAAAAAAACTTGTCGTTGAGGATCGATTGCCACTCAACCTCCGGGTGCATTTGGTGATACCCCGGTCCGAACCCTATGGCGATGTCGGCATCCCCGCTGATCAACCGGTCGATGGGCAAGTCTCGGCCCAGGCGCTCCAGGTGCAAAGACACATTTGGATGTGCTGTGCCCAAAGCGTGCATAGCCTGTGGCAATACCAGCAGTTCGAAGTACTCGGGCGCGTAGATCTGCCACACCTTGTTGACGTCGACAGCAGGCCAGCCGATTTCCTGCTCGGCGCAGCGATTGACCGACTCCACCACCACACGCAGATAGGGCGCGATGCGTTCGGCTTTGGTGGTCGGCAGCAAATCGCCTTGGGAGGAGGCAAACAGCGTGTCGTCAAAGCAGCCGCGCAGCCTCTTCAGGCAATAGCTGACGGTCGGCTGGCTGACGCTCATCAGTTCTGCGGTTCGCTTGGCGCTACGCTGCTCGAGCAAGTTGAGGAAAACCACGATGTCTTGCAGATCAAGTTGCTTGAGATAGTTGCTGTGCAGCATGGGGAACGCCTCCTGAGTTGTCCGGAATCATTCTACTGGAGCACTTTCACCTGGCAGATTCGACAGTACTAGCTTGAGCAGCCCCGCGAGTGTGATGCGCTGCTCGGCCGACAGTGGCGCGAGCACACTATTCTGTACCTCGGTATGGGTTACGACAGCCTCGTCGATCAGCGCCTTGCCCAGGCCAGTGAGCGCTATCTGCACACTGCGTCGGTCCCGTTCATCGCTGATGCGCTCGACCATACCGGCGCTTTCAAGCCTGACCAGCCGGTTGGTCATCGCCCCGGAGGTGATCAACAGCGAGCGATAGAGCTCGGTGGGCGTGAGTCGGTAAGGGGCTCCGGAGCGGCGCAGTGTGGCGAGGACGTCGAACTCGCCTTCCTTGAACCCGAATGGCGCCAAGGCGAGTGATCGCACACGCTCAAGGTGTTTTTCCACTCGCGCCATCCGCCCAAAAATCTCCATCGAGGAGGCGTCGACGCTTGGCATCACCTGCGCCCACTGGCCCACCACAAAATCAACGTGATCTTTCATTACCACTCCATTGTCCTCAAAGGACGCACCGAGGCCTCACAGGCCGTTCGGACCATTGCGCCTTTCAGATACCTTAACGTTAAGTTACATTACCGCCGAACGCCGCTCCACAAGGAAACACCCATGACATTTTTCGAGCACGATGGCGACCGTTACTACTACTTCGATGCAGGTGCAGGCACACCGATACTGCTACTGCATGGCCTGAGCAATACCGGCCGGGCCTGGACGCCGCAAGTGGTCGAACTGATGCGCCTGGGTCACAGAGTGATTGTCCCTGACTTGCTGGGCCACGGTGCATCCGGGCCGGTCAAGCGGGTGCTGACCGCACGTGAGCAAGCCAAGGCAATGGTGGCACTCCTGCAATTTCTGGGGCTTGAGAGCGCCGCTTTCATAGGGCTGTCACTGGGCGGCATGGTTGCCCTCGAGATCGCTGCAGACTACCCCCAGGCAGTCGATAAACTGATTGTCGCCGCTACGTTCAGGTCGATGGCCACGCTGCCTCGGCAAAAGATGCTCAACACCTGGATCGAGGCAATCTCCCAGCCTGAAGGGTGTGTCAAACGGTTCAAGTCGAGCTGGGTGGATCTGGTCGGCCAAGCCTTCGCGGATTCGCCAGCGGGGCTGGCATGGTATCAGGCGTGGCACGCGCAAGCTGCCATGCAAGCGCCACGCAATCATATCCACTGGTGCGAAGGGATGAAGTTCTACGACATCACCCAGCGACTTGACCAGATCACCGCGCCGACCTTGGTGCTGGCGGGTGAAAACGACGCCATGAGCCCTTTGGGCGAAGCACAGGAGATCAGCGACGCCATCAACTCAGCCGAGCTGGCCGTGGTGCCGGGTAGCGGCCACGTGTTCAACTTGTCTTGCGCCGCTGAGTTCAACCGCCGTATCACTGAGTTCCTGCGGGCCAGGTGATGCGCCCGGGCTTGGCAATCCTGTAGTGGGTGCGTTTGGGTATCATCTGCACGGTCGAGCTGATGCAGGACATTCAGGGAGGCAGTGAAAACCGCCAAAATGTGACCGCTCCAAAAGCTGAATCGCTAGGGGGGTCGCATGCTGATACCCGGCCGCCTTCACCTATCACGCGGCGGCTCAATGCCCCGCCGCCACGCGCTTCCCCGCCTCCTGGCGCAACACGTGCAAAATGTCCCGTTTCAACCCGCCATACACCGGATCGGCCACCAGATCCTCCGGTGTTCTCGGCCGTTCGAACGGGACCTTCAACTCTTCGCTGATCACCCCCGGCCGCGCCGACATCACCAATATCCGATCTGCCAGAAACAGCGCTTCATCGATATCGTGGGTCACGAACAGAATGGTCGTGCGCGTGCGCTCCCAGATCGACACCAGCAGCTCCTGCATTTCCAGGCGGGTTTGTGCATCGAGCGCGCCGAAGGGCTCATCCATCAAGAGGATTTCCGGATTCGGCAGCCAGGCACGGGCCAACGCCGCGCGCTGGCGCATGCCGCCGGACAGTTGCCAGGGGTAGTGATCGGCGAACTCGGCGAGGCCCACCTGCTCCAGGTAGTGGTTGACCTGTTGCTGGTAGGCGGCCTTGGGCTGATCGGTAATCCGCGGGCCGAAGGCGATGTTCTCCTGCACGTTCAGCCAGGGGAACAACGTCGGCTGCTGGAACACCACGCCGCGTTCCGGGCCGGGTTGCGTGATGGGCTTGCCATCCAGCAGCACGGCGCCGCTGTCGGCGTGTTCAAAGCCGGCGACCATGTTGAGGATGGTCGACTTGCCGCAGCCTGAAGGCCCCAGCAGGCAGACGAACTCGCCATCGGCCAGGGATAAGGAAACGTTGCGCAATACTTCGGTATCAGGCTTGCCGTGGCCAGGACTGGCAAAACGCTTGCTCACCGAAGTGAGGCTGATGCGGTGCTGAGTGCTCATACATCCTTCCCGGCCCAGGGGGCGAATCGACGTTGCAAGGTAACGATGACCAGATCGAACAGCACCCCGGTCAGGCCAAGCATGAGGATGCCCAGCATGACCACATCGGTGCGCAGGTAGGTGCCGGCATTGATGACCATCCAGCCGAGGCCCGAGTCGGCGGCAACCATTTCGGCGGCGATCAGCGAGGTCCAGCCGACGCCCACCGAGAGGCGGATACCGGTCATGATCTCCGGCAAGGCGTTGGGCAGAATCACATGGGTAAACTGCTTGCGTCGGCTGGCGCCCAGCGTCTGTGCGGCGCGAATCCGTGCCTCACTGACGCCTTGTACCGCCGCCGCCGCGCTGACGACGATGCTCAGCACCGTGGCGATGAAAATCAGGAAAAACTTGCCACCTTCGCCAATGCCCAGCCACAGGATGACCAGCGGCACCAGAGCGATTTTCGGCAATGGCCGCAGGAACTGCACGAAAGGATTGAGCGCGGCATTCACGTAGGGGTTGCGACCCATCGCCAGGCCCAGCGGCACACCGACAATAATGGCGGCGGCAAACGCCGCGCAGGCGCGCGCTGTGCTGATCAGCCAATGCTGCCACAACGGTGTCTGGCGGTAACCTTTGGCTACCAGTTCGAGGGCGGTGGTCGCCACTTCCGTCACAGGCGGCAGCAGGGTCGGATTGACCCACTCCAGGGTGCTGGACAGTTGCCAGATCCCTAGCACCAAAGCGACGGCGGCGATGCTGATCAGACGCAATTTCCACTGTTGCAACCAGGCCGCCAGGCCGCCCGATCGTGCAGAGGGGTTATGCGCAGCATCGGGTCTCGCCGCAGCGACCCCCTTTGCATTTATCAAGGACATGGAAAACTCACTTGGCTGCGGCGGCACGTTCCAGGAACGTGGTGTTGATATGCGGCGCGTAGGACTCAGGCACATCACGTTTACGCAACTCGTCGATATCGACGAGGAAATTGGCCGTGTCCTTGTAGGCCTTGGCAATCTGCGAGTCAGCCTTGGTCTGGCTGTTGCCCAGGTAGGCGGTCGTCAGCTGCTCGTCGATCGAGGGGTACTTCACGCCTGCCAAAGTATCGCGTGCAGTGGCGAACGGGATATCGAGATGCTCGGCAATCAACTTGGCCGAACCTTCAGGGTCTTTCTTGTACTGATCGACCTTGTCCTGGAACACCTGAAGGAATTTCACCACCAGCTCGGGGTGTGCATCTGCGAAAGCCTTGCGCACCACCAGGTTGTTGAAAATCAGCACGCCCTGTTTGGCCAGGTCCTGGGTGGCGAAGATCTGTGTGCCACCGGCGGCTTCCAACTGCTGGGTGAATGGCCCCCATACATACGCCGCATCGATATCGCCACGCTGCCAGGCGGCGACGATTTCTGCGGGTTTGAGGGTCAGCGCCTTGATCTTGCTGCGATCGACGTGATTGAGCTTGATGGCGGCTTCAAAGGCATATTGCGCGGTTGAGTTTGCCGGATAGGCAACGGTCTTGCCTTCCAGATCTTTAAGGTTGTTGATGCCTTTGCGGGCGATCAGGCGCTCGGACGTGGCGATGATTTCAGGTGCGCCAATCACTTCGATCGGCAGATTACGGGCGATACCGGCAGCCGCGGGACTGGAACCGAAGCGCGCGATGTCGATTTCATTGGCGGCGAACAGGCTCAGTACATCGGAGCCAGAGGCAAAGGCAATCCATTTGACCGGAGCACCAAAGGCTTTATCGAATGACTTGTCGATCTTGCCCAGCACCCAGGTACGCGGGCCACCCGCCCAAGCGAAGCGAACTTCGTCAGGTGCAGTTTCGGCAAACGAAGCCATGGAGAAAACCACTGATGTTACAAGGCTCAAACCGACGATTAGTTTCTTCCATCCGCGACCCATGGTACGGCTCCGTTATTGATTGGCCGCAGACTATAGCCAGCTGGAAACGGCACTTAAAATACTAAAAATTCCGCTTGTTATTCCGAAAACGAATAAAAAATTCTAGACCTAATTTGCATAAGTTAGCGTTATTACTTATTTCCCTGCCCCTTGAACACCTGCAACGATCCACCCCGCAGAGGCGCTAACCCGAGGGTCCAATCCCTTTATCCCTATAAGCCAGCGCCCGCTTCTTAAATAATTTCCAGCGCTCAGGGACTTGACGCCTTATGAAAAAACTCACTGCCATTACTGCCATCGCCTTCGCCGTACTTTCAACCCTGGCACACGCCGATCGCCTGGAAGACATCAAGAAATCCGGCGTATTACGGGTCGCTTCTTTCGACGGTAATCCGCCGTTTGGATTCGTCGATGCCAAAAGCAAACAGATCGAAGGCCTGGATGTGGATTACGCCAAGGCCATTGCCGACAAACTGGGGGTAAAGCTCGAGGTTCAACCGACCAACCCGGCCAACCGCGTGCCGCTGTTGGTGTCCAACAAGGTCGACCTGGTGCTGGCCAACTTCACCATCACCCCGGAACGCGCCGAGCAGGTGAACTTCAGTATTCCTTACTTCGCTTCCGGACAGCAGTTCATCGTCAAGAAAGGCACCTTGAAGAACCCGGACGACTTGAACAAATGGAAGGTCGGCGTCGACAAAGGCACGGTCAACGAAGGCGTGCTGCGGGCCAAATACCCGGGTGCCAAGGTAGTGGCCTACGACGATACGCCATTTGCCTTTACTGCACTGCGCAATGGCAACGTGCAGGCTATCACGCAGGACGGCCCCAAACTGATCGGCCTGCTGGCCAACGTGCCCGACAAGGATAAATACGAAGTCCCGCCCTTCACCATTTCCAACGACCTGATCGGTGTCGGGCTGCCCAAGGGCGAAACGGCCCTCACCGACTTCGTCAACAAGACCCTGACCGAGCTCGAGGCCAGCGGCCAGGCGCAGAAAATCTACGACACCTGGTTCGGCCCCGACACCAAGACGCCGCTGGCGCGCTTGTACAAGATTGGCGACAAGGGCTAGGGGGTTGTAGCGCTGCTGATGGCCTCGTCGCGGCCAAACGCGCAACCTGTACCCACAGGCGTCCACCTGTGGGTGCAAAGCGTGCTCGCAAAAGTGCGCGGTGCAGCAACGCAAATCCAAAGGCGCCGCTAACAGATTTCCAACGGACTCCCCGCTATGTTCGGCGAATTGCTCGCACCGCAATACCTGTACCTATTGCTCGATGGTTTCAAACTCTCCCTGGTGCTCAGCGTGGTGGTCTGCCTTGCTGCGACCGCGCTGGGCTTTGTCGTGTGCCTGGGGCGGGTATCGCTATCACGCTCATTGCGCGGGCTGGCGATCGCGTACCTGGGGCTGTTTCGTAACACCCCGTTGCTGGTGCAACTGTTCTTCTGGTACTTCGGGGTCTCGGCACTGTTGCCGGAAGACTTCGTTGCCTGGATCAACTTCCCTCATGAATGGCGCCTCGGCGGCTGGCTGCTGGAATGGCCGTCGTTCGAAGTCATTGCCGGCTTCTGGGGCCTGACGCTGTACACCAGCGCCTTTATTGCCGAAGAGTTGCGCGCCGGCATCGCCTCGGTACGCAAGGAACAACGGGCCGCCGGCCTGGCGCTAGGGCTCACGCCTGGGCAAGTGTGGCGCTCGGTGATCCTGCCACAGGCACTGCGCACCGCCCTGCCGCCGTTGCTGGGGCAGTACATGAACGCCCTGAAGAATTCGTCCCTGGCGATGGCCATCGGCCTGGCCGAGCTGTCTTACGCCTCGCGTCAGGTCGAGACCGAAACCTTCAAGACCTTCCAGGCGTTCGGCTTCGCAACGTTGCTGTACCTCGCCGCCATCGCCGTGATCGAAGTGGTCGGTGTGTTGATTCAGCGCAGCGCCGCCTATCGTCAGAAGGCCGCCTGAGCCATGGATTTTTCGGTTATCCGCGACAACCTGAGTTACCTGCTGATTGGCGCCTATCCCGACGGCCCGCTGGGCGGCGCCGCCCTGACCCTGGTGCTGAGCCTGTGCTCGGGGATCGCCTCGGCGATCATTGGCCTGGCTCTGGGCATCGCCATGGTGGTGATCAAGGGCCGCGCACGTTGGGCACTGATAGCGTTTCTGGGCTTTTTCCGGGCGATCCCGGTGCTGATGCTGATCTTTTGGAGCTACTTCCTGCTGCCCATCGTCTTCCATGTCGATGTGCCCGCACTCGCGACGGTGGTCTGCGCCTTGTCGCTGATCGGCGGCGCCTACCTGGCTCACTCGGTATATGCCGGGATCATGAGCCTGCCCAGCGGACAGTGGGCCGCCGCCAAGGCGCTGGGCATGAGAAATAGCCAGATACTGACCTCAGTGATACTGCCCCAGGCATTACCGATCATGCTGCCCTCGTTTTTGAACCAGTGGGTCTCGCTGATCAAGGACACCTCCCTGGGCTATGTGATCGGCGTCGGCGAGCTGTCGTTCGTGGCCACTCAGGTGAGCAATCGGGTGATGGTGCATCCCACAGAGATTTTCCTGTTCGTGGGTCTGGTGTATTTCATCTTCTGCTCGGGCCTCTCGGTGCTAGCCAATCTGCTGACACGCAACGCATCGGCCCGAGTACAAAAGAGCTGATCGGGATCGCGGCGCCCTCAATACACCAACGGCACAAACAACTCCGGCGGCGTCGGCGTGCGGGTGTAATCCTCTTGCCGCTCCCGTTGCGGCAATTCGATACGCGGCGTTTCGACCTCTTCGTACGGCATCTGCGCCAGCAAATGATTGATGCAGTTGAGCCGAGCCTTTTTCTTGTCATCCGCCTGCACCACCCACCACGGCGCTTCGGCGATGTGGGTGCGGGTGAGCATGACTTCCTTGGCCTTGGTGTAGGCCTCCCAGCGCCGACGCGATTCCAGGTCCATCGGGCTCAGCTTCCATTGTTTGAGCGGGTCGTGGATACGGCTCAAAAAGCGCAGATGCTGCTCCTGGTCGGAGATCGAAAACCAGTACTTGATCAGCTGGATGCCGGAGCTTGCCAGCATTCGTTCGAACTCCGGCACCGTGCGGAAAAACTCCTCGTACTGGTCGTCGTTGCAAAAGCCCATGACCTTTTCGACGCCCGCGCGGTTGTACCAACTGCGGTCGAACAGCACGATTTCACCGGCTGCCGGCAAGTGCGAAACGTAGCGTTGGAAATACCATTGGGTACGCTCGCGATCGTTCGGTGCCGGTAGTGCCGCCACCCGGCAGACCCGCGGGTTGAGCCGCTGAGTGATGCGCTTGATGACCCCGCCCTTGCCCGCCGCATCTCGCCCTTCAAACAGGATCACCACCTTGTGGCCGGTCTTGACCACCCAGCTCTGCAGCTTCACCAACTCGCCCTGCAGGCGGAACAGCTCCTGAAAATAGAAGCGCCGCGCGGCCTTCTCCGGGCTCTCGGGGGTGTGGTGATCAAAGAGCTCATCCAGCCCCTCGCCGTCCTCCATCAGTTCCAGTTCCAGCTCCTCGTCGCTGTGGTCGAGCAACTCGCGGTGAATGCGCTGCATCAGAATTTCGGTCGTCGCTTGCATGCTGAGAGCCCCGTGGCTGACGGATGAGGCTCGCAGCTTAGAGACATTTTGTTACGGGGCAGTGAAGCCCTGAGTACGCCCCCATCGCGCCATCACAAAATCCACGAACCGCCGCAGCTTGGGCAACCGATAACGGTCCTGGGTGTAGACCAGGTGCATCGGCCGGCTCGGCGGTGGATAGTCGTTGAGCAGGGCGATGAGTTTGCCTTCTGCGATGTCCTGGCCGACGACCACGTCGGGCAGCATGACGATGCCCATACCGGCCAGGGCGGCCTGACGCAGGCCTGGAGAGCTGTTGATGGCCATGGGGCCGGACACCGGGACGACCACCTCGCCTTGCGGGCCGGTGAGCCGCCACTGCTTGGCCACCGATTGCCAATCGTCTCCAGCCGGGTAGGAAAACGCCAGGCAGTCGTGCTCGCGCAATTGCTCAGGGTCGGCGGGGATGCCGCGACGTTGCAGGTATTCGGGCGCGGCGCAGATATTGAGGGTGTAATCCTGCAACGGACGGGCAATCAGCCCGGAGGATTCGATCACGCCCAAGCGAATGGCGGCGTCGAAGTTCTGTTCGATCGGGTCGATGATCTGGTTGGTCAACACCACTTCCAACTGCACCAGCGGGTACAGCAGGCTGAATTCTGCCAGCGCTGGCGCCAGGCGTTCGGCCCCGAACGCGGCAGGAGCGGTCAGGCGCAACACGCCACGGGCGTCGTCCTGCGCCTGCTCGGCCAGTTGCTCGGAATCGTCGACCAGCCCCAGCACGTCCTTGCAACGCTGGTAGTAGGTGGCGCCGAACTCGGTGAGGCTCTGGCGACGAGTGGTGCGCTTGAGCAAGCTGACGCCCAGGCGTTGCTCAAGCGCACGCAGGTGATTACCGACCATGGTGGTGGACAGCCCGCAGGCTTGCGCGGCGGCAGTCATGCTGCCGGTTTCGACCACTTTGACGTATACACCCATGGCCTGGAACAAATCCATTATCAACCCCTGCTTTAAAGTCATCTCAGGATAGACGTATTTATCCCTATTGAGTGGTTAAAGATACTGGCAAAAACCAATCCAAGGAGATCCAGACCGTGACCGCTGCCAGCCTGATGAACACCTACAAACCCCTGCCCCTGAAATTTCAGCGCGGCCTGGGCACCCGTGTGTGGGATCAGCATGGTCGCGAATACCTGGACGCGGTGGCCGGGGTGGCAGTGACCAACGTCGGCCACTGTCATCCTCGCATCGTCGCGGCGATCACCGAGCAAGCCGGATTGCTGCTCCATACCTCCAACCTGTACGGCATCGATTGGCAGCAACGGCTGGCCGCCAAACTGACCACGCTGTCGGGCCTCGACGCGGCGTTTTTCAACAACTCCGGCGCAGAGGCCAACGAGACCGCGCTCAAGCTGGCCCGCTTGTACGGCTGGGCCAAGGGCATCGAGGCGCCCTTGATCGTGGTCATGGACAACGCGTTTCATGGCCGCACTCTGGGCACCTTGGCGGCCAGCGATTGCGCGGCATCACGCAGCGGTTTTCAGCCGTTGCCGGGTAATTTCCTGCGGGTGCCCTTTGGTGATATCGCCGCGCTACAGGCGCTGACGCGGACTTACGCCGAACGCATCTGTGCCGTATTGCTCGAACCCGTACAAGGCGAGAGCGGCGTGCAAACCGCGCCTGCGGGCTACCTCCAGGCGTTGCGCGCTCAGTGCGACAGCCAACGCTGGCTGTTGATGCTCGACGAAATCCAGACCGGCATCGGCCGTACCGGGCACTGGTTCGCCTTCCAGCATGCGGGCATCGTCCCCGATGTGCTGACCCTGGCCAAGGCGCTGGGCAACGGCATCCCGATCGGCGCCTGCCTGGCTCGGCAGCGGATCGCCGACCTATTCACCCCGGGCAGCCACGGCAGCACCTTTGGCGGTAATCCGTTGGCGTGCCGGGTGGCCTGTACGGTGCTGGAGATTGTCCGGGACGAGGGGTTGCTGGCTAACGCCGCGCGTCAGGGCCATCGGTTGCTCAAGGGACTGCGCGAGGCGCTGGCCGATAACGCCAATGTCCTGGAAATTCGTGGCCTGGGGCTGATGGTCGGGATCGAGTTGCGCGAGCCGGTGCGGGATCTGGCGCTCAGGGCTGCGCAGGAGCAAGGGCTGCTGATCAATGTGACGCGGGGCAAGACCGTGCGCTTGCTGCCGCCTCTGACGGTCAGCGATCTGGAAGTGGACATGATCGTTGGCAGGCTCGAGCAGTTGCTTCTCGGTTGAGGCTGGAGGCCTCTTCGCGGGCAAGCCTTGCTCCCACAGAGTTGACTCGTACCCTCGTGGGAGCAAGGGTTGCCCACAGAGTTGATTTGTACACCTGTGGGAGCAAGGCTTGCCCACAGAGTTGATTTGTACACCTGTGGGAGCAAGGCTTGCCCACAGAGTTGATTTGTACACCTGTGGGAGCAAGGCTTGCCCACAGAGTTGATTTGTACACCTGTGGGAGCAAGGCTTACCCACAGAGTTGATTTGTCCACCTGTGGGAGCAAGGCTTGCCCGCGAAGAGGCCATCAGCTGCACCGCAGATATCAGCTTAAAGCGTGACTTGCCCCTCGATGCAGGTCACCACCGCACCGCCGATCCAGATGTCATCGCCCACTCGCTCGACACTGATCCGGCCCGAGCGACCCAGTGCAGTGCCCTGACTGGCGACATAGCGCGCAGGGGCCTGGCCGGTGCTCAGCAACCAGCGTGCGATACCGGCGTTGAGGCTACCGGTGGCCGGGTCTTCGGGCACACCGTCACCGCCGATAAAGGCGCGCACTTCGAACTGCGCTTCATCGCCATCTTCGGCCTGCCACGGCGCCACCACCCCTACATCCAGACCGGTCAACCGCGCGTAGTCGGGCTGCAAACTCAACACCCGCGCCCGGCTCGGCAGCATCAGCGCCATCCATGGCACGCCGTTTTGCACCCACTGCGCGTCGAGGATTTCTTCAGGGCGCAAATCCAGCGCCTGGCGTACGCGCTCCAGTACCTCGGCCTCGACCGGGCCGGCCCGCAATAATGGCGGTGCGATAAAGGCCAGCTGCGTGCCCTGGCGCCGAATCCGCACCAGGCCGATACCGCACTCTTGAATGATCTCTTCACCCTTGGGCTGGCCGCCGGCCTGCAGCCAGGCGTGACAGCTGCCCAAGGTCGGATGGCCGGCGAACGGCAGCTCGCGCGAGGTGGTGAAGATCCGTACCCGGTAGTCTGCCCGCGGGTCCTGGGGCTGGAGCAGGAAGGTGGTTTCGCTGAGGTTGGTCCAGTTGCCGAACGCCGCCATGCGGGTGGCGTCCAGCTCATCGGCGCCAAGCACTACCGCCAGCGGATTGCCTTTGAGCGGCTGGGTACTGAAGACGTCGACCTGTTTGAAGGGATAAGTGCGCACCGCAGAAGGCCTCGTGCCAGGGGAAAAGACTGCACTGTGCCGCAGCCGATGCGAGCCTGCAAAGGCATTTTTCCAGGCTCGGTCGGGCGCGAGCGCTGCGGTCAGTCGAGGATGATCAGGCGATCCGGCAACTCGTTACGCGCCTGGGTCAATGGCACGTGGCGCTTGAGGTGCTCGCCGCAGGCCTCGATGCAGGTCAGGAATCCCTGCAGCGTCTGGCCACGGCCGACCGCCTGGGTGAAGTCGGCGACGATCGCCTCCCAGGTGTCATCGCCAATGCGCTGGGAAATCCCATGGTCCACCAGTATCTCTACGTAGCGCTCGGCCTCGCAGACGAAGATCAACACCCCGGTGCCGCCCACCGTATGGTGCAGCTTGCGTTCGAGAAATTGGCGCCGCGCCAGGTTGGCCGCCCGCCAGTGCCGCACTCGTCGGGGGATCAGGCGCGTGGTGATCACCGGCAAACGAAATACCAGGCCGATCACGATAAAGGTCAGCCATTGCACCAACAGCAACTGGTGAGCGCTGAGCCAGGCCGGGTAGTAGTTGACGATACCAGGCACCAGGAGCGCAATCAGGCCCGCCCAGAGCAGCGGAATGTAAGCGTAATCGTCCGCTCGCGGCGCCAGCACGGTGACCAGTTCGGCGTCGCTCTCGCGCTCGACCTTGGCGATAGCGGCGGCGACCTGTTGTTGCGCATGTTCGTTGAGCAGGGTCATGTTGGGGTCAGACTCGTTGTCCTTCGTTTACCAGCCACCGGAAGCTCCACCGCCGCCGAAGCTGCCGCCGCCCCCACCAAAACCACCGCCGCCGCCACCACCTGCGCCGAAGCCGCCGCCCGAGGAACCACCGCCGCCCAGCACACTGCCCAGTATCGCGCCGTTCAGCACCGAGCGACCGCCACCTCCACGGCCACCGCCTCCACCACCGCGCACAACCAGCACCACGACCACGATGAGGAACAGAAATAGCGGCCACGGCAATTGCTCGCGGCCGTGTTCACTGGCCGCACGCTGCTGCGGCTGCGCCAGAGGATCGCCCCCGAGTACCTGCAACATGGCGGCCGCGCCTGCCTGAATGCCGGCGCTGAAATTGCCTTGTTTGAAGGCCGGCAACATGACGCTGTTGATGATGATCGAGGACTGCGCGTCGGTGAGCCGACCTTCAAGGCCGTATCCCACCTCGATACGCACCCGCCGTTCGTCCTTGGCCACCAGCAGCAGCGCGCCATTGTCCTTGCCCTTCTGGCCTATGCCCCAGGCGCGCCCGAGCTGGTAGCCGTAATCCTCGATGGTGCTGCCTTGCAGGTCCGGCACCGTGACCACCACCAGTTGCTCACCGCTGGCCTGTTCATGAGCCTCGAGCATCTGGCTGATCTGCGTCCGCGCCCCAGCATCGAGCATGCCGGCCTGATCCACTACCCGCCCGCTCAGGGTCGGAAAGGTCAGGGCCTGGGCGATATTCACCAAGCCCCACAGCATCAGCGTCAGGCACAGCCTCGCCAGCGATGGCCTCATTGAAACTTCACGGCAGGCGCTTCGTTGGCATTGGCGGCGGTGGCCTTGAAGTTCTCGCGTACCTGCATGTCGCGGTACATCGTCATCTGCCAGAGCTTGCCGGGGAAGGTACGGATTTCGGTGTTGTACTTCTCGACGGCAGCGATGAAGTCACGCCGCGCCACCGCGATACGGTTTTCGGTGCCCTCGAGCTGCGATTGCAACGCCAGGAAGTTCTGGTTGGACTTGAGGTCTGGATAGCGCTCGGACACCACCATCAAGCGGCTCAGTGCACCACTGAGTTGCTGCTGAGCCTGGTCGAATTGCTGCACCTTGGCCGGATCGTTGATGGTGCTCGCATCGATCTGGATCGACGTCGCCTTGGCCCGCGCCTCGATCACCTTGGTCAAGGTGTCCTGCTCCTGCTTGGCATAGCCCTTGACGGTTTCCACCAGATTGGGGATGAGGTCGGCACGTCGCTGGTACTGGTTTTCGACCTGCGCCCAGGCCGCTTTGACCTGCTCGTCGTACTGGGGAATGTTGTTGATGCCACAGCCGCTCAGCAAGCTGGTGATGACCAGCAGTGCCAGCAGCCGGGTGCGAGACAGGGTGTTTGCGATGGTGTCCATGATGACGTGTCGTTCCTTGCGAGATAGGTGGCCAAGCCATTGGGCGGTTCTGTTGAAGACTAGCCGTTGCACTGGCAAAACCACTGCTAAGCTCAATAGCGGGTATGGGCAATGAGCCAGTACCCGTCAATCGGGAAAACTGTCTGGTAAATCAAAAAACGCTGGATCGCGTCGATAAACCTTATTAACTGTTTCCTACATCTGGTATCGCCATGTTCAATACTCGTTCCAAACAGGAGTTGGCGGCGTTGCGCGCCGAGGTCAGCCTGCTGCGGCAGGTGCAAGAAGCGATGGACCAGGAGATGATCGCGCTCAGTATCGACTCGCAGTTTCGCATCACCCATATCAACCAGAAATTCACCCAGGCCATGCAGCACACCGAGTCGGCATTGCTGGGACGCCCGCTGGACGAGATCGTTCCGGATTACGTCAAGAAACTCGATTGCTACCGCAACCTCAAGGCGGCGGTCGCTCGCGGCAACTCCATCGGCGATCTCTACCGGCTGCTGCGCGCCGATGGCTCCGAGGCTTGGCTGCGGGCGTTCTGGAATCCGCTCAAGGATGAGCAGGGTAATGTCTTTCGCGTCGACTGCGTGGCCACCGACGTGACCACCACGGTGGTCATCGCCAAGGAAAACGAAGGGCTGATCAATGCCCTGCTGCGTTCTACCGCCGTCATCGAGTTCAACCTGCAAGGCGAGGTACTGACCGCCAACGATCGCTTCCTGCAGGCCATGGGTTATCGCCTTGAGCAGATCAAAGGCAAGCACCACAGCATGTTCTGCGATCCGCAAGAAGCCAACTCGGCTGAATACCGCGAATTCTGGGCCACGCTCAACCGCGGCACTTTTATTGCCGATCGTTTCAAGCGCGTCGACGCCAGCGGCCGTACGGTATGGCTCGAAGCCTCTTACAACCCGGTGCACGACACCAGCGACAAGCTCTACAAAGTGGTCAAGTTCGCGACCCTGGTGACCGATCAGGTCAACCGCGAGCATGAGGTCAACGAGGCGGCCAGCATCGCGTTCAGTACCTCGCAGCAGACCGATGTGAGTGCCCAGCGCGGTGCCAGCGTGGTCCAGGAAACCGTCAATACCATGCACAAGATCGCCGACGAGATGGAGTCTGCCTCCCAGGGCATCGAGGCGCTGGGCAAGCAGTCGCTGCTGATCAGCTCGATCGTGCAGACCATCGGCGGCATCGCCCAGCAGACCAACCTGCTGGCCCTCAACGCGGCGATCGAGGCGGCGCGCGCGGGCGAACAGGGCCGCGGTTTTGCCGTGGTGGCCGATGAAGTGCGGCAACTGGCCGGGCGCACCAGCACGGCCACGGAAGAGATCATCACGGTGGTGCAACAGAACCAGAAGCTGGCCGAGGAAGCCGTGCGCGGCATGGCCAACAGCCGCACCCAGGCTGAGCAAGGCTTGAACCTGGCCAACCAGGCGGGTGACGTGATCGTCGAGATACAGGATGGCGCCAAGCGGGTGGTCAGTGCGGTGGGGCAGTTTGCCAGTCAGTTGCGCTGATTACCGGCGGATTGATAGTGCTGTCGAGGGCCCTTTCGCGAGCACGCTTTGCTCCAGGTGCAAGACCGCAGGAGCAAGCGTGCTCGCGAAGAGGCCAGCAGCATCAGCGCCGCGTCAACTGAGTGCCTCTTGATGACCGGCCACGCCGATCACCGTGATCGGCGCCACCGTGCCATCGTCCAATCCAGGGCTCTGGTAAGGCTCGGAGGTCACCACCGAACTGCTCTGGTTGGAAAAGATGACGTTGTTCATCGTCAGATCATTGAGGTGGTTACCACTGAGCAATATCTCGAAATGCTGGCCATCAGGGCCCGACGGCTCGAGTGACTTGAGCGCAGTCTTGTCCCCCGCCGCACTGAGCACCACCTTGAGGGTGCCGTTGTAACCATTGCCCAGACCACTGAACCCCAGCGCCGAGACGTCGATCAGGTCGTTGTCCTGTTCGTTGAAGTCGGTGATGGTGTCGCGCAGCGCCGTGCCCCCCGCACCGTCAGAACGGCTGCTGTCGTGCACATTGGTGAACACGAAAGTGTCGGCACCCGCGCCACCGGTGAGCACATCGGCGCCTGCGCCGCCGTTGAGCCGATCGTCCCCTGCAGCGCCATCGAGCACGTCCTTGCCGGCATTGCCCAGCAAGGTCTCGGCGCCGGCCGTACCGGTGAGAACGTCGCGGCCCGAGGTCCCGCTGATCTCATGCTGGAAGTTGTCATCGGTCAGGCTGCCACGGTAATCACCCTTGAGCACCAGCTCGAAGCGATTGCCCTGCGCGTCCTCCTCGAAGCTCTTCAGGTAGGTGACGTCCTTGGCAGCGTTGTACGACAGGTACAGGGTGCCGTTCTGACCGTCACCCAGGCCGCTGATATTGATGTCGGCCAGGTCGAGTTTGTCGTGGGCGGCATCGAAATCGGTGATGCGATCCGCGAAGGATTTGCTCGCCGTGCGGTAACTGTCCTCCAGTGAGGTGAAACGGAAGATATCATTGCCAGTGCCCCCGGAGAGCGTGTCGACCCCGCCACCGCCGACCAGGGTGTCGTCGTTGGCGCCACCGCTGAGCACGTCATTGCCAGCCTGGCCGAACATGGTGTCGCGGGTGATGCCGCCGGTAATGGCGTTGCCGTCGCTGGTACCGAAGGTGAAGATCTGCGAGGGGTTCTTCGCCGAGTCGCTGTGCTCGCCGTACACCTGGGCGCCACCCTCGATCATGTTGCTGATGATGTTCTGATTGACGAAATTGTAGTCGCCAGCGCCCTGGGCTTCGAGCACGCCATAGGTGGAGTGCTCACCGCCGGTGATGATGTTGGTACCGACGGTGTTGAACTCGGACGCCGGCGTCGCCGATTTGCCAGTGACACCGCTGGCTGCGCCTAGAATCTGCACTTCGGCCGAGCTGCCATTCTGGGCGTTATCGTAGATGTGGTTGTAGGACACGTCGCCGAACGAACTGGCTTCCAGGGACACGCCCGCATCGCCGTTGTCATGGATATCGGCGCCGCTGATGGAGAACAGTTCCGCCGCGCTGACGGTCACGCCATCGGCATGGTTGCCATAGATCACCCCGCCTTCGACTGACAGCGCACTGCGAGCGCCGCTGGTGCCCTCTTGCAGGAACACGCCGCTGCCGCCGTTGCGGTAGGCGTCACTGTC
Organism: Pseudomonas baltica; assembly: GCF_031880315.1. NCBI lineage: Bacteria > Pseudomonadati > Pseudomonadota > Gammaproteobacteria > Pseudomonadales > Pseudomonadaceae > Pseudomonas > Pseudomonas baltica. Next base: position 4,588,448 of record NZ_CP134771.1, on the reverse strand, counting down.
GATCAGGCGTACGTCGCCGCCCAGGTTGTAGCCATTGCCGCCATTGGCATAGGCGCTGTTGTGGCTGAAGGTGCTGTTGCTGAGGTAATCGGCCACCAGGCCATCACCGGCGTTGTTGTGCACGCTGCTGTGGCTGAGGGTGACCTGGCTGTTCTTGCCCTGCAGATCGAGGCCGGCGCCGCCGAAGTTCTGCGCCTCGATGCTGTCCAACTGCACCTGGGTAGCGCTGCCGTTGAGCCAGCCTGTGGCGACAGCGGCGGTATGCGCGGTGTTGCCATCCAGGGTCAACCGGCTCGCCCCGACATCGTGGCTGCTGTTGCCGGCCTTGATCAGGCTGGTGACGGCCGCACTGGCGCCATCGGCCAGCTTCAGCGTGGTGGCACCGATACCGTCGCCTTGAAGGGTGACGTTGCTTTTCAGGGTCAGGCAACTGCCGGCCGTGGCGCTGAGGATATAAGTGCCGGCATCGAGGTGCACGGTCCCTCCCCCGGCGGCGGCGGCGGCATTGATGGCTTTTTGCAGAGCGGCGGTATCGTCGCTGCTACCGTTACCTGTCGCGCCGAAATCGGCGGCATTGAACACTGTGGTCATGAGTTCTCCAGAACCTGCGAGTGACTCCTTGATCGACAACCGGTGCACTGCTGCGCAGCACACGCCAGACCGGCGAACAGACTGCGAGAGAATGTGACAGTGTGGGCGAACTGAGAGGTTTTTCCAGATTTGAACTCGCGACCCGACGAAACGCCAACTGGCTGTCGCGCAAGATTCTCTGTGACAATGGGGCCTCTTCGCCCATGCCTTGTGCGAACCTTGGCGACACCACACCGGTCACACCCTGAAATCAAGCCCTTGAGACAGAGCCTTCCAATGACGGATAAAACGCCCCACGCACAGCGCGACTTTCTGCTGGTAGCCGTAGCCTTTTTCATCACCATGATGGGCACTACCCTGCCGACTCCCCTCTATGCGCTGTACCAGCAGCAACTGGGCTTCGATGCCATCTGGCTGACGCTGATCTTCTCGGTGTACGCCGCCGGGGTGATCGCTGCGCTAGTGCTGGTCGGCAGCTGGTCGGACCAGATCGGCCGCCGTCCGCTGTTGCTGGCGGGTCTGCTGATGGCGGCGATCAGCGCGGTGATCTTCCTCACCACCCACTCGGTCGGCGGCATGCTGGCGGGCCGGTTGTTTTCCGGTTTCAGCGCCGGGATCATGACCGGCACCGCGACCGTGGCGGTGGTCGAGTCGGCGCCCACGGCGTGGCGCAGCCAGGCGACCTTGATGGCCACTGCCGCCAACATGTTCGGCCTGGGCTTCGGCCCGTTGCTGGCGGGGTTTACCTCGCAATACCTGCCATGGCCGACCACCCTTGTCTTCGGTTTGCACATGGGCCTGCTGGTGCTGGCGGCGGCAGGTATCGCCGTGGCGCGCGAAACGGTGCAGCGGCCCGAGCAGGTGCGCCTGGGGATCATGCGCCCCAGCATCACGCCGGCGGTGCGCGCGTTGTTCATTCCGGCAGCGATCGCCGGGCTGGCCGGTTTCAGCGTTGCCGGGGTGGTCACCAGCCTGGTGCCATCGATCATGCGCCAATTGATGGGCCAGCAAGGGGGCCTGGTGATCGGCGCCGTGTGCTGCCTGTTCTTCGTCGCTTCTATCGGCGGTCAGGCGGCGCTGAAATGGATCGCCCCCAAGCAGCAGATGACCGTCGGGTGCTGCGGCTTGATCGCTGGCGTGCTGGCGCTGGGCGCGAGCATCCACACCCATCAGATGGGCCTGTTGCTGTTGGGCGGCTGCCTGTCCGGTGCCGGTCAGGGCATGGTGTTCAAAGCCGGGATGGGCGCAGTGATGGCGGCCTGCCCGCCGCAGCAGAAGGCAGCGGTGACCTCGGCGTTGTTCATCGTGTTCTATTTCTCGATGTCGCTGCCGGTGATTGCCTTGGGATTCAGCATCGCGCCGTTCGGCTTGAGCCTGGCGGGTGAGGTGTTCAGCGTGATCATCGCCGCAGTAGCAGTGCTGGCGATGGTGAGCATGGGGTATGCACGGCGCGCGAGTGCCGCCTGAGCGTATTCGCCTGCCCCTGTGGGAACGAGCTCGCTCCTACAGGGGCATTGCGTGGATCAAATCCCGTCGCGGGCGATGTCCATGGCGAAGTAGGTGAAGATCAGATCCGCGCCCGCACGCTTGATCGCGCCCAGGCTTTCGCGCATCACGCGCGCCTCGTCGATGGCACCGGCCTGCGCGCCGAACTTGATCATCGCGTACTCGCCACTCACCTGATACGCCGCCAGGGGCAAGCGTGAGGCTTCGCGGATGTCGCGAATGATGTCCAGATACGCACCGGCCGGTTTGACCATGATCGCGTCGGCACCTTCCTGCTCGTCCAGCAGCGACTCGCGCACCGCTTCACGGCGGTTCATCGGGTTCATCTGGTAGGTCTTGCGGTCACCGGTCAGTGCCGTGCCACCGGCTTCACGGAACGGGCCGTACAGCGCCGAGGCGAACTTGGTGGAATAGGCCATGATCGAGGTCTGGCTGAAGCCCGCTGCGTCCAGGGCACCGCGGATCGCCTGCACCTGGCCATCCATCGCCGCCGATGGCGCAATGAAATCCGCGCCCGCCTGAGCGGCCACCACGGCCTGGCGGCCAAGGTTGATCAGCGTCGCGTCGTTGTCGACTTCATGACCGTGCAGCACGCCGCAGTGGCCGTGAGAGGTGTACTCGCAGAAGCAGGTATCGGACATGACCACCATCTGCGGAGCGGTGTCCTTGATGATGCGCGACATGCGCGCCACCAGGCCGTTGTCGTTCCAGGTGTCGCTGCCGGTCTCGTCGAGATGGTGCGAAACGCCGAAAGTCATGACCGAGCGGATACCCGCGCGGGCGTAGCGTTCGATCTCGCTGGCCAGCTTCGACTCGGGGATGCGATTGACCCCGGGCATGGTCTTGATCGGGACGAAATCGTCGATGCCTTCCTCGACGAAAATCGGTAGCACCAGGTCATCCAGGCTGAACTCCGCCTCCTGGAACATCGACCTCAAGTGCTCGTTGCGCCGCAGACGACGTGGACGTGTCGCGGGGAAATAACTGGACATCGGGAATTCCTTGATTGATCAAACGACGCGCTCATAGCCGCCGAGTACGCCTTTTTTCGACAGTACCCATTGCCAGAGCTGTATATCACGGGCTCGAAAAGCCCCGGCGCACGACAGCAGATAATAACGCCACATGCGATAGAAACGCTCGCCCATGACTTGCGAGAAGCGTGGCCAGGCCGCTTCGAAGTTCTCGCACCAGGCCATCAGTGTCTTATCGTAGTCGGCGCCGAAGTTGTGCATGTCTTCGGCCACGAACAGTCCATCGATGGAATCGCCGATCTGACCGATGGACGGCAAGTCGCCGTTGGGGAAGATGTATTTATCGATCCAGCGATCGGTGGAGCTGTTGCGCTGGTTCTTGCCGATGGTGTGCAGCAGGAACAGGCCGTCGTCCTTGAGGCAACGATGGGCCATTTCCATGTAGGTGCGGTGATTCTTGCGGCCGACGTGCTCGAACATGCCGACGCTGACGATGTGATCGAACTGCTCGTCGACTTCACGGTAATCCTGCAGGCGAAACTCCAGCGGCAGGTCCGGGTATTGACGCTTGGCCCAGTCGCACTGCTCCTTGGAGATGGTCACACCTACGCACTCGACACCATAGTGCTCGGCTGCATAAGACATGAAACTGCCCCAGCCACAGCCGATATCCAGCACGCGCTGGCCAGGTTGCAGGTTCAATTTGCGACAGATCAGGTCGAGCTTGGCGTTCTGCGCTTCGGTCAGGTCCTTGGCATCGCGCCAGTAACCGCAGGTGTAGGCCATGCGCGGGTCGAGCATGCTTTCATAGAAGTCATTGCCTAGATCGTAATGCTGCTCCCCCACCTGAAAGGCGCGGCTGCGGCTTTGCAGGTTGACCAACTTGGCACGCACCGCATGGAACAACAGCGCCGCCGGGTTGACCAGGTCCGCTACCCCGGAGCGCAACAGACGCGCAAAGAACTCATCGAGTTGCTCGGCATCCCAGTCGCCGTTCATGTAGGCCTCGCCCAGGCCGAGGTTGCCCTCGGCGAGCGCGCGCTCGGGAACTTTGGGGTCCTTGATCTGCATGTCCCATGGGGCGCGTCCATCCACGCTCAGGCCAGCTTTGGACAGCAGATCTTGGGTAAACCGCAACGCACTGGTGCTGCGGGTAGAAGAAGCGGGTGAACCAGAAAGCTTGGTGTGCATAGCGATCCCCTGTTCTTTGCATTCGATCTAGTAATGCGCGAGTCGTACGTCCAAAAATTTAGAACTCACGCAAAAAGCAAAAGTGCCGTCCACAGCATAGCCCCCGGCGCCCGTGAGGCAATGGCAGTGGCGATGCGGGGCGACTTTATGACGCACTTTCATGGATATTTTCATCATCAGCTAATCAATCGAGCTTAGGCCCGAATGCGCGCAGTTAAAAATACCCATTTGGGAAAAGTTATTTTCCGGATCGGTAATAATCCAGTAGCAAGTATATGCAGCGTAGCCCAGCACCGGGTTTCCCGGAAAATACCGTGTTGTACGGTGATGGCTGGAACCTGATCACTACGCTGAGCCACCATGCGCAACACTTTCACCTGTGGGAGCGGGCTCTGCACGCGCCCACAGGGACCGCGCAGTATCAGACTCTGGCCTTGTCATCCGCCCGGAACATCTGCCGAATCCCGCGCACTGCCTGCCGGATCCGGTCCTGGTTCTCGATCAGCGCGAAGCGCACATGATCGTCGCCGTAGTCGCCAAAGCCGATACCCGGCGACACGCAGACCTTGGCTTCGGCCAGCAGCTTCTTGGCGAACTCCAGCGAGCCCAGATGCGCATACGCCTCGGGGATCTTGGCCCACACGTACATCGACGCCTTGGGGTTCTCGACCATCCAGCCCAGTTCGTGCAGGCCCTTGACCAGCACGTTGCGGCGCTGGCGATACTGCTCGGCGATGTCCAGCACGCACTGCTGATCGCCTTCCAACGCGGCGATGGCGGCGACCTGCAACGGCGTGAAGGTGCCATAGTCGTGGTAGCTTTTGATCCGCGCCAGGGCGTTGACCAGTTCCGCGTTGCCGACCATGAAGCCAATCCGCCAGCCGGCCATGTTGTAGCTCTTGGACAGGGTGAAGAACTCGACCGCGATGTCCTTGGCGCCCGGCACCTGCATGATCGAAGGGGCTTTCCAGCCGTCGTAGACGATGTCGGCGTAAGCGAGGTCGTGCACCACCAGCACGTCGTAGCGCTTGGCCAGGGCCACCACGCGCTCGAAAAAATCCAGTTCCACGCATTGCGCGGTCGGGTTGGACGGGAAGCCCAGAATCATCATCTTCGGCTTGGGGATGGACTCGCGAATCGCCCGCTCCAGCTCGTTGAAGAAATCCACCCCTGGCACCAGTGGCACCGAGCGCACCTGGGCGCCGGCAATCACGGCACCGTAGATGTGAATCGGGTAGCTGGGGTTGGGCACCAGGACGGTGTCGCCTTGGTCCAGGGTGGCCAGCATCAGGTGCGCCAGGCCTTCCTTGGAACCGATGGTAACGATGGCTTCGTCTTCAGGGTCGATCTCGACGTCGTAGCGATCCTTGTACCACCGCGAGATTGCCCGGCGCAGGCGCGGGATACCGCGAGAGGTGGAGTAACCGTGGGTGTCTTCGCGCTGGGCGACGCTGCAGAGTTTTTCGACGATGTGCGGCGGCGTCGGCCCGTCGGGGTTGCCCATGCTCAAGTCGATGATGTCTTCGCCACGACGACGCGCGGCCATCTTCAGCTCGGCAGTGATATTGAAAACATAGGGGGGGAGACGATCTATGCGCGCAAAGCGGCGCGGCGAACGATGTTCGGCCATGACTTCCTCGAAACGTAAGCGCCCGGAACCGTCCGAGCGACGTCGGCCACTGCGGTGGCCACGGCAGGAAAGATAATGGCCCTGGGTTGGGGTTGTCCAGTGTTTTTCATTGGGCGAGGGGGCTGGGTCGGTATGGGCCTGCTTGCGCTCCAGCCTGTGCGGCGGCCCTCCAGCAGGCCGCGTTCCGTCAGCTGAACAGAGGGCTTGCCGGCGTGGATGCCGGCAAAGCCTCGTTGCGCCATGGATGGCGCGTCGAGGCGTGCCTTCTGTTCAGCTGACGGAACGCGGGCACCCCGAGCCTAGGCGAGGGGCCAATGGCAGGCCGCTGCGCAGGCTGGAGCGCAGGCTGGAGCGCAAGCAGGCCCACACCCCCATCTCAAAACCGCGCAAACTCCAGCACAACCAGGCCCAAACCCGAATCCCACAAAAACAAAAACGCCCCGAAACCTTGAGGCCCGGGGCGTTTCGTATGGCAGTAGGCTAACGCCTGGCACCTACGCGTAAAACAATACGCTTAGGTAAGCAGCACCGTCGGGATCTTGAAGTCCACGGACATCATGATGCTCAGCGCCGTGATGGTGAAGATCGAGAACACGAACAGCTTGCGCGCCCACTTCACGTCATCTGAGGTCTTGTAGCCGGTCCAGGCCATGTACAGCCAGTACATGCCCATCGCCGCCGCCACTGCCATGTAACTCATGCCGGCATAGCCACCAAGAGTCAGCATCAGCGTAGCGACCAGAAACGCCGCGATGTAATACAGGATGTGCCGCTTGGCGACTTCGATACCGCGCTTGACCGGCAGCACCGGAATGGACGCTGCCAGGTAATCGTTGAAGCGAAAGATCGCGATTGCGTACGAGTGCGGCATCTGCCACAGGCTGAACATCACCAGCAGGGTCAGCGCGGCCAGGTCGAAGTGATTGCTCACCGCGACATAGCCGATGACCGGTGGCATGGCCCCGGAGAGGCTGCCCACCAGCGTGCCGTGAACCGACTTGCGCTTCAGATAGAGGCTGTAGAAACCGACGTAGATGATGAAACCGATCAGGCCGAACAGCGAGGCCAGCGGGTTGGCCAGCTCGCAGAGCATGCCCAGCCCGGCGACACCCAGCACCGTGGCGTAGGTCAGGGCGACTTTCAGAGAAATCTCGCCCTGGACCAACGCGCGGTTCTTGGTGCGCTCCATCTTCACGTCGATGTCGCGGTCGATGCAATTGTTGAATGCACAGCCCGACGCCACCACCAACGAAGTACCAATCACTGTAGCGAGGAACAGCCAAAGATTGACCGTTCCTTGCGAGGCCAGGAAAAAGCCGCCTGCCACAGAAAGCACGTTACCGAAAATGATCCCCGGTTTGGTGATTTGGATAAAGTGCTTAATGGACATGCGCCTGCCTCACTTCGCCATCATGAAGTGATGAATGCTGAACATGATCCACAGCGACAAGCCGACCAGGAACGCAATGATCAATGCCGAGAACACGAATGCAATCACGTTCCAGCGCTGTTCGGAGCTGCGGTCAAGGTGCAGGAAGTACACCAGGTGCACCAGGACCTGAACCACGGCGGTGACCAGGACGACCAGCAGGGTCATGTCCTTGGGCAGCGCGTGGGTCATGACTGCGGCGAACGGAATCGCGGTCAGGATCACCGACAGGATGAAACCGATCAGGTACGACTTGTGGCTACCGTGGCTGCTGCCGGCGGAAGTGGTATGTGCGTTAGCCATTACAGGGTCCCCAGCAGGTAGACAACGGTGAATACGCAGATCCAGACCACGTCCAGGAAGTGCCAGAACAAACTCAGGCAGCTCATGCGCGTCTGATTGGTAGGCGTCAGGCCGTACTTGCGTACTTGCAGCATAACCACGGCCATCCACAACAGACCGCTGGTCACGTGCACCCCGTGGGTGCCAACCAGGGTGAAGAACCCGGTCAGGAAGCCACTGCGATCCGGGCCGAAACCTTCTTCGATCAGCTTGTGGAATTCATTGATTTCCATGCCGATGAAGACCAGACCGAACAGGAACGTGATGAACAGCCACAGCAGCACTTTGCCCTTGTCACCCTTGTACATCGCCAGCATCGAGAAGCCGAAGGTGATGGAGCTCAACAGCAGCGCTGCGGTTTCGACCAGCACATAAGGCAGTTCGAAGATGTCGGCGCCCGAAGGCCCGCCAGCAACGTTGTTTACCAGGACTGCGTACGCGGCAAAGATCGACGCGAACAGGATGCAGTCCGTCATCAGGTAGATCCAGAAGCCGAAGACCGTCATGGCCCCGGCGTCGTGATGATCATCGTGGCCATGATCGTGACCATGGCCGTCGGCGACAGCGCCGTGAATTGCTGTATTGGACATTATTTAAGCCTTCTCCACCGTGGAGTTCAGACGGCCATGAGCGGCACTGGCGGCAGCCAGCGACTTCATGTGTTCGCCCTCGATGCGTGCTATTACGTCAACCGGCACGTAGTAGTCGATATCGTTGTCGTAGCTGCGGATGATCACACCGGCAATCATGCCGACCAGACCGATGATCGCTGCCCACCAGATGTGCCAGATGAGTGCGAAACCCATTACCAGGCTGAACGCACCGATCAGTACACCCATGCCGGTGTTGCGTGGCATGTGGATCGGCTTGTAGGTCGCGGCCTTTTCGGTCGCCTGGGAGCGCTCTTTCATGCCCCAGTAAGCGTCCAGGTCGGAAACGGCTGGTACTTCAGCGAAGTTGTAGAACGGCGGTGGCGACGAAGTCGACCATTCCAGCGTACGGCCATCCCATGGATCGCCCGTGGTGTCCAGGTTCTTGTGACGGTCGCGAATCGACACGTACAGCTGCAGCAGCTGGAAGAAGATACCTGCAGCGACGAACAGTGCACCGACCCAGGCAGCCAGCAGCCACGGCGTCCATTCTGGGTTATCGGTGTGGTTCAGGCGACGGGTCATGCCCATGAAGCCCAGCACGTACAGCGGCATGAACGCCAGGTAGAAACCGACGATCCAGCACCAGAAGGAGTACTTGCCCAGACGCTCGTTCAGCTTGAAGCCGAAGGCTTTCGGGAACCAGAACGAGAAACCGGCCAGGTAACCGAACACGGCACCACCGATGATCACGTTGTGGAAGTGCGCAATCAGGAACAGGCTGTTGTGCAGTACGAAGTCAGCACCCGGAACGGCCAGCAATACGCCGGTCATACCACCGATACTGAAGGTCACGATGAAGCCGATCGTCCACAGCATCGGAGTGGTGAACTCGATGCGACCACGGTACATGGTGAACAGCCAGGTGAAGATTTTCACACCCGTCGGAATCGCGATCACCATTGTCATGATGCCAAAGAAGGCGTTGACGTTGGCCCCCGAACCCATGGTGAAAAAGTGGTGCAGCCAGACGATGAACGACAGCACGGTAATGGCGATGGTCGCATAGACCAGCGATACGTAGCCGAACAGGCGTTTCTTGGCGAACGTCGAGGTGACCTCGGAGAAGACACCAAACGCTGGCAGGATCAGGATGTACACCTCAGGGTGACCCCATGCCCAGAACAGGTTGACGTACATCATCGGGTTCCCACCAAGTTCATTGGTGAAGAAGTGGAAGCCCAGGTAACGGTCGGCGGTCAGCAACAGCAGTGTCGCAGTCAGGATCGGGAACGAAGCGGCGATCAGGACAGCGGTGCACAGGCAGTTCCAGGTGAACACTGGCATTTTCATCAGGGTCATGCCAGGCGCACGCATCTTCAGGATGGTGACGATGAAGTTCACCCCTGTCAGCAATGTACCCAGGCCTGATATCTGCAGTGCCCAGATGTAGTAGTCAACGCCTACGCCCGGACTGTATTGCAGCCCCGCCAGCGGTGGATAGGCCACCCAGCCGGTCTTGGCGAATTCGCCGACACCCAGGGAGATGTTGACCAGCAGCACCGCAGCCACGAACAGCCAGAAGCTGACGGAGTTGAGGAACGGGAAGGCCACGTCGCGTGCGCCGATCTGCAACGGCACCACGATGTTCATCAGACCGATCATGAATGGCATGGCCATGAAGATGATCATGATCACACCGTGAGCGGTGAAGATCTGGTCGTAGTGTTCCGGCGGCAAGAAGCCGGTGGAGCCGCCCGTAGCGACCGCCAACTGGGAACGCATCATGATGGCGTCGGCAAAACCACGCAGCAACATGACCACGGCCACGACGATGTACATCACGCCGATACGTTTGTGGTCGACAGTGGTCAACCACTCGGTCCACAGATAACCCCACTTCTTGAAGTAGGTGATTGCTGATACGAGGCCCAGGCCCAATATGGCGACGACCGCAAGGGTCACCATCACAATCGGCTCGTGGAACGGTATCGCCTCCAGACTTAATTTACCGAACATCTTTTACTCCTTCGCCCCAGCAGCTGAATTCGCGCCCATGTCCATCCCTTCCATACTGCCACCGGCTTCGTGCTCGGAGTGCAGACCTTTACCTGGGTTCATACCTTCGTACTTGTCGAGGATGGTCTGAAACAGGTTCGGTGCAAACGAGCTGTACTCGACGGCAGGATTGTTTTCACTTGGTTTGGCCATTTCAGCGTATTCAGCCGTATCAAGCTGTTTAGGTGCTGCCTTGACTTTACTGACCCACGCATCGAAATCAGCCTGGGAGGTCGCTTCTGCTTTGAACTTCATACCGGTGAAACCGGCACCGCTGTAGTTGGCGGAGATACCGTCAAACACACCGTTTTCGTTGGCTATCAGGTGCAGCTGGGTCTGCATGCCGGCCATCGCGTAGATCTGGCCGCCGAGTGCCGGGATGAAGAACGAGTTCATCACCGAGTCGGACGTGATACGGAAATTGACCGGTGTATTGGCCGGGAACACCACTTTGTTGACCGTGGCGATGCCTTGTTCCGGATAGATGAACATCCACTTCCAGTCCAGCGCTACAACCTGGATGGTGATGGGCTTGTTCTCGGAAACCAGTGGCTTGTACGGATCAAGGCGGTGAGTGGATTCATAGGTCACCCAGCCGAGCGCGATAATGATCAGCAGCGGGATGCCCCACACCGTCAGTTCGATCTTGGTGGAGTGGGCCCACTCGGGCTGATAATCGGCATCCTTGTTGGACGCGCGGTACTTCCACGCGAACATGAAGCACATGACGATCACCGGAACCACCACCAGCAACATCAAGGCGAAGGCGATGAAGATCAGGTTACGTTCGTCGATGCCGACCTGCCCTTTCGGATCCAGCAGGGTCCAGTTGCACCCGCTGAGAAAAAGCATGCCGAAAAAGGGCAATATGCCAAACAGTCTGGGGTAACGCTTTTTGCTCATCTCACGACCTCTAAAGCAGCTTGCTTCAATGCAATTGTGTTGTGATCGCCAACACTTCGTCCTGCCAAGCGTCAGCATTTATCGGTATCGAAAACGGGCATGCCTCTAGATCAGCTGCTGTTGGCAGACCAGTGTAGTACGGTGTTCTATTATTGTGGCTTCGTCGGCATTACGCCTTCAACGGACCCGATCCATCGGGTGCAGGACATCCTGAAGGGACCTTCTACACGACACCGCGAAGCTGGATGCCCGAGGCTCTGAACAGCGCGTGTGCGCGTGATTCAGAGGGTTTTCAGACGGTACCGCAAGGCGGAAAGTGCCGCGATTGTAGTGAGGTAACCCCTCAATGAATACGGTTTAGTTAGCAACAGTTACTTCCGAATTATGCAACAATCGGCCGTAATTTCAAGTCCTTGCGACACGATGTCGCACCCTGACAGATCCGCTGATACGCCCGAAATATCTGGGCTGCAGGCGAATGAACCAGAATAAATCGTCATTGGCCGCGACGAAACCGCGCAGGCGACAATTTGTATCGGCCTGCAAGTATGAATCTGAAGCGAGCTAGGCGTTCCGACGATTTCTGTAAACGCACAGCGGCACCATCACAGCGGTCAGCACGAAAGCCGTCAAAGCCCACTGCGCCAGCGACAAACCCAGCACCGGCGGGTACGGCGTAGTGCAGAAGCCAGACACTTGGAAGACCATTGGCCACCAGTTCGCCATAGGCAAGCCATCGACGATTGGTTGCAGCACATCGATGCCGCAGCTATCCGACGGATGGGCGAGCACCCAAGCGTGATTGCCGGCGGCGGCGATCCCGCCCAAGGCACTCAAGACCACCAGCCCCTCGAAAAAGGTCATCGATTTGCGCCCCGGCATGGCGGCGGCGATGAAGGCGAAAATGGCGATCAGCAGCAACGCATAGCGTTGCAGGATGCACAGGGGGCAAGGGGCCTCTTGCAATACCACCTGCATGTACAGCGCGCCGCCGATCAGCGCCAGACAGATGATCCCCAGCAGCACTAGATAACGCCGCTCGCGGACCAGCCGCACATTGATGTCACTCATGGGTTTTCCTTTGTTCGCCAGTTCGAATCGACCCGCGGCCGCATTTGAGGGCCGCAGATGAAAAGTGGGCGCAAGTCTACGCCCCTGCAGCGCCAGCGAGTAAAGGGTAAATCGATTAATGCACGATTAACTCTGTGCAAATGTTACAGGGGCTTGATTTCGCTTTTATTGATCCAGCGCACTGGCCGGGCCGAAAAACTCGTACCGACACTGCTGCGAAGGCACGCCGCTGGCGATCAACAATCTGCGCACCGCCGACATAAAGGGCTTGGGCCCGAGAAAGCAGGCATCCACGTCACGCGAAAGCGGCAGCCAGCGCTCCAACAGGCTGGCATCAAGACGGCCCAGGGCATCGGCGCCCGCCCCTTCTTCGTAGCAGTAAAAACGCTTGAGCTGCGGATATTGCATGGCCAGCGCATCGACCTGCGTCCTGAACCCGTGGGCTGCGCGATTGCGCGCGCAATGGATGAAATGCACGGCACGCCCGGTTGGTAGCGCAGCCTCGAGCATCGCCAGGGTGGCGGTAATACCGACGCCGCCGCTGATCAGTACCAAGGGTTTGTCACTGTCTGTGAGGGTGAACTCACCGGCAGGGGCGAACAGGTCGAGGATGGCGCCGATGGCCAATCGGTCGTGCAGGTAGTTGGATACCTTGCCGCCCGGTTCTCGCTTGACGCTGATGCGGTAATGCCCATGATTGGCCAGCGCCGACAGCGAGTAGTTGCGCCGATGCTCCTGACCATCGATAGAGAGCCGCAGGCCGATGTATTGCCCAGGCGCAGCAAACAGAATCGCCTGGCCATCGACGGGTTCGAAATACAGCGAGGTGATCTCTGCGCTTTCTACAACCTTGCGGCTCAGGCGGAATGCCCGTGCGCCACGCCAGCCGCCTTCGGCTTGCTCATTTTGCTGATATCGCACCTCTTCGGCACCGATCAGAATCTCGGCCAACTGCCCATAGGCCGCGCCCCAGGCCTCAATGACCGCAGCGGTGGCGATCTCTTTGCCCAAAACCTCCTCGATGGATTGCAGCAGGCAGGCGCCAACCAGCGGATAGTGCTCTGGCAGGATCTGCAGCGACACATGCTTGTTGATGATGCGCCCCACCAGATCGCCGAGGGCGTCCAACTGATCGATGTGCTTGGCGTACATCAACACCCCGTTGGCCAACGCGCGAGGTTGCGCGCCATCGGCCTGATGCGCCTGATTGAACAGTGGACGCAGCTCGGAGTGCTTGTTCAGCAGCAGTTGGTAGAAATGCGTGGTCAGGGCCTCGCCGCCGGTTTCCAGCAAGGGGACGGTGGCTTTGACGATGGCGCGGTGTTCTAGGCTCAGCATAGAAAGCTCCTGGAGCCGTGGGGCTCACGATGAATGTCTACCAAAGACATTCCACTTTTCATGCCATAAAAATTATCCAAATAAATCAATAGCTTAATAATTATGAAGTCATAATGACTCGCAATCGAGTAGAGTCATATCGACTACGCGAGGTCTTTATGACTGCAAAACCCCTGCTGACCGCCCTTCTTCCTCTGGTCGAGGATCTCTCCCGAGAGCTGCCCGAGGCAGAACGTTATCGTCGCTTGCTCGACGCACTGCGGGCTCTGCTGCCCTGCGACGCCGCCGCACTGCTGCGCCTTGAGGGGCAGTGGCTGATCCCACTGGCGGTCGACGGCCTGAGTACCGACACCCTGGGCCGACGCTTCAAGGTCGACGAACATCCACGCTTCCAGCAACTGCTGGCCAGTCCGGCGCCCACGCGCTTCGACAGCCGCAGCCCGCTGCCCGACCCTTATGACGGGCTAGTGGACGGCCTGCACGAGCAACTGCATGTACACGATTGCATGGGTTGCCCGCTGATGATCGATGAACGGCCTTGGGGCTTGCTGACCCTGGACGCCCTCGACCCAGACCGCTTCGACCACCTGGAGCCCGGCGCCCTGCAAGCCTTCGCCAGCCTCGCCGCTGCCACCGTGACGGTGGCCGAGCGCATCCAGCATCTGGCGCGGCGCGCCGAAGACGAGCACCACCGCGCTGAGATCTACCGCCAGGCCAGCGGCCAGCAACACCAGCCGATGATCGGCCAGAGCCCCGCCCTCCGACGCCTGCAGGAAGAGATCGAACTGGTCGGCCACAGCGACCTGACGGTACTCGTCACCGGGGAAACGGGGGTGGGCAAGGAGCTGGTCGCGCAAGCCATTCACCGCGCCTCGTCACGCGCCCGCTCACCACTGGTGAGCATCAATTGTGCGGCCCTGCCGGAAAACCTGGTCGAGAGCGAGCTGTTCGGCCATGTGCGCGGCGCCTTTACCGGCGCGCAAGCCGACCGCCGGGGCAAATTCGAACTGGCGGATGGCGGCACCCTGTTCCTCGACGAGGTCGGTGAATTGCCGCTCACCGTCCAGGCCAAACTGTTGCGCGTGCTGCAAAGCGGCCAGCTGCAGCGGCTGGGTTCGGACAAGGATCAAAGCGTAGATGTGCGCGTGATCGCGGCCACCAATCGCAACCTCGCCGAAGAAGTGCGCGCGGGACGCTACCGCGCCGATTTCTATCACCGTTTGAGCGTATTCCCGCTGCACATTCCGCCGTTGCGCGAGCGTGAGCGCGACGTGTTGCTGCTCAGCGGCTACTTTCTGGAGCTCAACCGCTCGCGCCTGGGCCTCGACGGGTTACACCTGGAGGCGGACGCCCAGTCCGCCCTGCTGGCCTATACTTGGCCCGGCAATGTGCGGGAACTGGAGCACCTGATCGGCCGTAGCGCACTCAAGGCCTGGGGCCGACGGGCGGACTCCCGGTTGCTAGGCTTGAGTGCCCGGGACCTGGATATCGAACAGGGAGTGGACATGCCAATGGCTGCACATCAGTCGCCCAGCCCAGGTACGCCGCCTCTACCGTTCTCCCCGGACGGCGACCTGCGCCGGGCCACCGACAGCTTTCAACGCCAGATGATCGAAGCGTGCCTGACCCGACACGACCACAATTGGGCCAGCGCCGCCAGGGAGCTCGGCATGGACCGCGCTAACCTCAATCGCATGGCCAGACGCCTGTCATTGAAATGACCGCAGACAAAACGCTAAAGCCTGCCGCCCTCAGGTCGATAACCCCAACAATGCTCCCCCCACACGACTCAGAAGGTTCTTATGTCGTCCCCCAAAGCCCGCGCGGATTCGTTGTCGCTGTTGCTGTTCACCCTGCGCAGCGGCAAATTGATGGCGATCAACCTGCTGAAAGTCAGCGAGATCATTCCCTGCCCACCGCTGACTCGCCTGCCGGAATCGCACCCCAACGTCAAAGGCGTCGCCACGCTGCGCGGTACCTCGCTGTCGGTGATCGACCTCAGCCGCGCCATCGGCGAAATGCCCCTGCTCGACCCGGCCGGTGGCTGCCTGATTGTCACGGATGTGAGCCGCTCCAAGCAGGGCCTGCACGTGCAAGCCGTGAGCAAGATCGTGCACTGCCTGACCACCGACATTCGCCCGCCGCCCTTCGGCTCGGGCAACAAGTCCTATATCACTGGCGTGACTCGGGTCGATAACGTGTTGGTGCAGGTGCTGGACATCGAAAAAGTCATCCACGGCATTTCTCCGATGAAGGTCGAGGCTGTGGCCACCGGCCTGAGTGCGCAAGATGCCGAGATGCTCTCCACGGCTAACATTCTGGTGGTCGACGACAGCCAGGTAGCGTTGCAGCAATCGGTCCTGACGCTGCGCACACTGGGCCTGTCCTGCCACACCGCCCGCAGTGCCAAGGAAGCCATCGAGCAACTGCTGGATCTGCAAGGCACCGCCCAGCAGATCAACATCCTGGTGTCGGACATCGAGATGTCCGAGATGGACGGCTATGCCCTGACCCGCAGCCTGCGCGAGACGCCGGACTTCCAGGACCTGTACGTGCTGCTGCACACCTCGCTGGACAGCGCCATGAACAGCGAAAAGGCCAAGGCCGCCGGTGCCAACGCGGTATTGACCAAATTCTCCTCGCCAGAGCTGACCCATTGCCTGATTCGCGCGGCACGGGCGGTCAACGGCCTGCCGGACTGACGCACTGCATGGCGGCCGATCATTGCCTGTTGCTGCGCATGCCGCTGCAGCAGGCGACGCCCTCCCCCCTCTGGCCGCCTGGGGTAACGCTGCGCCTGTTCGACGCCGCTGACGCCGCACCTGCCTACGCCCTGTTACGCGAAGCCAATGCCGACGACCTGCTTGACTGGCCCACCTGGCAGCAGCAGTGGCGCAGCAATGCCGAGTACGATCCTGCCCTGTGCCTGCTGGTCATGGACAGCCACGGCCTGATCGCGCTGGTGCAGGGCTGGACCAGCGGCTATCTCAAGGACCTGGTGGTGCATCCGCGGGCCCGGCGCCGGGGGCTCGGCCGCGCATTGCTCGCCTGGGCGATGCAAACCTATCGCCAACGCGGCGAAGCTTCGATGGACCTGCGGGTACGCGAAGACAACCATTCGGCGCGCCGGCTGTATGAGCACATGGGCCTGCACTGCCTGCGACGCGAATCCTGTTGATAGCGCGCTCAAGCTTGTACGAACAAGTACAGAAACGACAATGCAATCAGTGACAGCTCGCTCTCCGTTGCGATGAACATCGCCAGCACACCGATCACCGTGCTGCTCGAAGACAGCCAGTACATCCACCGGTAGCGCCACACATGCGTCAAGCCGATGACCATAGCCATGAAGGGCAGCAGCAGCCAGGCTCCGGACGCAGGCCCCCAAGGCGCAAGATAAAGCCCTAGGGAGCCGCTGCAAAAATAGCCAACAGCCCGTAGCCTTGGCACACTGAGCACCTTCAACCACCCCCCTCTCCGTGAGCCTGTTACGCGCGTGCAGAAGACCTTCTCCGAACTCGAATACACCGGCAAGAAAAAGCAGACTCGTCGCGACCGCTTCTTGGCTGACCTTGAACAGCTGGTGCCCTGGGCACAACTTGAGGCGCAAGTGGCTCCATTCTATAGCGACACCACAGGCAAGCGCGGGCGCCCGGCGATCGGGTTGTCGCGCATGCTGCGCATGTATGTCGTGCAGCAGTGTTTTGGTTTCTCCGATGAAGGTACCGAAGATGCCGTCTACGACAGCCAGGCCATTCGTGGTTTTATCGGCATCGACCTGGGCCGTGAGTCGGCACCGGATGCCACCACCCTACTGCGATTTCGTCGCTTGCTGGAAACCCATCAGCTGACACGAGTGCTGTTTGAAACGATTAACCAGCATCTGGCCAGCCGAGGTCTGCTGCTCAAGGAAGGCACTATCGTCGACGCTACCCTGATCGCCGCGCCGCCCTCGGTCAAGAATCGAGAAGGCAAGCGTGATCCCGAGATGCATCAGGCTAAAAAAGGTAATCAGTGGCACTTTGGGATGAAGGCCCACATTGGTGTCGACGCCACGTCGGGGCTGGTGCACAGCGTAATAGGTACGGCTGCTAACGTGGCGGATGTCACCCAGGTTGATCAGTTGCTGCACGGTGACGAAACCTATGTTTCGGGTGACGCTGGATACACCGGTGCGGCCAAGCGACCGGAGCATGCTGAACGGGACGTTATCTGGTCGATTGCAGCACGGCCAAGCAGTTACAAGCAGCACGGCGAAGGCAGCGTGCTCTATCGGGTCAAGCGCAAAATTGAATATGCCAAGGCGCAACTGCGTGCCAAGGTCGAGCACCCCTTCCAGGTAATCAAGGTGCGCTTCAATCATCGCAAGGTTCGCTACCGTGGGCTGGAAAAGAATACGGCGCAGTTGTTCAGTTTGTTTGGGTTGGCCAATCTGATGCTGGCCAAGCGGTATTTGCAACGGGCGGCGGGATAAATCCGTCTGAAAGACGGGACTGGCCCGTAGATCAGCAAAATGAGGGGAGAAACCTGCCCCGGAAACGTAAAACAAGGTTGGCAGGTTGAAAAAAACGACTTGGAAACGGGGGCGGTGCGAACGGGGTTAATTGTTCAGCGTCTCCCTAGAGGCAGACCTAATACCACTTATGGTTTACCTGGGCACTTCCAAAAACTATTTTTTTGAAACTTTATTCGGCTTCTTTCCAACATTACGATGTGCTTCCCGGAACAAATCGTAAACTGCCTCAGCTTCTAGAGAGGGAGTAGCATCTTTTTTACTGCAAAAAATATCGTAGTATTTATTGAACATGGAACGGTCACGTGCTTTGTGCCAAGTCCAGCCTATACCAAGACTTCCCCGCTGCGGAAGTTTTCCAGTTGCAGTCCGATTCATAACAAAACCAAAAACGTCGTTATTTAGACTTTTTACAAGCGTAAAGGTCAAATCTGCGATACTTGCAATGGAGACCTTATTTAGCGACACTGGTTTCTCTAAAAATTTACTATGAGCATGAAGGCCTAATGCTGAGGCGTTTTTTACTCCAAGCTTGCCAAACCTGTGAGTGCAACAATGGCGTAGTTGAATTATTTGGTCAAACTGCTCCAAAAGATTACGAGTGCCAACTGATACATTTTCCAGCCCTACAAATTTTTTTAGTGACGGGGCTATTACTTTTTGCGTTGAAAAGCTTGTTTCTTCCAACAAAGCATCTGGGAGTGCTTCTTTGGAATGATGTATAGCAGCAGCGTAGGACACTTGGTGTGGCGCACATAGATCTCTGGTGAAAGGATCACAATGAATCAGCCTAGTAATCAGCGACCGCATATACCCCTCAACTGCAGACAGATAACCTATTAATAGCAACCTGCTAATTTCAGGAGCTATTTCCTCTGTCGGCCCCAAGCTCGTCCAATGCTTATTTAATAAAAGCGAGTTATCCAAAAACAAATCTACAGGAGACCCTTCTTTTTCAACATAACTGCCATCAAAGAGCTTTTCCGTATCAATTGCGGTTTTGAGCGGACGCACCGTCACAATTGCTGCATAATTACTCATGATAGGTAATCATCAACAAAACTGTTTAGCACATCGACAATGCGAGCTGTACGTCTACGACCAAACCCCGACACGCTTAGCAAATCTGCCGCCGGATCCTGTTTAGCCAGATAGTCCCGAATTGTTCTAAAAAACGGGAGATGCTCCCTAATTTGGTTTCTTTGCCAGTCTGTCAAACCAGGAACTTCGTCAATTAAAGCGTCCAAGCACTGGTGAAAAGCAGATGCATCTACTAGCTGGTGGCCGCAAGCATGGCAAAAACGCTGATTATCTGAAAGTCTTCTTTCCTTACAGTTTGCACACTGCGGCAAAGCCAAGCTAAGTCCTTTTACAAACTCCTTACCTACGATAGAGGTCAAACTCTTCCTAAGTGGATGTTTCGTAGACTTGAATCTAATAGCTTCTAAATTCTGCTTAATAGAACCAGATCCCTCCTCGGCGATGAAAGCCCCTATATTTAGAAGGAGGCTGCTATGGGGTATGAATTTTTTGTATATACGTAATGGAGTACCATGCTTAACCTCACCGTCATCAAAGATTAATCCAGCCTCAATCAACAACCGCAGTGTTCGTTCTAACAGAGGTTCAATCACCTCTGTCCGAAGCCCATACGTTATTCCCTTTTCTTGACGCTTTAACAACGGTCGATTGTAATCTTTGAGTGAAACACAGATCGCATGGACCAACTTCTCGCCAGATGCAACCAATATTTCTAGCTTAGGTGCTTTTTTCCCAAGGGTTCTAAACTCACCAAGACGCGCGCTAAGGTGCTCATTGATGATACGAGTCACACCCTGCTGAGCAGTCCTAAAGCCACCTCGCTGGTAATCCTCTAACATGGTTAGGTAAGCGCGCGGCACTCCAAATGCGGCAAACCTGAGTAATGCTTGAACATCATCGGGTATTGATTCAAGCTTCTTCACCCTCACTGCTGCAATATCTTTCATGATCGACTCATATTCGGAGTCTTCTGTCGAGATCCACGCAGGGATGGACACAGCGTCTTGCCCCATATGGAAGCGAGGACTCATTTCAGTGGTCCCAGGATAAACTGAAATTTTGGGAGCAATGGTAGAGGATTTGAGCGATCGAGCGATATCGAGAAACTCGATTAGATACTCCGGAGTAAGCGTCATCGCCGCGTCATCTAACAGCAGCACTGAGAATTTACGGCCTGCAGTGTGGCAAAGTTCATCGACAATGCGCTTCACACGGTCGATAGATAGAGAGTCGGAGAGTTTAGCGAGATCCCCTTCTATGGTTTGGTTACGCTCTAGCTTTGTTGCAAGCGTTAAAAGCGACTCATAAGCATAGCCATACGAGAAAAGCAATTCGTCCACTACAGATAACTTGGGTAGCCATTCCTCGCTGCTTTCACGTGTAGAAAGTAATATCCTAGCCAAAACCCAAGAATGAAAAAGCTGTGAAGCTCCAGCGTTGCTCGACAGCAAAGGCTCAAGGCGAAAATAACGCTGAAAAGATGCGAATATTGCGAAAGGCTTATTTTTGTTCTCTCGGCACGAAAGCCAAGCAAACCGCATCATGTGAGTTTTCCCGCACCCGCGAGGTCCCACAACGGTCCGTAATGCTTTATTAGTGAGTTCTAGTGTAACGCGCTGAAATAAAGCCCCTCCATCTGAGGTCTCGCGATGCAAGTCTTCAAGCGGAATATAGTCTGCTCGGTGTTGTAAAGTAGTGCTCAGCACACTGGAGTCAATTGAGTTAGTGCTAGCGTTCATATATTTGCCTTGGAATTTTTAAGTCGAGCAAAGCTTCGGTTGTTATAAATCTAGCACCGACACCATGGGCGATAGCACGAATAGCTGCTCGACCAGCCCCCCCTGTCAGATAACCAAGGACTTGTTTGCGGGCGAAGGGGGCTACCCGAAGAATAAATACGCAATCTGAAACCAGAACGACTCCCGCTTCCACAACACATACTTTTTCTTCTAAATTCCTTCCAACCCTTGCCAACAAAATATCTCCGGCAATAGCTTCAATTCCACCAGCCAGATTTCTAACGCTTGGCAACAATGTGAAATTAGGAGGAACCTGGACCTGTCCCGGGACGAAATTTGTGGTATGGAAAACAGGAAGGGGGCAGGTTTTCAGCTCACTTGATGAGAATGTACCACGCCTGAGCATTGTAGTAATGTCGCGCAATAGGACGTGGTCGCAACTTTGATCTGAGTTTGCGGCTACTAGGTAGGAATAATCTAAACGTGTGCCTGCCTCTTCCGCCGAGACGGATATTTCTTTCGACAGTAAACCGTTTGATTCAAGCCGCTGAACTTTTATGGCGTCTCGTGCACCTGGACTTTTTCTCAAGATTACAATATGCGCTTTAGCATCCGTCCTCTTAAAAACCCCGCGAGGTAACTCCACAACTCTTTCAAGAGAGTGCGATGTAGCCAAGACTTTACGGAGCCCTGAGTATTTCTCCCCTGCTACTATGCCATCCGGAAGAATTAGACCTAATTTGCCACCCGATTTAATAAACCGAAGATTTTGCGCAATAAACAACACTTCCGCAGGGGCAGTGCTCAGCTGCGGGAGAATGTGACTCAGCCCCGCGTCTTCAAGAATCTCACCGAAATGTTTCTGCCACTTCGGTCGAATATAAGGAGGATTACACAATGCAGAATCTACAGAGCCGAAAGGCACCCCTATTTTTTCGTCTATAGAACCATCGAGCGCATCCCCAACATGATGTGTGAATAGCTCTCTTTGGGTTTTTGAAAGAGACGAACTTCCCGCATTTTGATCAATGTCAACAGTGATGAATTTCGCTTGATCCCAATGAAGACTGGCCGCTCCCACTAAGGCACCGTCTCCTGCCCCTAAATCGATTACTAAGCTTGGAGAGCAAGCAGACATCCTGTCAATCAAAAGGCCTGCAACTCCTTCCGCGGTATAGTATCGACCGTAAAGATCAGAAGTTTTTGGTAGGTGCCGTAAATCCATGTTTTTTTAGCTTCGTAGTAAAATTTCAAGTCGCGTGCGGTGCACGGCACACTGCTTTATCCAACGTGCTGGCACTGGAGACGTCAAGATACAGGGAATGCGGTAGCCTTACCATGAGCCTTCTACGCCCCACGGGGCGCTTGTCACCATAAGCTGCGAATCCCGCCTGAATCTACAGCTCATCCAAGCCATGAGGCATGCAGAGAATGAGAGGGGTACGAGCAGAGAAAAGCCTGTTGCAAACCGGGACAGGGCAAGAGCAGCGGTCCCAGCCTACCGAGTTCTACCTAAAAAGGGCATTCTGTAGGTAGAGAACATCGGTCTTGTCGCAGAGATGGCTCGGAGACTTCGCCGGGCGGTGCCAAGCAGCCTAAATGCGTTCTCTAAAACCGTAGGTACACAAGCTTGGTTTCGTAGTCCGCTGGCCACGTCCAACTGCACATGAGCGACCCATGAGGGTGGATGAGTACATATATGAGTACAATTTTTTATAACATCTATAAATATTCAATTAATTCAACAAGTTACGATACAAGTCACGGATCAACGTCTAACGTTCAAACGGACTGTAGCTCCGGGTTGCCGGGTGACCTGCGCGAGCCTCCTTTATCGGAGGCTTTTGCGTTTCTGTAGTTGTTGGAATTGAGATTGGGGTGTGCCCAATGGCTGGGGCCGCGACCCCAAGGCCGGCTCGAAAGCAAACCCCTCCAACAAAAACGCCCCTATCAGTTCAGCATTCTCTGAACTGATTATTTGAACCACGCTATTTGCCCCACCCCCCACCTTTTGCAGAATCGACCCGGGTCACTTCCCAGGAGCCGATCACTGCCCTGTATGCGTCGGCCGAAGTGTCCCCCACTATAAAAACAACGATTGGAGACACTTCATGACCTTGGATATTTTCGTCGTCGTCATCTATGCCCTGAGCATGCTGGTGCTCGGATGGTATGGCATGCGCAAGGCCAAGACCCATGAGGATTACCTCGTGGCCGGGCGTAATCTGGGGCCCTCCCTGTACATGGGCACCATGGCCGCTACGGTGCTCGGAGGCGCCTCCACAGTCGGTACGGTGCGCCTGGGTTATGTTCACGGGATCTCCGGATTCTGGCTCTGCGCCGCCCTGGGCCTGGGTATCATCGCGCTCAACCTGTTCCTCGCCAAACCGCTGCTCAAGCTGCGTATCTTTACCGTCACTCAAGTGCTGGAGAAGCGCTACAACCCGATGGCTCGCCAGGCAAGCGCGGTGATCATGCTGGTGTATGCGTTGATGATCAGCGTCACCTCGATACTGGCCATCGGCACGGTCATGCAAGTCCTGTTCGATCTGCCGTTCGCGGTCTCGGTGCTGTTGGGCGGGGGCGTCGTGGTGGTGTATTCGGCCATTGGCGGCATGTGGTCGCTGACCCTCACAGACATCGTGCAGTTTGTCATCAAGACCGTGGGCCTGATGTTCGTGCTGTTGCCGATCTGCCTTTATCGCGTGGGCGGCTGGGACACCTTGGTGAGCAAACTACCCGCCTCAAATTTCAGCTGGACGGCCATTGGCTGGGACACGATCCTGACCTATTTCCTGATCTACTTCTTCGGCATCCTCATCGGCCAGGATATCTGGCAACGGGTGTTCACGGTGCGTACCGCCAAAGTCGCGCAATACGCCGGCACTGCGGCGGGCATTTACTGTATGTTTTATGGGTTGGGTTGCGCCTTGATCGGCATGGCCGCCCACGTGCTGCTGCCGGACCTGCAGAACGTCAACACGGCGTTTGCCGCCATCGTCAAAGTATCGTTGCCCGATGGCATTCGCGGGCTGGTGATTGCCGCGGCATTGGCGGCAATGATGTCTACCGCCAGCGCTGGACTGCTCGCAGCGGCCACCACCATTGGCGAAGACCTGCTGCCCCGGCTGCGTGGCGGCAAACAATCAAGCCTGGGCCTGACTCGGCTGGCAACCTGCCTCACCGGACTGGTGGTGCTGGGTATTGCGCTGGTGGTGAACGACGTGATCAGCGCGCTGACCCTGGCTTACAACCTGCTGGTGGGCGGCATGCTGGTGCCGCTGATAGGCGCGATTTTCTGGAAGCGCGCGACCACAGCAGGGGCGATCGCCAGCATGGCGCTGGGGTTCGGCACTGCGGTGGTGTTCATGCTCAAGGATGGCCTGGATGCCAACACGCCGATCTACTACAGCCTGTCCGTTGCGCTGGTGGCGTTTGTGCTGGTGAGCCTGCTGTCTGCGCGTCGAGTGGCAGGGACGCTCAAGGCGTGGTGACAGCGCGAAATGATTGGATCGGGTGAGGTAACGGGACCTGCATAAAAGGGATTTCCCGTCCCCACTCATTCCTGCCACGCACTCATCCATTGCTGCTGGTCGATTTCTATCAGCGTCGGTACATCGCGCGACGCGGTGGCCCGCAAGGCGTTGCGCAACTGCTCGGGCGTGGAGATAGCCTCGGCAGCGCAACCCAGGCCCTTGGCCACGGCGACAAAGTCCGGGGTGTGCAGGTCGACGCCAATGGGTTCGATGGCGCGGTTGACCATGTAGCGCTTGATCTCTTCATAGCCTTGGTTATTCCACAGCAATACCACCACCGGCACTCGTGCCTCGACAGCGCTGGCCAGTTCCGCGAAGGTGAACTGCAGGCCGCCGTCGCCGATCAGGCAGACCACCGGGCTGTGCTCATCGCGGCGCCCAAGCCAGGCGCCGATGGAGGCTGGCAAGGCGTAGCCCAGAGTGCCGTAGCCCGTGGAGGCATTGAACCAGCGCCGCGGGTGGTCCATGTCCAGGGTCAGGTTGCCGGTGTAGACCGGCTGGGTCGAATCGCCTACCAGCGTGGCGTCGGGCAGCACGCTCAGCACAGTGTTCAGGAACGAAGTCTGCGCCTCGGTGACGTGGTCCCAGCTTGCCGCGTTCGCTGCGCGCAAGGCGGCACAACGGGCGGCGCCCCACTGCGCATCAGCATCACCCGCGGTGGTTTGCTCGATAGCCGCCAGCAGCGCCCGCGCGGCGTTATCGGCATCGGCCACTAGCGCCAACTGCGGCGGGTAATTGCGCACGCACTGATCTGGATCGATGTCGATACGCAGCAAGGCGCCGGGTATCTCGAAACCGCCGGCAAAGGTGGTGTCGTAGTCGGTTTCAGCCAACTCGGTGCCGATGGCCAGTACCACATCGGCTTCGGCCACCAAGGCCCGGGTCGGCACCAGCGTCTGGGTCGAACCGATCAGCAGCGGATGCGCGGCGGGCAACAGGCCTTTGGCATTGATGGTCAAGGCGACGGGCGCCTGCAGCCGCTCCGCCAGAGCGATCAAGGCTGGCGCCGCATCAAGGGCCCCTCCCCCCGCGAGAATCAACGGACGCCGGGCACTGGCCAGGCGCTGCGCCATGAGCGTCACGGTCTGCGGTGCGGCGCCGGCGCGGGCAACATGCACAGGCGGGCTGGCCAGCAAATGGTCGGCGGGCTGCACCAAAACGTCCAACGGGATTTCAATGTGCACGGGGCGTGGCCGCCCGGCCTCGAAGACCGCAAAAGCGCGCGCCAGCACGGCAGGCAGATCGTCGGCAGTCATCAGCGTATGAGAAAACGCCGAGACACCGGCCATCATCGCGCTCTGGTTGGGCAGCTCGTGCAGCTTGCCGCGACCGCCGCCCAACTGCTGGCGTGACTGCACGCTGGAAATCACCAGCATGGGAATCGAGTCGGCGTACGCCTGCCCCATGGCCGTGGCGATGTTGGTCATGCCGGGGCCGGTGATGATGAAACACACGCCCGGCTTTTGCCGCGCGCGGGCGTAACCGTCCGCCATGAAGCCGGCACCCTGTTCGTGGCGCGGCGTGATGTGAGTGATGCTTGAACTCGCCACCCCACGGTAGAGCTCTATGGTATGTACGCCGGGAATGCCGAACACGTGCTCGACGCCGTAGCCTTCCAGCAGTTTGACCAGTACTTCGCCACAGGTTGCCATTTCGCTGTCTCTCGGATCGCAAGGATGGCGGCATTGGACCGGGGCGCTGTAGCGGTGACAATTCAAAAATAGTCATGCCAGGCATGTGCTTGATGCATGCCTTGGTTTTCAGACAGGTCTCATTTCCGCCCATATCAAGGTCTGGCTAATATGACGCCTGTCGCAGTGAGTGCGCGGGCATTAAAAGGACATTGAATGCTTCCGGAAAAGAGCTTGTATACATCCGTATTGAATGGCATCAGTGAGTTGCAACGCTATGGAGTAAATCTCTCGACCTCCGTCCAGATCACCTCCGACCTCCACGCTGCCTTGAAGTCCCATCAGGGCGCAATCATCCTGCCGCCAACGATAATAAGTAACTGTGATGACTATCAAGTAATCAAAGCGAAGAGCAAGCCGGGAGGCATACCAGATACGACGTTCGAGCACTTATGGGCTTGTACCAAACAGCACTATGGGCTGACCACTGCCACCGCTATCGCAGGTGCGGCGAGCATTCCTATTCCCAAGATCATGGTGGGTGCCTGGGTTCACAATGGCTCCAGCGCAACTACCAATCTATCCAGCATCATTGGCTGGAAGTTTTTTCCAAGAACCCTTATTCGCCAACCAACATTGGCCAGGGCTGCCAAAGCGACCTTTGGCACCGTCCGGGTATTTGGCGTCATTGGCCGCGGCCTTCCTGTCGTGGCTGCCGGCCTAGCAGCATTCGATATAGTCAGCATCGGCCTGTGCGCCTATGAGGCAGAAAATGCAAAGCAAGTCCAAACGCGATGACCTCTGTAATGCGGTGATTGACGTATTCGTCAGCACTATAGGTTTCATACCTCGGGACGAGGTCAGTGAGCGGTCCAACTTTGTGAGTGACTTCAAGATCATCGATGATGATTTGACTGTTTTTATGCTGGAGATCGACAAGACGTTCGAATTGAACTCTACCCAGAAAGACTGGCAGCCCATCAACACCATCGGACAGATCGTGGACTTGATCATCTGGTGCCGGGCGCACCCTGCGGACTACCCACCAAGATCGACCGGGAGACGGGTGACGGGTCTGGCATGGCTGACCCGCAAGCTCGGTCTAAGCTCGGCGAAAAACAACAAGCCCGAATAGTCGGGCGCTTGGCCCTAAAGCCGGTAAACGAATTATGCGGGAGTAGTCGAACCTACCGCTGCCCTAAGGGAAAGACCTGGGGGCGCCCCCATACGGCACTCGATCAAACGTCCGTAGGCTGCTCACGCTGAGCGATGGAGTCATCGGTGACGCCTCGCTCATCAAGCCACTCTCCAAATACAGGCGGGCAGGCGATGAAATCTCGGCGCGCCCCACTGCAACGAGTGCTGCGACCTCCTCAGCTCTGCCTTTGCAGTGGGCTGGCAATATACCGCCTGGCCAAGTGTCGCTTGACCACCACCTAGCGCCCCAGCAAGCAAACGGATAACATGCGATTAATTCTCAAATGCATTTATCCGGCTGGGCGCGATGTCATCTTCCAATCCTGTGGATTCCCAACAGCTTCAGCAGTACTACAGCGCCCATCACGGCTGGGTGCATGCATGGCTCAAGCGGCGCCTGGGTAATACACATGATGCTGCCGACCTGGCCCAGGACGTATTCGTGCGACTGCTGGTCAAGCCCCGGCGGTTTGACAGCGATCATCACGCCCGTGCCTATCTGCACGCCATGTCTCGCCATGTGTGCATCGACTTCTGGCGGCGCAGGGAGCTGGAGCGGGCCTGGCAGGAGGTGCTGGCGAGCCGGCCCGAAGCCTGGGCGCCATCGGAAGAACATCAGGCGATCATTCTCGAAACCCTGCAGCAGGTGTACGCGATGCTCGCGCGCCTGCCGGAAAAGGTAGCGCGCTGTTTCGTGCTGGTTCAGGTACAGGGCATGAACTACCGGGAGGCGGCGCAGGTGCTGGGCGTGACCGAGCGCTCGGTGACCTCGTACATGGCCAAGGCAATGTTCCAATGCTTGCTGCTGGAGGCAGAACTTGACCAGTCGCTCGTCTGACGGCACGCCCAGCCATCAAGTGCTGCAACAGGCCGCCCACTGGTATGCGCGCCTGGGGGCGATCGAGGCCGATGGCAGCACCCAGCATGCCTGGCAACAGTGGTACACGGCCGATGCCGCGCACCGTCAGGCCTGGGCTGCGGTCGAACGCATCAGCCAACGGATGCAGCCGTTGCAGGGCGAGGCCGACAGCAGCGCGCAAGCCCTGCTGCTGGCTCGGGGCAATCTCGGCCGGCGCAAAGCCTTGGGGACGTTGGGCATGGGCTCGGCGCTATTGCTGCTGGGCGCCACGGTATGGCGCACGCCGCTGCAGGAGACGCTCGCGGTGTGGCGCGCCGGGCAACGCACCCACGTCGGCGAGGTACGCGCGCTGGCGCTGGCCGACGGCAGCCAGGTATGGCTCAACAGTGCCACGGCGCTGAACGTCGATTACCGCGCCGACCTGCGCCTGTTGCGGCTGCTGCAGGGCGAAATCCTCATCCAGACCGCCACCGACACCCGACCCTTTATCGTCAGCACTGGCGAGGGCCGGCTGCGTGCGCTGGGCACGCGCTTCAGCGTGTGTGCGGCCGAGGGCCAGACCGAGCTCAGCGTGTTCGAAGGCGCGGTCCAGGCCAGCACCGACTTCGCTGCGCCCCGGGTCTTCCAGTCCGGTCAACAGATCCACTTCGATCATCGAGCGTGGGGCGCGCTGACGGCGGCCAGCCCCGGACGCGAGAGCTGGTCTCGCGGCGTGCTGTTGGCGGACAACCTGCGGCTCGGGGATTTCGTCGCCGAGCTGCGCCGCTATCGCCACGGCTACCTGGGCGTCGCACCGCAAATTGCCGACATCAAGGTCGTCGGTGCCTACCCGCTGGACAAACCGGATCTTGCCCTGGAAATGCTCGCCAGCGCCTTGCCGATCCGCATTCAGCGCACCTTGCCGTGGTGGGTGAGCCTGGAGCCGCGCCAGCCGGTCTGAAATTTTTTCAAAAAAAATTTCCGCTTTGGCGCGCTCGTTCGAATTGATAAGTGACTGCGGCTAAACAGCCGCCTCCACTCTTCTGCAGGAAAGCAAAAATGCCGCCGGTTCCCCTTTCGCTGTTCTCTGTGCGCCCTGTCGCGCTGGCCATCGCCCTGGGCCTCACGGGTGCCAGTTGCGCGGTCCTCAGCCCTTTGGCTAACGCAGCCCAGGGCGCTGCCAGCTATAACATCCCGGCCGGCCCCCTGAGCACTCGGTTGAACCAGTTCGCCGCCCAGGCGGGCATCTACCTGGCCGGCAACGGCGCACTGACCAGCGGCAAGAACAGCCCGGCCCTGCAGGGTAACTACACGCCGCAGCAAGGCCTGGCGATCCTGCTCGAAGGCTCGGGGATCTGGGCCGTGGCCAAGGGTGATGGGCACTACGAACTGCAGCCGCGCCCGCGCAATGCCGGCGCCATCGACCTCGACGAAACCAACATCGAGGGGCGCGCCAACACTGGCGCCGCCAATGCCGACAATGACGTAGGTTTCGTCGCCCATCGCAGCTCCGCTGGCAGCAAGACCGACACCCCACTGATCGAAATCCCGCAGTCGCTCTCGGTCATCACCCGCCAGCAGATGGACACCCAGAACGTCCAGAGCGTGAGCCAGGCGCTGCGTTACGTACCCGGCGTGAAAACCGAAACCTACGGCGTCGACCCCAAGGGTTACGACTGGCTGTACATCCGCGGTTTCAATGCGCAAACCAGTAGCGATTACCGCGACGGCCTGCGCCAGCTCAGCAACAGCTACACCCTGTTCCGTAGCGAGCCGTACGACCTGGAGCGCATCGAAGTGGTACGTGGCCCCTCATCGAGCCTGTTCGGCCAGGGCGATGCCGGCGGCATCATCAACCGCGTGAGCAAAATGCCCACCCCCGACGGTGTGCACGAAGTGGAAATAGGCTTCGGCAGCCACGACCGCACCCAGACCCGCTTTGACCTGGGCGACCGCATCGACGACGCCGGCACCCTGGCGTATCGCGTCGTGGGCGTGGCCCGCAAGAGCAACACGCAGTTCGAATACGACGACGGCCATGAAATCAAAGACGATCGCCTGTACATAGCACCGTCGCTGACCTGGGCACCGGACGACGACACCAGCCTGACCTTCCTGAGCGATTTCCTGCGTGACACCAGTGGCGGTACCGTCGCTGTGGATACGCCGAACTACGGCCACACCAGCTCGACCCTGTTGGGCGATCACTCTTTCAACCATTCTGACCAACAGCAGTTCAGCCTGGGCTATCAATTCCGTCACCGGCTCAACGACAACGTCGAGTTGCGTCAGAACCTGCGTTACGGTCAGGTCGATTTCATCCTCAACAACCTCTTGCCGCTCGGCACCCTGGGCAGTATCGCCCCGGCTCTGGCAAGCAGCCAGCAGGCCGGCTACTGGCTGCGAACGCCACGGCGCTTCGACGAACACCTCGATACCTTTACCGTCGACAACCAGGTGCAGTTCGACTTCGACACGGCGGGCATCGGCCATACCCTGGTCACGGGCATCGATTACGCGCACTTCGACTCAAACGTCAAACGCTATCAGGGCGCCTTGACCCTGAGTGCGACCCTGCCGTTTTTGCTCAACCCTGACAAGCCTGTCTACGGTCTGAACGTCGCCCGCCCCACCGCGCTGGCCGCTGATTACCATCAGACCCAGGATCAGGTCGGCTACTACCTGCAAGACCAGATCAAAGTCGGCGACCACTGGATCGTCACCGCCGGCGGGCGTTACGACGACGTGCGCTCGATGACCGACAACCACCTGAGCAGCACTGACACCACCGGCAAGGACCACGCGTTCACCGGCCGCCTGGGGCTGACCTACGTGACTGACTTCGGCCTGGCGCCGTACGTCAGCTACGCCGAATCGTTCATCCCCAACAGCGGCACCGCCAGCAACGGCTCGACCTTCGAGGCCAGCCAAGCGCATCAGTGGGAAACCGGGCTCAAGTACCAACCTAACGACGCGGTCTTGTTGACCCTGGCCGCCTTCGACATCACCAAGACCAACGTGCTGACTCAGGAGCTGGTCAACGGCGTGATCACCGGGTTCAACCAGGCCACCGGCGAAGTTCGCTCGCGGGGTATCGAGGCCGAAGCCAAAGCGCGCCTCGGCGAGCACTGGGACCTGCTGGGCTCGTACACCTACACCGACGCCGAAATCACCCGCAGCAACAACGGCGACAAGGGCAACTCGCCAGCCAACGTGCCGCGCCACATGGCTTCGGGCTGGCTCAACTACACCTTCAAGGAAGGCCCGCTCAACGGCCTCAGCCTGGGCGGCGGCGTGCGCTATGTGGGCGAGCTGTACGGCGACAATACCCATGTCTACAAGGTTGACAGCTACACCCTGTTCGATGCCGGCGCCAGCTACCCGCTGACCAAAAAGGTGACGGTCGCGCTCAACGTCGAAAACCTCGCCAACAAGCACTATGTCGGGACCTGTGACGACATCAACAGCTGCTACCCGGGCGAAACCCGTACGGTGCTGGGGAGCGTGCGTTACCGCTGGTAGGGGGGCGTCAGTGGCAGGCCCACGGCCTGCCAACCGCCGCCGAGAACATCGGTTTGCTACCCTGAACCTCAACTTTCAGGGAGCCACCGCGATGCCGATTCAAGCGAACTTCTCCGGTGCCAAGATCGCCCTGCTCTGCGACGGCCAGTTGCTGACCTATCTGCGTGACGACAAACCGAGCATCCCCTGGCCCGGCATGTGGGACCTGCCGGGCGGCGGCCGCGAGGGGGATGAAACCCCGCTGCAGACCGCAACCCGCGAAACCATGGAGGAGTTCACCCTGACACTGGATCCCGCGTGGGTGGTCAGCACGCGGGTCTATCCGGGTCAGGGAATGAACGGGCTGGATACCTGGTTTCTGGTGGCACAGGTGCCCGCTGGCACGTTCGAGCAGATCGTATTTGGTGATGAGGGGCAGCGCTGGGAGGTGATGCCGGTGGGCACGTTCCTGGCAATGGAGGGGGCTGTGGTGCACTTGCAGGAGCGGTTGCGGGAGTATTTGCAGGACCGCTAGATCAGCCTCCACGCTTTGGCTGGATGACCCGCCATTGGCCAAGGATCAGCGTTTGCCACAGACGCCCCATGCGACCAATGCCATCCTCGAAGGGATGGGTGAACTCGAACGCGTAGTGCAACACACAGCTGGGCGATAGCGTGGCGAACGTCACTGTAAAGCAACCGGCGCCGCACGAGCGCGTCACCTCACTCCCGCGTAAACAGATTTTGCCCCGGCGCCTTGCGGCTCATCTCGATGCTCACCAAGCGCTCATCGACGAAGCGCAGGTACTGGTACGCGCCGCCATCCGGGCCGTAGACCCAGATGCTGATCTTCGCCGAGTTCCAATAGCCGTTATTGGTTTTTGGTCTGGCGACGGGCCCCTCGCTGTCCTGGCGCGCAGGTGGGCCGCACTTTTCCAGGACCTCGGCCATGGGCGTGTCCTCGCTGACCAGCGCCGTGCCGCAGCGCATCGAGCCGGCATCGGCCTGCTGGGTGGTCAGCAGCATAGCCGCGGCCAGTATGCTCAGCACATCCTTGGCTTGTCGCAACCGATCACACTCCTTTGGTCGACGGCAACAGGATGGTCAAGATCCCGAACAGTGGCAGGAACGAGCACAGCTTGTACACGTACTCGATGCCGTGAATATCCGCAAAGTGCCCGAGCAGCGCGGCACCGATACCGCCAAAGCCGAACATCAGACCGAAGAACACCCCGGCGATCATGCCGACATTGCCGGGCACCAGCTCCTGGGCGAACACGACGATGGCCGAGAACGCCGAGGCGAGGATAAAGCCGATGATCATGCTGAGGATGCCGGTCCAGAACAGGTCGACATAGGGCAGCGCCAGGGTGAACGGCGCAACGCCCAGGATCGAGAACCAGATTACCGCCTTGCGGCCGATCTTGTCGCCGATGGGCCCGCCGAAGAAAGTCCCGGCCGCCACGGCCCCGAGGAACAGAAACAAGTGCAGCTGTGAACTGGCGACGCTCAGGTCGAACTTCTCGATCAGGTAGAAGGTGAAGTAGCTGGTGAAGCTGGCCATGTAGAAATACTTGGAGAACACCAGCAGCGCCAGCACCACCAGGGCGAAGGTCACGCGCTCTTTCGACAGACCGTGGGTCGCCTTGCCGCCGGCCTTGAGCTTGAACAGGCTCAGGTGGTGACGGTACCAGCGGCTCAGGCCGTAGAGCACGCCGATGGCGAACACGGCGAACAGCCCGAACCAGGCGACATGCCCTTGGCCGTAGGGGATGACGATGGCCGCCGCCAGCAATGGGCCGAACGCAGTGCCGGCGTTACCGCCGACCTGGAAGGTCGATTGCGCCAGGCCGAATCGGCCGCCCGAGGCCAGCCGCGCGATACGCGAAGTTTCCGGGTGAAAAGTTGACGAGCCGATACCCACCAGCGCTGAAGCCAGCAGGATCGCCGGGAAGGTGCCGACGAACGCCAGCATGAGAATGCCGATCAAGGTGCAGATACTGCCCAGCGGCAACAGCCACGGCTTGGGGTGGCGATCGGTGTAGTAGCCGACCCACGGCTGCAACAGCGAGGCAGTGAGCTGAAACGCCAGGGTGATCAGGCCAACCTGAGTGAAGCTCAAGCCGTAGTTGGCCTTGAGCATCGGGTAGATCGACGGCAATACGGCCTGGATCAGGTCGTTGATCAAGTGCGCGAGGGCGCAAGCGCCGATCACGCGCATGACCAGCGGGCTGGCTTGGCTGGCCAGCGAGGCGGTGGCCGAGGCTGGGGTGATGGGGCTGCTGGACATGACGGGGCATCCGAACACAAAAGGGGCACGCACTGCGCGGGTGCGACAATGTGCCATTTTGTGGCGGTGGGTGCCAAGTTTCATGGAGGCCATGCGGTGGGCTTGAGGGCGCCTTCGCGAGCACGCTTTGCTCCCACGGCTGGCGTCGTACGCATGTGGACGCAAGGGTGCGCGTTCGGGCGAAGGCCCGGTCAGGCAACACGACTCCTAACAGTTAGACCAGATTGAAACGCGCCGTATTGCTGCTCAACGCACGACTACCGCTGCTCAGTTGATCGGCCGCACTGTTCACCGCACGCGCGCCTTCAAGCAGGCGAACAGCGGCCTGATCGACCTGCTGGATGTTGCTGCTGACCTCGTCGGCGACATTGGCTTGCTCCTCCACCGCCGTGGCGATCTGCGCCAGGGTATCGGTCACGCTCTGCACAGCGCTGGCGATCGCCCCCAGACTTTCGCCCAGGCCGGTCACTGCCGCGGCATCGGACTGCGCCTGGCCGCAGGCACTCTCCATCAAGTCCACAGCCTGCTTGACGGTGTTGCGCAAGCTGTCCACGGTGCCGGCGATCTGCGCGGTAGAGGCCTGGGTACGCTGCGACAGACTGCGCACCTCGTCGGCAACGACGGCGAAACCACGTCCTTGCTCTCCGGCACGGGCAGCCTCGATCGCGGCGTTGAGCGCCAGCAGGTTGGTCTGCTCGGCGATGCCGCGGATGGTATCGACCACCGACTGGATCTGCTGGCCTTGCTCACTCACCCGGCCCAGCGCCGAGGCGGTCTCGCCCAGACGCAGGTTGAGTTGTTGAATACTGGCCGTGGTGCGCTGGCTGTCGCGGCTGCTGTCCTCGGCAATCTGGCGGGTATGCTGGGCGCTGCCCGAAGCCTGCTCGCAACTCCTGGCCACGCCTTGGGAGGTGGCCGCCAGCTGTGTGGCGGCGGTAGCGATCTGACTGATCTGCAACTGCTGCGCCTCGACGTCCACCAAGGTACCGCTGGAGTGATCGCCCAAGGTTCGCACCGCACCGCTGAGCTGCGAGGTCTCGTGATCGACCCCGCGCAGGCTGGTGCGCAGTTGCACCACGGCGACGTTGAGGGCGGTGCTGATGGCGGCCAGTTCATCGCGACCGCTCACGGCCACTTGCACGCACAGATTGCCGTCACGCAACGATTCGGCCAGGGTGGTAATGCCCCGCGCGCTGAGGCGAATCGACGCCTGCAGGCAAGCAAACAGGTACAACGCCAGCAACAGCATCACCGCGAAGCTCGCTGCGATGGGCAGGAATTGATTGACCGTCTGGTCGTGATAGAAGCCCAGGCGACTGTCCAGCGAGACCAGCGATTGGCGGCGCAGTGCCGACAGATCAGCCAACAGGCCGTCCATGCTCTGCTCGAACTCCCCGGCCCCCAGCTTCAATTCGCCAGAGAACAAGCCATCGTCCAGGCGTTTGAGCTCGGCATCGAGGCGCTGCAGCGTCTTGTCGTACTGGTTGGCCCACGCGGCGAAACCCGGCGGCAGGCGACCTTGCAGCGAGGTACCGGCCTTGACCATCGCCTCGCGAGAATCGCCGATACGGTTGCGCAGGTCGCGCATCTGCAAACGGCTCTGCAGGCTGAACTGCCCGGCCACCACTGACGCTTCGCCAACACTGGCAGTACGCCCGACACGTTCGATCAAGTCCGGGATCTGTTGCGTCGACAGCTGCATCAGCAGATACGTTTCCATCCACGGATCGAGAATCAGGCCGCTGTCCATGCCCACCTGGTCGCGTACGCTCTGCAAGGCCGCCGAGGCGTTGGTAAAGCGTTCGTAACCGTCTGGCCACCAACCGATGCTGCGCAGGCTGTCGAGGTCGAGGCCGGCGGTAGCGGCTTTGAGTTTCTCGAAACGACCGAGTGCGTCGCCAGTCGCGCCGCTGTTCTTCAGGGCTTGGCCCAACTCGGTTACTGCAGCCTGCAGCGCCGGGGTGGCGGCGCTGAGTGCGTTCATCGCCTGCTGCGCCTGGGCGGTGGGGTTATGGAGAATGTCCACAGCCTTCCAGCGTGCCGCACGATTGCGCTGGGCGATCAGTTGATCGTCCAGGGATTCGAGCGCCAGCAGTTGTCCGGCCCCTGTTCGTTCACTGGCAATGACGCCGAGCCGCGAGCGATAGTCCTGCCCCAGCAACCACAAACTACCTGCCAAAGGCAGCATGAACAGCAGAAACAGCAGCTGGAACTTGCGCGCGAACTGGAACCGCCCGAGCAGGCGAATGCCGGGGGATAGAAGGGTGTGCATGTCCGAATTCTCCACTGGACCAAAAGCGATCGCACTCACTGAACTAGCAAAGTGCCATCAACGCGCTGCAAGATTCACTCCGCAGGACTACCCATCTATCGGCAGGTGCCGCCACGAATTGAGCGCGGCACCTGATCCAGCCAGCACGTCGGGCGTGGCCCGGTAAGTCAGGCATCAGGATGAATCGTGAAAAACCCTCTGAACGCGTCGAAGCTGAAATGCCCAGACCAGGTCGAATGGTCAGGATGGAAGGTGAGCGCTTCCCCAACAGCTCGATTCGGAACATCCAGACGCACCAGATGGTTGTTCTCATCAACACCTTTGTAAGAGAGGGGAATGATCATCATCTGCCCAAAACGGCGACCCGATAACCTGTCAGATCTGATAAGGAGCGAGTCGCCAGCGCACCTCAATGAACAGGTTGGCGCACGTTATGCCCCTTTAGGGGGCGGAGAATGGATGCTTGCCCAAGGGCTTTGTTTTTGGACACCGTGCTGACTATCAATTTTTTTGACCTCACGGTCAGATAGTTGGCCGAACGCAGGCTTGCCAGGCCAGCGGGCACTACACTTCCATCCATAAATCGCCCGCACTGGCCCGCTTCCTGCTTTAGCACGGCGACCTTTAAGTTAACCACCCGGTCAACTTTTATCAGCCTAACTTCGGTGCCTCAGAGCACCCCCGGGGAGCCCCATGCTGGATACGCTGTTCAAACTCAAGGCGCATGACACCACGGTGCGCACAGAAATCCTGGCGGGCGTGACCACGTTCCTGGCCATGGCCTACATCCTCTTCGTCAACCCGAGCATCCTTGGCGAGACCGGCATGGACAAGGGTGCGGTGTTCGTCGCCACCTGCCTGGCCGCTGCTATCGGCTCGGCAATCATGGGCATCATTGCCAACTACCCGATCGCTTTGGCGCCGGGCATGGGCCTCAACGCCTTCTTTACCTACACCGTGGTCCTGCACATGGGTCATACCTGGCAGGTGGCGCTGGGGGCGGTGTTCATCTCGGCGGTGTGCTTCTTCTTGCTGTCGATCTTTCGCATCCGCGAGTGGATCGTCAACAGCATCCCGCTGCCGCTGCGCTCGGGGATTGCCGCGGGTATTGGTTTGTTTCTGGCATTGATCGGCATGCATGAGGCCGGGATCGTGGTCGGCAACCCGGCGACCATGGTCGGGATCGGTGACCTCAGGGCACCTGGGCCGGTGCTGGCGATTCTGGGCTTCTTCCTGATCGTCGGCCTTGAAGCGCTGAAGGTGCGTGGCGCGGTGCTGATCGGCATTCTGGCGGTGACCATCGTCTCGATCGTCGGGGGCTTCAGCCCATTCGGCGGCATCATTTCCGCACCACCGTCACTGCTGCCGACCTTCCTGCAACTGGATATCAAGGGCGCGCTGAATATCGGTCTGGTGAGCGTGATCTTCGCCTTCCTGTTCGTCGACCTGTTCGACAATTCCGGCACCCTCATCGGCGTGGCCAAGCGCGCCGGCCTGATGGACAAGAACGGCCATATGCCGAAGATGGGCCGCGCCCTGATCGCCGACAGCACCGCGGCCATGGCCGGCTCGCTGCTGGGCACATCGACCACCACCAGCTATATCGAGTCGGCAGCAGGCGTGAGCGCCGGTGGCCGTACCGGGCTGACCGCGGTGGTGGTAGCGATCCTGTTCCTGCTGGCACTGTTCTTCGCCCCGCTGGCGGGCAGCGTTCCGGCGTACGCCACCGCGCCGGCGCTGTTGTTCGTGGCGGTGCTGATGTGCTCCGGCCTGGCCGAGATCAATTGGGATGACATTACCGAAGCCGCACCCGTCGTGGTCACCGCGCTGGCGATGCCGTTCACCTACTCGATCGCCAACGGCATCGCCTTCGGCTTCATCGCCTGGACCGCTATCAAGCTCATCTCCGGCCGTGGCCGCGAGCTCAATGCGGCGCTGGTGATTCTGTCGATCCTGTTCGTGATCAAGTTGGGCTGGTTCAATGCGTAAGACTGAGGCCATTGGCATAGCAATCAAGGGGTTAGGTTTGGGCAGGACTGAAAATAATTTTGCACTGACGCTTGACACCTTCTCCATCCAGGGGAATAATGCGCGCCACTTGGCTACATAGCTCAGTTGGTTAGAGCATAGCATTCATAATGCTGGGGTCCGGGGTTCAAGTCCCTGTGTAGCCACCAAGTACCTGTTTCGTGATGTCTATGGATGTCTACGAAGCTAACGAGAAGCCCGCCTAGTGCGGGCTTTCTTGTTTCTGTCTATCTCTCCCTGTATCCCCCTATACCTTCCCGCCGTGTATCCTCGCCAAATAATTGAACCGAGGGGATACAAGCCTGATGAAGCGATCTGAGATCAAGCGCCGCCCCCCTTTCAGATACCGTATTGGCCGGGCTGGAGCCTGACGCCAAGGAATACCGGGAGCTGGACGACAGTAGCCTTTATTTCCGGGTCAAGACTGATGGCCAGAAGTCTTGGCAGCTCCGCTATAAGAAGCCCGACGGCAAATAGTCCTGGCTGGGGCCCGGTGGCTATCCCGAGGTGGGTGGCGCCCTCGCCCACCAGAAAGCGGCCGAACTTTACTCTGACGCTGCTGCGGGCAGAAACCCGTTTGTATCCCAGCAGGCCAAGAAGAAGGAACGGGCCACCGCTGGGGATACATTCGAGCCACCGGCACGCGACTGGTACGCCTCACGAATCACCAAATGGGACGCGGGCACCGCGAAGCGCATCATCGGTGCGCTGGAGCGGCACGTGTTCCCGGTGTTCGGTACCCGCCCCTACGCCGACATCACGCCGCTCGAATGGATGGAGTTGCTAAGGGGCATGGAGCAGAAAGGCATCCTCGAGCAGATGAGCCGCGTTCGATCATACTGCCGTGATGCCTACGACTTGGCCCGAGTGACGGGCCGCGCTACTCACAACCCCCTAGACGGCCTGCAGAAGTACCTCCAGTCAGGCAAGGCTGAAAACTACGCCCATGTCCCACCTGAGGAGTTGCCCGGCCTAATCCGGGCCATTAATGCCTACCCGCATGCTAATGATGTGCGCCTAGGGCTTCGCCTGCTCACGATGTTCGCCGTGCGTCCCAGCGAGTTACGAGAAGCGCGGTGATCTGAGTTCGATATGTAGAAGAAGCTTTGGACGGTCCCGGTTGATCGGAAAGGAAGGAAAAAAGGCCTAGAGCACCTGGTGCCACTTTCGACCCAAGCTATTGCAGCGCTTGAGGAGCTTCGAATCTATACCGGCGCATACCCCCTCCTCTTCCCTGGGCGAAGCGATCACACCACACCGCGCAGCGACACCGTGTTTCTCATGGCGCTGCGCCGCATGGGCTACGAGGGTCGCCAGACCGGCCACGGTTTCCGCCATATCGCCTCCACCATCCTGAACGAGCATGGCTTCGACGAAAACCACGTCGAGGCTCAGCTATCGCATAAGAAGCCGGGAGTGGCCGGCATCTACAACAAAGCCCAGTACCTCGCCCAGCGCGCGAAGATGATGCAATGGTATTCGAACTATTTGGCCGGCCTGGCGAGCGGGACCGTGTTGAAGGGCGAGTTCGGCAAGAGGGCCTGACGCGGGCCTTCCTTCGGTCAGTAGACAGATATAGACTGTGAGCCATCACTGTCCAAAAACACAGTGGCCAGCACGCAAAAATCTCTCCTTGCGTGGCCGACTCGCGACCAAGGCCTGCCGAGTTGATGGATAAGATCTACAAACTGCTGCCGTGGCTAAATGCGGAACAGGCAGTGGACTGGCTCTGTGGCCTTACTGACACCCAGATGACCGAGGAATTGCTAATTAGCCTTTGCGACGCTGGGCACGCGCAGGTATTTATCGACGTGGGCCGCTCGTGCCAGGGTTTGGATGATGGGGACTGGGTGAGTGAGGTGATAGCCAGCGGGAAGCAGATGGTTGTCGATCCATCCATTCTGAACAAGCCATCGTCATCGCACTCATACATGGTCCTGCGCGGTGACGTACTGGACCTCCGCGATATACAACCCGGAAGGCGGCAAAATATCGACTGGTTCCCTAGTAGCCCGCCAGCAATTTTCCTGTGCTTCAAACAAGCAGATGTTCTCGCACTTGCCGACAAGATCAACTCGGACGACGCGGCCGAGAAAGCCGATCTGATCGCGCAGTCCGAGCGTAATCGTAAAGAGCGAGAACAGGCCCTCCACGCGCTACATGAAGCGCAGGAAAATATCATTGCACTAGAGGATAAGCTTCAGCAGGCCCTGGCTAGCCACGCTGATGCTGGGCTCAGTGCGACCTCCAAGAAATCACATTTGTTGGCCATCGGCGGATTGCTGCGTCTAGTCAAGGATACTGATCGCCCCAGGTATAACCAGAGCAGCGCGGTCAACACGATTGCCGCAATGGGCTGGACTGGAGCTGGCTCATCAAACCTCAACCATATTTTTGCAGAAGCCAATATTGCGGCTAAGGATGCAGAGAGTGAGGTTTTAGCCAAGCTTGAGGCGCGGGATATGGCTATGAAGCAGTCCAGCGAAGCCTAGAACCTATTGCAATTGCAAAAACGAAAATCGCAGTTGCAATGACCTACCCCCTCGATTATCTCAACCTGTCTCCCGTCATCTACAGCGATAACGGGAAGCATCCATGCAAACCATTCATACACATAACCAATCCTCCGCCACAGATTCGTGCCTTCACAGCACCGTCGCGGCACTGGCCAATAACTACGGGCTGATGTTCGTCCGCACACCAGAAAAGGTCCCTAATA
The DNA here is from genome assembly GCF_031880315.1 of Pseudomonas baltica. Classification (NCBI taxonomy): domain Bacteria; kingdom Pseudomonadati; phylum Pseudomonadota; class Gammaproteobacteria; order Pseudomonadales; family Pseudomonadaceae; genus Pseudomonas; species Pseudomonas baltica. Next base: position 4,547,520 of record NZ_CP134771.1, on the reverse strand, counting down.
ACTGGGGCTCGCCATGCCTGGTGACGCGCTACGCCCTGCCGCAAAGCCAGCCCAAAGCTGCCCGCGCGGTGCTGGCCTACCTTCTCACCCCTGCTGGCGAACGCCGGGAGGCGGGCATGACGGCCAAGATCATTGCACTTACCCAAGTCGCTGGTGAGCCACGGGTGGACAGTCGCCAGGTCGCCGAGCAGTTAGGCAGTAAGCACAAAAACACCTTGGAGCTGATCGACCGCTACACCGAGAAATTCAAAGGGTTTGGCTTGCTCGCGTTTCAAACGCAGGCAAGGCCTGGAGGCCAGCATGGGGGTGGCGCTGTTCGTTTCGCGCTGCTCAATGAGGATCAAGCATTCTTCCTGCTGACGCTCTCTCGCAACACTGAGCGTGTTGTTGACCTGAAAGCGAGCCTCATCCTGGCGTTTCGTGAAGCACGGTATGGGTACGCCTGCCAGACGCTGGAGGCCAACAAGAAGGAGGCCAGCCAAAGTGGTAGCCGTCTCGCCCGCTGGCGGTATGCCAAGCCCGGTCTACAAGACCACGTTGCCCATCTGCGGGAGCAGTTGCGTCTTCCACTGGATCTTGAGGTGGCCATATGACCTCCTACGCCGGACAGTCCGTCCAGGCCCATAGCGACTTCATCTGTAACGAACTGTTGCCCAATCTGGTGGCCTACGCTGACGGCCGCGCCGCGCCTGCGGAAGTGGTGGTCATGGCCACACTCCTCTCTCGTTATCCCTCGCATGCCGATCCGCAGCACGATCTGCGCAGGTGCTACGCCTATCACCATGGATGGCCTGACCATGCCAGCGATCGCCTGTGCGACAGCTCGTGGCTTGAAGTGGCAGACGGTCAAAATGCGCCGCATGCGTGGCGATAGCTGGACTCAGGCCCTGCAACCGAACTTGAGAAAGAGCACCTTCATGTCTGGCTGGCGTCTGGCCGGCTGATGCGCACCACCATCGGAGCGCCCGCATGACTAAAAAGCTCAGGCCGGACTGGGAAGCCATCGAGCGGGCATATCGTGCCGGGTCGGTATCAGTGCGCTCAATCGCCGAGGCCCACGACACCAGCGAGGGCACCATACGCAGTCGGGCCAAGGCTCAAGGGTGGCAGCGAGACCTGACAGACCAGGTGCGCACGGCGACCAAGGACAAGATCTCGCGCAACACTTCACGCACTGATTTCACGCAGCCTGACGTGCGTGAAGACGCTGTGGTGGTCGAGGAAGCATCGAGCGCCCGGGCTGATGTCGTGATGGGCCAGATCTCGCGCCTGAGCGTCTGGCAGGGCATATCGCAAAAGCTGGCCAAGTCCCTGAGCGAGGACGAAGTGACGGAAGAGAACCGCGGCGAGTTTGCGCGGTGCCTGAGCATCGGCGTCGACGCAGAGCTGAAGCTGATAAAGGCCGAGCGCCAGGCCTACGGGATCGATGAGACGCCGCACGAAGAAACCTACGAGACCCGACTGGCCCGAGTGATGGGCGACACCGGCGTGGCGATGGGTTAGGCGCGCTTTGGTCCGACTCGGGTCATTTGAGCTGTCTCAGATGCCACTGTGTTGATTTCTACACAGCCTGTCGATTTCTACACAGCGCGGCCGCCCAGGTACGTGGTCAGATAGCCACGAAATACAGCACTGTTGTATTGCAAAACAACACCCCTACGCGGGAGCAGGATGATCCAAATCAGGATCATCCCTTCTGCCCGCGAAGGGCGGTGACCACCGCCACCAAAACCCCCTCGGTACAGCTCACGTAATTACCCGAGGATGCCCAGGGCGTACTGGCTGACAATGGCGTAGATCTGCTCCATCAAAACTACCGGGATTCCGGCAGTATTGACCAAGCTGAAACTACCAAAATCAGTCGAGTCGACGGTAATCGGCAGTCTCACTGAGACGGTTTGGTCTTACTCGGCCGGCGTCCCGCTTGGCACGGTGCCAGGCACAACCTAGGCAGTTCCAAGGCAATGGCCGGCATGATCCATTATTGCTACATTTGTAGCAGTTTCCCAGGCCACCAGGGAAGGATTCTCAATGGAAGAAAATGCATTGCTAAGCGCTATCGAGCTGCGCCAGTACGCAGAGCGTTTTCGCCGAGCAGCACTTCAAGCACTTGGCGAGGTGTCGACGCCTCCAGATTCAATGAAGCGTTTCCCGAATGGATGCTGCGGCGTGTCATCCGACATGCTTGGTCATCTACTGAACGAAATAAGAGTCGATAGCGCTCACTACATAAACGGGAGCCGGTATCCACGACCTGGCGACTGCCGGACCCATGCGTGGATACAGTATGGGAGCCTGGTGGTCGATGTTACCGGCGACCAATTCACTGGGCGCCCACCTATCTTCGTGGGGGAGGCAGATACTTGGTTTGGCACGTGGGATACAGACGACTCGAGCTCGCGACCCGCTCTTTATAAGTCAGGAAGCGATACCTGTGCCGGGAAGATTTTCAGGCGTATCAGAGAAATTATGCGATCTGGAGCGCTACCTAAACTACCCGAATAACGAGTAGTTTGACCCAAGCCCAGGGCTGCCCTCCCATTTTGGTATGGCAGGTTTCGCCGTTCAAAGCGCCTCAGGCCGGTGGGGGGCTAAGTCGGAATGGCACAGCCACAGGTGATCTGTGCTCACTTCCACGGAATTTCCCTAAAGACTTGGATGCCCTGGCCGACTACCAGTCAATAGTCGAGCCGCTCTAGTTCGGCGTTCACCCACACAGATCTAGTGCAGTCACTCATGTTCATGCCCGAATACATAGTGCGCTTCTTCAAAGGCCTTTCCCCCTCGGCCCATTTGCAATGGCTCGCGACGCTGCTTTTGTTTCCCATCATCGCTTGGTGTGGCGGCGAGCCCGATATGACGGATAGACCGCTAACGCGCACCGAAGGGTGGATCGCAGATGTTCGCAACCTAAGACACGGGTATGAACTAGTTCTGCAATCCTACGCAAATCCAAAGGAGAGCGAGGGCCTGTCCATTAATGAGGGACGCACTACAGTGGGCGACCAAGGTCTGATTCGTTACAATCAAAAACTCCGGGTCGAGCGTTACGGCAATTCGGTAGCGAACTGCTGGGTGGGTGATCAACAGGTGTGCTTTTCCAAATGCACCAGTGACTTGCAATGCAAAGAAAGGCAGGAGGCCACTAACCGGTTAGTTTTACCTTGGGGAGTCGGGCTGACCCTTTTTGGTTACTTGTTCACCCTGACCTGGCTCGCCTGCGGCGGGAAAATCGGAACAGAACCGAAGAGTCACAAGGAAAGCCCTTAGGATTTGCGAAACGGGTCTTTCTACTCGCGTTAGTGGCGACCCTCTACATGATCCGGTTGATGCTCGGTCAGCACGCGTTTAAGTGATCATGGCCGCTGCCACCGGGTCAGCCAGTATGTACGGTTGCATTACCGGGGAAAAGCCGTTACCAGGCGGGAACAATTCAGACTGCGAACATTCTGGGGAGCAATCAGAGCGGGCTAGTAGAGCCAGAAGCTGCTTTGGGAGACGACGTGGACGACGACGAGTCAGCGGAGTGACCCGGCGCCCCAGATCCAGTCGTTAGAATAAATCAAACTCCATATCGCTTGTTCCCACCAGAGGTTATGCAATACCGGCCGCCCCTCGGGCCGATGCATACGGTCGTCGAAGAGCACGGGCAGGATGATGAATAGCTCGATGGCGCGGTTCTTTGAGCGGGCGGGGTATACGGTTTGGCAGGTGCCGGCGGTGTATTGGTAACGGTGGCGCGTCGAATCCAGCACTCAGCAGTTGCACAAAGGCTGCTTGATGAAACCCATCTGCCGATCTCGCCAGGTTTGGATATCCGACTCCAGCCGTCTCGCTGCTCATACACCTGGACAGCGGCCCCTCGCGCCAGCGATGAAACGATACTTCCCTTTGGGGTCGACCGGACGTTTAGCCGATCTGCGTCGATAAAGCTAGATCGAGCCTGCGGTGCCGGAGCAACCAGCTGGGATGCGGTGGAAGTTGGGGTAGCTAACGGAGGGGAGCCACCGGAAGGGGATCGAGGATTTGATTTATCTCGGCTTCCCCAAATCATAAACAACACGACTAAGACGAAGGCGATGCCGCCCCATCCACTCTTATTTGCTCGCATATCGGTAACCTTCCTGGGCAGCGAGATCCTGCAACCACTATAGTCGACAACCGTTTATCGGAGCGGATGGCAATCAACCGAGCGAGGTCAAAATGACCACCAAAACCAGCCAGCGGCCATCACCGTGTATCCCCACGTGTATCCCTAAAAACTGTAATCAATGAAATTGCTAGCAAATTCAGTAGCATAATCCAACAGTTCAGGTGCCTGTGTACACCAAGTACTAAAAAGGGCTTACCGCAAGGTAAGCCCTTTTTTTCGCCCTTGATAAAAGGAGAGTCCTACACACTTGTAGGCAATCGTACTATCCCACCTGAATGGGCACGAGCTCAGCGTCAAGTCTTACGCCAAGCGCCGCCATGACTTTCATGATCGTCGCCAGACCAGGGTTTCCATCTACAGAGAGTGCCTTTTACAGCCCCTCGCGGGTAAGGCCTGTATCGCGTGGTAGTTGCGCCATTCCACGGGCCCGGGCAATGTCGCCCAAAGCAGCAGCCAGCAATGCCGGATCGTTTTCTTCGAGGCAGGCCTCAAGATAGAAGGCCATGTCCTCTTCGGTTTTCAAATGGTCTACGGCCTCCCATTTGGTCAGTTTGATACCCGTCATAACGGTCTGCTAAAGATCGCCGGCCAGTTTGAGTGCGGCCCTTATATCTTTACCCTGGCTCGCTTTATCGCCACCAGCCAGAAGGATGATGAGTTCATACCCCCTCTGGACGAAATAAATCCGATAGCCTGTGGACCGTAATCAATCCGCAATTCGGATACACCTTCCCCTACCGGCTTGCACCCTCAGCCCTTACCTCGACTCGCCGTGTATTGCGCGTAGGCACTGTCGGCAAGCTGGCGCAACGCCTTGCCGATATTGGCGTAGTCATATTCATTGAGATTGGCCAGCGAGATACGCCCACCCGGTTTCTTGGTGCCAAAGCCACTGGCGGGCAGCATCACAATGCCCGTTTCGTCGGCGATTCTGAACAGCAAAGTGTTAGGGTCCACGTTGTCATGCACCCAGCGTGCAAAGGCTTCGCCATAGAGCCCTTCGGCGATCTGCTCGAAGTCCAGCAGCGTGTAGTACTCCACCTCGAACTCGTCCGCCGGGATAGCCACCCCCAGTTCTCGATACAGCGCGTGGTGGCGCTGGCGAATGAGTTTTTTCAAGACTTGCTTGTAACTGTCGGTGCTGTCGATCAACGCGAATAACGAGAACAGCACCATTTGCACTTGCTGGGGCGTAGACAGCCCGGCCGTATGATTGAGGGCCACGGAACGGCTGTCGGCCACCAGCCGATCAATGAACTTCAACTTTGCCGTGTCAGGTACCAGTGTCTGATAACGCAGGTTGAGCGCCGTGCGTTTGTCGTGATCATAGGCGCCGATCTGGTGGTCGAGGATATTGTCCTTGTGCAAGGCAATCACGCCCAGACGCCAGCCGGTACAGCCGAAGTATTTCGAAAACGAATACACCAGGGCCGTGTTGCGCGGGCAGGTCGCGAACAACGAGGTGAAGTTGTCCGCGAACGTCCCGTACACATCGTCGGTGATGATGAACAGATCCGGGCGCTGTTTCTCGACCAGTTCGGCGATATAGGCCAGACTGCGATCATCGATGCGAACCGACGCCGGATTGCTCGGGTTGACGACAAAAAACACCTTGATGGCCGGGTCCAGCAGTTTGTCCAGTTCAGCCTGGGGATACTGCCAGGCCAGTTCCGGCGAGGCATCGATATGCACCACTTCCAGGCCATAATCTTCAAGTACCGGGATTTCGAAATAAGGCGTGAACGTCGGCATGCCGATCGCAACCTTGTCACCCGCCCGGATGATCTTGTTTTCCTTGAGGCTGTTGAAGATATACGTCATGGCCGCCGTGCCGCCTTCGACCGCGAAGATATCGAAGTCGTCCCGCGAGACGCTGCCACCGATCATCTCCTTGACCAGATACTCGCGCACCACTTTCTCGCTGATGGCCAGCATGCGCGGCGGCACCGGGTAGTTGCAGCCCAGAATACCTTCGACCATTTCATGGAGAAACCCCGGCCCATCCAGCCCCAGCTGATCGCGCACATAGCTGGCGATCTTCATCAGCAGGTCGACGCCAGGCGCACTGGCGTTGTCGGCCAGAAAGCGGTCCAGGCGCGCTTCGATGCCGCTCACCTTCGGCAGGCCACCAATGCCATTGCCTAGGAATGAAAACGACAACTCGGCCTCGCGGTTGGCGAACAGCCCCAGTTGGCAAAATGCCTGGCGCGGCAAGGTCGCAAGGAAGTTCGGATTGCCACGCCCGGCATTTAGCAACAGGCGGTTTTCCTGGCCGCTGGCGACCTTGATCAGTTCATCCTTGAGTTCGAACGGGCTGAGTGCCGCGTATTGGCTGTAATCGTTACTCATGTGAGGCTCCAGTAATGTGGGGGCATGGGCCGCAGGGCCGGCATGAAAAGTGATCAGGCGAGAATGACGATCAACACCATCCCCCAGATGGTCAGTAGCGTATTGCCTACTGCGTAAGTCACGGTGTACCCCAGGGCCGGGACGTTGCTTTTGGCTGTCTCGCAAATCATGCCAAGCGCCGCCGTGGTGGTCCGCGCGCCGGCGCAGCAGCCCAGCACCAGGGCGGGATGGAAGCGAAACACATACCGCGCGATGAACATGCCGAGGATCAACGGCAGCGAGGTGGCGAATATGCCCCACAGGAACAGGCTCACGCCGAGGGTCTGCAAGCCGTGCACAAATCCAGGCGCCGCATTGATGCCGACCACAGCGATAAAGACGTTCAAGCCGACCGAGTTCATGAACCATACGGTGGGCTCCGGAATCCTGCCGAAGGTCGGATGAATCGAGCGCAACCAGCCGAACACCAATCCGGCGATCAACGCGCCGCCTGCGGTGGAGAGCGTGATCGGCACGCCATGCACGGTGAACACCGCCGCGCCGATCAGAGCACCGATGAAAATCGCCATGCCGATGAACGCCACGTCGGCCATGTTGCTCTTGCGGTCCGGCTGCCCTAGCTCCTTGGCAGCGGCGGTGGTATCTGCGGTCAGCCCGGCCAGGGTGATGATGTCACCGCGGTGAATGACGGTCTTGGGCAGCACGGGCAAGTCGGTGGCGATCGCGCCGCGCTTGATCTGGCGAATGAACACGCCATGGGCTGCCGGCAATCGGGACAGCTGTTCAAGCGTCTGGCCGTCATAGCGCTTGTTGGTGACGAAGACATCCACCCCTTCGGCCGGCACGGCGAGCAATTCAGGGTCATCGACCTCGGCCTCGGAATGTCCCAGCAGCGCCAGGATGTCTGCGTTCTGGCCGCCCACTGCGAGGATATCTCCGGCGATCAAGATGGTACTGGACCTCAGGGGCTCGATCGTGCCACCGCGTCGCAGTCGTTCGATGAATACCCGCTTGCCCTGCGAGCGAGACTCGGCCTGGCCAAGGGTCAATCCGACGAATTCGCTGTGCTCCGGCACCTTGTAGGCCCGCAGCACGTAGCGATGCCACGCCGTGCCTTCGCTGGCGATATCCTGATGGCCGCCCATGCTGACTTCGTAATCCTTGCAGGCCTTGACCAGGTCGATACGCAGCAACTTGGGGCCCAGCAACGCAAGGATCAGCGCCGAACCGACCGTGCCGAAGATATAGGTGACGGCATAGGCCACCGGCATCGCGTCGAGTTGCTGGCGCGCTTGCTCGGCGTCCAGGCCCAAGCGGTTGATCGCGTCGGTGGCCAGGCCCATCGAGGCCGAGATCGTCTGCGAACCGGCGAACATCCCGGCCGTGGAGCCAAGCCCATAGCCGGCGACCCAGGTGGCCAGCACCGGCGCTGCCAGGCACAGCACGCACATGACCACGGCGAACAAGGCCTGTGGCAGACCGTCCTTGGCGATGCCGCGCACGAACTGCGGTCCTACGCCGTAGCCGACCGCAAAAAGAAACATCAGGAAAAAGGTGCTTTTGACGTTCGTCGAGATGACGATACCCGCCTGGCCGATCAACAGCGAAGCGATCAGGGTCGAGGTGACCGCTCCGAGGCTGAACCCTCTGAAGGTCTTGCCGCCAAACCAGAATCCCAGACCGAGAGACAAAAAGATCGCCATCTCCGGATAGGCGCGCAGAGTGCTTTGGAGCCAGTTCACGGTGCTTTCCTTACGCTGAGTGCAATGCATGGCATGGCCGCCGTGACGCTGCGTGTCGGCGCCTTGCAGCCATGCTCGATGAAGGGTTATTGGCTGGCGGTGTCTGCGGATACCGCTGCGCCATGGCTGAAGGAGGGACCCGCCTCGGAGTGCCGCACGGGGTTTTTCTGCAGGTAGGCGATGGCTTTGTGCAGGTCATCGAGCAGCAGGCCGATCAGGTCTCGGCTGACACCGTGGCGCACCAGTACGCGTTGCACCACGACATCCTGGCGGTCGGACGGCAACGGGTAGGATGCGATCTGCCAGCCACGCATACGCACACGCTCGGACAGGTCATAGAGCGTGAAGCCATGCTCGATGCCGTCCTTGAGCTTGTAGCACACCGCTGGCAAACCGCCATGACCGTCGTATACCAGCTCGAGCGGGGCCATTTTCGCGATCTCGGACGCCAGCCACTGGGCCGTATCCGAACAAGCCTGCTGAATACGCGTATAGCCTTCGCGTCCCAGCCTGAGGAAGTTGTAGTACTGGGCGATGATTTCGCCGCCGGGTCGGCTGAAGTTCAAGGCGAACGTGGCCATATTGCCGCCCAGATAGTCCACGTAGAAGATCAGCTCTTCAGGCAGGTCAGCCTTGGCCCGCCAGATGATCCAACCCACGCCCAGCGGGGCCAGCCCATACTTGTGGCCTGACGCATTGATCGATTTGACCCGCTCGATGCTGAAATCCCAGCTGAGTTGCTGCTGAATGAACGGCGCGATAAAACCGCCACTCGCAGCGTCGACATGGATGGGGATGTCCAGCCCCAGCTCACGCTGCAGACTGTCGAGTTCGTTCGCCAACGCTGCCACGGGTTCATAGATGCCGGTAAAGGTCACACCGAGGGTAGCGACTACGCCGATGGTGTTTTCATCGCAGTAGTGGCGCAAGTCTTCGGGCCGCAGGCCCAGGGCGCCTTCGCGCAGGGGTACCTCGCGTATTTCGACGTCGAAGTAACGGGCGAATTTCTTCCAGCAGATCTGTACCGGGCCACACACGAAATTCGGTTTATCCGCTGGCAGGCCGGCGGCTTCGCGACGCTTCTTCCAGCTCCATTTAAGGGCCAGCCCACCCAGCATCGCAGCTTCACTGGATCCTGTGGTAGAACAACCCACGGTTTGCCATGATTTGGGCGCGTGCCATAGGTCGGCAATGATGTGTACGCAGCGGTTTTCGATCTCGGCCGTCTGCGGGTATTCATCCTTGTCGATCATGTTCTTGTCGAGGGCATCGGCCATCAGCTGCTGGACCTGCGGTTCGACCCAGGTCGTGCAGAAGGTCGCCAGATTTTGCCGAGAGTTGCCATCCAGCAACAATTCGTCGCGCACCAGGTTATAAGCGGTCGACGGTGCAGAGGAGTGATCGGGCAGGCGATATTTGGGCAAGCGCCGCTCCGAGGCGCCGCTTGAATAAACGTCTTCAAGCGAGGGATCGCGCGTTTCAACGGTTTGATGCAAAGCCATGACATAACTCCGTGATCGAGAACGGAGTCGAGCGAACAAACAACAGGCGTGCCTGCGCTCGGCTCGGTATTCAATCTGACCGACCCGACGCCGACGGACAATCGCATAAGGCGCCATAGCCTTGGCATCCGACGCCAGCCGTTGGTCACCACTTTGACGAAACGGCTTGGGGGCCCCGATAATGCGGCCCCCGCGCCAGGATTCGCGGTGACTGACAAGGAATGTACATGCCAGAGGTAATCCCCTCTTTAGCGCACTTCATGATCGACGCCCTGAGATCGACAGGGTTGGATATCGACGCCTTTTGCCTGGCCGTGGACCTCGACGTGCACGCCTTGGACTTCGACGAGTCGTGGATTGCCCGGGTCAAGCTCTATCGCCTGTATACGTTGGCGGCGCAGTTGTCCAACGACCCTGACATCGGGCTACGCGCCACGTCGCCAGCTGGCCCGGGCATCTTCGATGTGGTGGGTTATGTGATGATGTCCAGCGCCACGTTACATGTCGCGCTGCAGCACATGGTTCACTTCGTCACCCTGCTCGATACCTCCATCGCCATCTCGCTACAGGCCCAGGGTGGGCAACACCGTCTCGCCTGCCATTTTCTGGACTCGCACAAGGTGCCACGCCAATATGGCGATGCCGCCATCGCCTTGATGGTGGGACTTTGCCGAATGCTCACGACCCCGGCGCTTTCCATTCGCGGGGTCGGCGTCATGCATTCGATCCCGGCCGACGTCTCGGTATACGAGCAGACCTTCCATTGCCCGGTGCAATTCGGCGCGCCGTGCTATTCCATCTTGCTGGACAACGCCGACCTCGAAAGGCCGCTGGCCTCGGCAAACAAGCAATTGGCCCCGTTGCATGAAATGGTCGCCGAGATGCACTTGTCTACCCGCCGCCACTTCTCCATACCGGGGGAGGTGAGAAAAATGATTCTCGAGTCGTTGAGCGAGGGAATTCCAAGCCTCGAAGACCTGGCGAAAAAACTGTGCGTGAGCAAACGCACGTTGCAACGACTACTGCACAAGGACGGCCAACCTTATAAAGATCTGGTCAATGAAACACGCCGCAGCCAGACAGAATTCCATTTGGGCAATAGCCAGTGCACATTGCAGGAAGCCGCGTACCACGTTGGCTTTCGCGAGCTGAGCAGTTTTTATCGCGCATGCCATCAATGGTTTGGCATGACGCCAGGCCAGTACCGGCTGCTGTTGAAGAGCAAGGCTCTGCAGCAGAAGGCTGTCCTGGGGGGGCGGTAGTGAGTTTCTCCAGTCAACGGCAGCATTGTCGCCTGATTGTCACATTCCATTGTTAGCGTCCCGGCGAAACATTTTTTGTTACCTCAGCCGGGACGCCCGCCAATGAGCAACGATCAAGACGACAACAAAGACAACTCCAACGCCACCGATGCCCTGCCCGACAGCAGCCGCCGTCGCTTCCTCGGTGGCGTGGCCGTGCTCGGCGCAGGCGCCGCCCTCAGCGCTACCGCCCAGGCGGCCGACAAGGCCCACCCGGATGGCCCAGGCCATGCTCTGAGCGCTACCGAACTGGACAAGGCGCTGCAAGAGCACGTCAAGACGGTGGTGGTGATTTACGCCGAGAACCGCAGTTTCAACAACCTCTTCGCCGATTTCCCCGGCCTGCAGCAACCGCTCGCCCAGGCCAGGCCCGATCACCTGCAGCAGAAGGACCGCGACGGCAGCGCCCTGCCCCATCTGCCACCGAGCTGGGGCGGTGTGCTGCAATTGGGCCCGCAGACCATCGAAGGCATCACTTACGCCGCCGGCATCCAGTATCAGGAAAACCTGCCCAACGTGCCCTACGCGCTCAAGGGGCCGAACGGTGAGCCCTTGCCGATGAGCCTGGTGACCCGCGACCTCTGGCATGTGTTCTACCAGAACCAGATGCAGATCAACGGTGGCAAGAACGACATGTTCGCCGCCTGGGCCGATTCCGGCGGCCTGACCATGGGCTACTACTCCCAGAGTGCGTATGCCCTCTACCTGTGGAACCTGGCGCAGGAGTTCGTGCTGTGCGACAACTTCTTCCAGGGCGCCTTCGGTGGCTCGTTCCTCAACCATCAGTACCTGATCGCCGCGCGGCCGCCGTTCTACCCCGACGTGAAGAACTCCCCGGCCAAAAGCCAGATCGCCACCTTGATGAGCGACGATCCGGCCGACCCGCGCCTCAAGCCCACGGACAAATCGCCCGCCAGCGCGCTGGAAGGCGCCCCACTCTTCGGCCCTAGCGCCCTGACCCCGGATGGCTACGGCGTCAATACCATGAGCCCGCCGTACTGGCCGACTCAGGTCCGCGATGCGGAGCATCCTGAACAGGCCAAGCCGGGCCAGGCAAACGTCATGGTGCCCCAGACCCACGAGCACATCGGCGACAAGCTGAACAAAAAACACATCGACTGGGCCTGGTACGCCGGCGCCTGGCAGGTCACCCTGGACCAGTTCAAGGATTCGGACGGCATCCCCAAGATTCCTAACTTCCAGTACCACCACCAGCCGTTCAACTACTTCGAGAAACTCGGCCCGCAACACGCTGAAGAGCGCGCCCGGCGCCTGCGCGATGGCGGCCTGGGCGATGACCAGAGCACCAACCGCTTCCTCGCCGACGCCGCTGCCGGCAAGCTGCCTGCGGTGACGTTCTACAAGCCCCAGGGCAACCTCAACATGCATGCAGGGTATGCCGACATCACCTCGGGCGACCGCCATATCAACCACATCGTGCGGACCCTGCAGGCCAGCCCGCAATGGTCGAACATGGTGGTGGTGATCACCGTGGACGAGAACGGCGGCTGGCATGACCATGTGGCGCCGCCCAAGGGCGACCGCTGGGGCCCGGGCACGCGGATTCCGGCCGTGGTGGTATCGCCCTTCGCGCGCAAGGGCACGGTGGATCACACCGTGTACGACACGGCGTCGATTCTGCGTTTGATTACCCGGGTGTTCCGCCTGGAGAAACTCGATGGCCTCAAGCAGCGGGACGAGGCCATGATCGCCCGCGGCCAGGCGCCGATGGGCGACCTGACCAACGCGTTGCGCTTCAAGGGCCAGGCGTAACGGCAGCGAGCGGGCGCTGAACGCTGCGCGGGCAGAGCTCGCTCCCACAGGCGCGCGGCGTGTCTGCCGACTGTGGGGGATTCCATGGTTTTGGGCAACCAGTACCGGCCCCTTCGCAGGCAAGCCTTGCTCCCACAATGGTGCGGTGCGGGAGCACCGTCAGGTTCGCAGCCTGAGGCAAAAGCCCGCTCTTGGCGCTTACAACGTGCCTGGCTCGGCCTCTTGCCTGGCCGCATGGCGCTTGCTCAGCCAGGCACCCACCGCCAGCACCAGCGCAGCACCCAGCACGCTCGCGATGTAATGCACCCACACGGCCGGCCACGGCAACCAGGGCGCCACGGCGGTGTCTGCCACCAGCATGCCGCCAGCGATCCAGCCGATCAGTCCGCCACCGAACTGGATCACCGACGGGAAGCGCTCCATCAGCGTCAGCACCAGGCGGCTGCCCAGCACGATCAGCGGAATACTGATCAGCACCCCGGCCGAAACCAGCCAGATATTACCTTGCCCCGCGCCTGCCACGGCCAACACGTTGTCCAGCGACATCACCGCATCGGCGACGATAATGGTCTTGATCGCGGTGATCAGCCGCACGCCGCCGTCGATCTCGGGATCGTCATCATGGGACGACAGCAACTTGATCCCTACCCACAGCAGCATCAGCGCGCCGACTACCTTCAAGTACGGTAGCGCCAGCAATTCCATCGCGAAAAACAGCAGCACCACGCGCAACACGATGGCGCCCGCCATACCGCCCCAGATCGCCTTGCGACGTTGATGAAGGGGCAGCTTGCGGCAGGCCATGGCGATCACCACGGCGTTGTCACCACCCAGCAGAATGTCGATCGCGAGGATCTGTAGGAGGGCTGTCCAGATGCCCGGGTCGGTAAGCCATGTCATGTGATTGCCTTTTACTGACGGTCTATGGATCGCTGCAAGGTGCAGATTGAATACGACCGACAAGGTTACCGGATTACGCCACTCGATATTGCGCCGGTGGAAGCAATCCTGCCCAATGGTTAAGTTGCTATGATCAGCGTTTTTCATACAAGAGAGCGGTGATATGAGTGCAACGGTTCTGGTGCTGGTTGAGACCATCGGCGACTATCTGCCTCTGCTGGAGGCCGCCGGTTTTCGCCTGATCGTCGCGCCGACCCCGCAAACCCGCGCCGACGCGGTGCGTGAACATGCCGAGCAGATCACTGCGGTGCTGACCCGCGGGCCCCTGGGGTTGCGCGCCGACGAGATCGACGCCCTGCACAAGCTGGAAATCATCACCGTGATTGGCGCCGGCTACGAGCAGGTCGATCTGGCGGCAGCACAGCGTCGCGGCATTGTCGTGACCAACGGTGCCGGCGTGAATGCTTCGTCGGTGGCTGACCATGCCCTGGCGTTGCTGCTGGCCAGCGTACGCAACGTGCCGCAGCTCGATGCGCTGGTACGCCGCAGTGGCTGGACCCGAGAAATGCGGCCGTCCCTCGCGGGTAAACGCCTGGGCGTGTTGGGTCTGGGGGCGGTGGGTATGGCCATCGCCAAGCGCTGCGCTTTGGGTTTCGACATGCAGGTCAGCTACCACAATCGACGCCCGCGTCTGGATGTTGGCTATCAGTACTGCGCCACGGTGCTGGAGCTCGCGACGCACTGTGATTTTCTCGTGGTCGCCACCCCCGGTGGCAGTGGCACCGAGCATCTGGTCGGCAGTGCCGAGCTGCAAGCCCTGGGCCGCGACGGCTTTATCGTCAACATCGCGCGGGCCAGCGTGATTGATACCGCAGCATTATTGCAGGCCTTGCAGAGCGGGCAGATCGCCGGTGCCGGCCTCGACGTGTTCGATGATGAACCGCGCGTTCCGGATGCGTTCAAGACGCTGGACAATGTGGTGCTCACCCCGCACGTGGCCGGGCTGTCGCCCGATGCGGTGGAGGCAACAGTGGTCATGGTGATCGAGAATCTGCGGGCGTACTTTGCCGGGTTGCCGGTGCTGACGCCTGTCGGTGCGTGAGGCGGCAGATTTGTGGCGCGGCATATGACCCATTCGCAGGCCATATGCCTTGTTTCAAAGCCTCAAATCACCCCACAGGCCATGCGCGCACCGCCACCACCCAGTGGCGCCGGCATATCGGCGTGGTTATCACCACCGGCGTGCACCATCAGGGCATGGCCGGTCACTTCAGAGAGTGTCTTCAGGCGCGGCGCCAATACCGGATAGCTGGCCGTGCCATCAGCATTGACGTAGATCGCCGGCAAGTCGCCCAAGTGGCCCGCACCGTAAGGGCCCAAGTGCTTGCCGGTCTTGTCCGGATCGAAGTGCCCGCCCGCTGCCCCTGCCGCCACGACTTTGCCGTCGGTGGTAGCCGAAGCGCAGCTGCCGTTCTGGTGCACGTGAAAACCATGGATGCCAGGCGGCAGAGACTTGAGCTGCGGCGTGAACAACAGGCCGTACTGGGTTTCCTCGATCTTCACCAGGCCAATCGGCTGCGGCGCACCCTCGGCGCTGACCAGATTGATCTCGACTTCCTTGCTTGCCGCTTGGACGCTGCCAATCGACAGCGCTGCCATGAGCGCTAACCAGCCATAGGGTTTCATCCTGCCTCCATGTACGTATTGTTCGAAAAGAAAGGGTAGCTCAATGCACGTGCATGGCTACCCTGTCTATCAACGCATGAAGGCTTGCATAGTTGAATGAAATAACCCTTCAGACTGTTACAAGACTTTTTTACGGAGCGATTTTGCCGAGCTGTCTTACGAGCGATCAGTCCAGCGCCCGCAGACGATACTGCGGCGGCAACTGCTCGAAGCCGCTGATGGTAGCGTTCAGGCTCTTCCAGCGGCCGTCCTTGATGCCGTAGATGCAACCATGGATCGACAGGCTCTGACCACGATGCCAGGCATTCTGGACGATGCTGGTGTGACCGACGTTGGCGACCTGCTGGATGACGTTCAACTCGCACAGGCGGTCGACCTGCTCTTCTTCAGTCGCCAGCTGTGCCAGCTCGTTGCGTTTTTCGTAGTACAGATCGCGGATCGAGCGCAGCCAGCCGTCGATCAGGCCCAACTGGCGATCCTGCATGGACGCGCGCACACCGCCGCAGCCGTAGTGGCCGGTGACCAGGATGTGTTTGACCTTGAGCACGTCGACCGCGTACTGGATGACCGACAGGCAGTTGAGGTCGGTGTGCAGCACGACGTTGGCGACATTGCGGTGCACGAACAGATCGCCGGGCAGCATGCCGACGATTTCGTTGGCCGGCACGCGCGCGTCGCTGCAGCCGATCCACAGGTACTCGGGGGTTTGCTGACGTGCCAGTTTGGCGAAGAATTCGGGATCTTCCTGCTTGATCGCCTCGGCCCAGCGCGCGTTGTTATCAATCAGTTCTTGTAGATCGTTCATGTTCAAGCCTCAAGTACGGTGCACAGCCTTTGACTCGGCCCAGTGCCACGAGGTCACGCCAAATGTCATCGGTGAATGATTTTGAATCCTCACCGCGCCCTTGGGTCAACCTTATTAAGGCCCCGAACTGGAGGAAATACCATGACTGAATCACAACGCCCTTTCGGCGCTACACAGCCGGAACCTATTGATGACAACGAAGACCGCATGGGCTCCATGGAGGAGCTGGATTTCAACGCGGACGAACCCACCGGCAAGATCGGTGACACCATTGCGGAACGTGAGCTGCGCCAGGAGCTGCCGTTGTCGCGTGAGCGGGATGCTGGCTTGACCGGGGCGTCTACAGACGACCACGAGCCGACCGATGATGACATGAGCCCCGAGACCCTGATCCACGAGGACGGCGCGCGTTCGCCCAACGAGATCGGCGTGGGCGGTCCGGACGACGAGGACCTTAGTATCGTCGACGAAGACGAGATCGGTGGCGGCAACGGCCTGGATGAAGCAGAGCTGGCGGAGCGCGATCCAGTGGACGGCAATCGCTGAGTCGCGAAGCTTTATGTGGGAGCGAGCTCTGCTCGCGAAGAGGCCAGCCAAGCACCGTTTAAACCGCTTCGGCGCCGGACGCACAAGCCCGCTCCCACAACCCCGCCAAAGGGTTATTCGAACAGCGTGCAGGCCATGACCAAGGCGTCCTCGCGGCCGCCTACCGCAGGATAGTAATCGCGCCGGCGACCGATCTCGTTGAAGCCAAAGCGCTCGTACAGGCGATAGGCCGACTGATTGCTGGAGCGCACTTCCAGAAAGCACTCTCGGCCATTGGTTTCATAGGCCCGGGCCATCAAGTGCTCGAGCAGGCGCAAGCCCAGACCACGCCCCTGACTTTCAGGCTTGACGGTGATATTGAGCAGGTGGGCCTCATCGATGATCACATTGATGACGCCATGCCCCACTTGCTGCGCGCCCTCGAACATCAGCCAGATCTCGTAGGACTTGAGCCCATCGGTGAAGATGCCGCGGGTCCAGGGGTGACTGTAGGCGGCAAATTCGATCTTCAGTACAGCATCCATATCCGCCTCGGTCATCCGGCGAAAACTCACGGCATCACTCATCACGGTTCTTCCAGCGCACCATCAGCCGGCGCATGGCTTGCCAGACGCCAGCCTTGCGCGCGGGCTCTTCCATCAATAATTCGAGACCCGGCAGGGCCCAGGCGACGCCGAGGCCTTCAACCTGCAGCTCGCGATCATAACTTTCGGCATTGGCCTCGCCAGCAAACCGTACCGCTGGCAGGCCGATCAGCCACAGGCATACACACGGCTGCTGCTCCATCTGCATGGCGACCACCCCTTGCACGAAATCCCGCGCGGCATCCGGGCCCTGATCGAGGTTGCCTCTGGCCAGCAACGGCCAGCGCACTGGCTCGCCGAGAATCTGCGGGCTGTCTGACAGACCGGCCGCGCGGAGCATGTCCTTGAGCAGCAGATAGGCCGGATCGCGGCTCTGCAACGGCTCGCCAGTGGGCAGTTCGACCAGCAACAGGCAAGGGCCGGAACGCAGCAACTGCAGGGCAAAGCGCGGTGGCGGCACGGCGATGGGCTTGGCCACCACGGGGGCCTCAGCCGGCTCGTCCAAGGGCTTGCTGCCTGGGCGCGGAGTCGGCGAGGGTCGTGGCACCTCGATTTTCGGCCGTTCGACGACTCGGGGCTGTTCGGCGACAGGTGCGGCCACTGGCCTGGCGATTACCGCCACGGGCGCCTCGATGAGCGCAGCCGGCACCTCGAGCAGCTCCAGCCTGGAGGGCGCGGCGAACGGCAATTCGGTGCGCGGCAGCCAGTGCACCACCTGCATGGCGTCCAGATAAGCGCGGCGACGGGACTCGTTTAGCAAGGGCCGACCATCAGTGAAGGGTTAAAGGCGGCAATTCTACCGCTGTTCGCTGATCACCGCCGCAGTCGAGCGAGAAAAACCCGACATATGCCCATGTTGCTCGATCAGGGGCTCAAACGCGGTCCTCTCGATGCAGTACAATCCCCCCCTTTTTATCTGGCAACGAGTCGGCCATCCCATGATCGAACCCAAGCGCGTCCTGCGCGCCCTCGCCGAACACTGGGCCTTGCTCGAGCCGCTGTGCGAACACTTCGACCAAGGCACCCTGAGCCTGAGCGAACTTCGCCAGCAGCTCGGCGCCCAGCAAATCGACAGCACCGCGCAGGACATTACCGCCCTGCTGGACGTATGGATCCGCCTGGATATTCTGGTGCCGGTGGCCAAGAGCCCCAATCGCTTCGAACTGAATGCCCAGATCCATGACTTTCTCGCCTACCTGCGCCGCGAGCACCGGCTGGGGCTGTGCCTCGAAATCGAAGCCTACCTGCGCCACCTCGAGCGCCTGGCCGAGCATATCCAGCAAGCCTTCGATATCCGCGACGGCAACGACCTGGCCCGCCAGCTGCGGCTGCTCGACATGCGCGTGCGCGACGTCCTGAAAAAACTCGCCAACGACGAACAGGCACTGGTATCGGTGGCCGAACGCGCCAAGACCAGCGACCGCCAGATCCCCCTGCGCCAGCGCTACGCCGAAGTACTGGCGACCTGGGACGAATATGTCGAGCCGATGATCAATCTGGTCAACGCTGATGGCGCCTTCGAGCAAGGCGTGCGCAAGGTCGAGAACGTCCTGCTGCGCCTGCTCGGCGAGCAACAACGCCTCGGCCATCTGGTCGACGACGACATGCTCCTGCGTACCCACGCGCGCATTCTCGAAATGCAGACCAGCGCCCAGTTGACCCTGCGCCACGCGCGCGAGCTGCTCCTGCCGTTGCGCGAGGAAGCTCGCCGGCACAATGCCGTGACTCGTGGCGCCGCGCTGGCGTTGGCCGCGATCCGCCGTAAAGGCATCGACGCCGTACCCCAGGCCGCCATGCCGATGTTCACTCGCCCGCAAAGCACCTTTCTGGGCAGTGCCAGTCAGGTCGAGGCCTATGTGTACGCGTTGGCCCGCTTCGAGCCCAAGCCGGCGCAATTTCCCCGGGCGCACAAGGTGCCCAAAAGCGGCGAGCCACCGCGGGCACCGCGCACGGTCAAGGAGATGCTCGATCGCTGCGAAGACGCCCTGCCCTTGCCCGACCTGATGGTCTGGCTGCTGGAGCAGGAGCCCACCGGCGCCACCGACGAATTGCTCTACTGGTTCTCGCGTCTGTCGCGTGACAAGCGCTTTTCCCGTCAGCGCCTCGAGCGCCAGGACTACTCGACCCGCGAGCATCGGGTCAGCCTGCAATCCTTCGCTTTGCTGAACAGTGCCGATGCGACACCTGGCACCGTATCCGAACCCTCAGAGCAACCCTCTGCGAGTACCCCACATGCATCTTGATCTGTCTGAACTGTCCCAGCTGGCGCCGATTTTTCGCGAGCTGTTCAAAGGCTTCCACATCAGCCGCCGCGACCCGGAGCTGTATA
Organism: Pseudomonas baltica; assembly: GCF_031880315.1. Lineage (NCBI taxonomy): Bacteria > Pseudomonadati > Pseudomonadota > Gammaproteobacteria > Pseudomonadales > Pseudomonadaceae > Pseudomonas > Pseudomonas baltica. The sequence goes on along the minus strand of NZ_CP134771.1, from coordinate 4,527,850 downwards.
CCCAACTGTCCAACCACCAGGACGCTTACCGCGCTCTGTTCAAGGCGCTGGGTTTCGAACTGGTATGCGACACCCGCGGCTTCTATTACTTTGTCCCCGATCAGGCCGCAGCGCAGGTCAACAAGACCGCCCAGCGCCTGTCGCTGTTTACCTTCATCCTCGTCGAGCACCTGGCCGATCAGGGCCGCGATCCGATCGCCGTGCTCGATGGTGGCAGCCTTGGCCGCGACGAACTGCCGTCCTTGCTGGACAAGTACCGCGACCTGTTCATCCAGGCCGAGGTGCAAACCCAGGACGAGCTTGAAGAAAAGATCATGCGCCGCATGACACAGCTCGGCTTCGCCAGTGAAGACAACGGTATCTACCGCTTCCTGCCGCCGATGCATCGCTTCCTCGACGTCTGCCTGTCGGTGCAGCAAGACCGCGATCTGGCGGCCAGCCTGCACAGTCATCTGCCCTTGCCGACGCCGGTGCTGATCGACGAAGACAGCGACGAGAAGCTGCTGCAGACCGACGATCCACTGGACCTCGCCCCCTTCGTCGAAGATGAAGAAGAATCCGAGGAAGCGGCACTCGCCCGTGCCATTGCTCAAGAGCAAAAGGAGATGGACGCATGAGCCAGGAACGCTACGGCATTCGCCGCTTCGCACTGCTCAACACCGCCGGCTACAGCCTCGGCCTGTTCCCGCTGGAACACCCGCTGTCGGTCTACGGTGCCAACAACCTGGGCAAGAGTGCCTCGATCAATGCGCTGCAGTTTCCGATCCTGGCGCGCATGTCGGACATGAGTTTCGGCAAATACAGCCTCGAACAATCGCGACGCTTTTATTTCGCCACCGATACCAGCTACATCCTCTGCGAGGTCTCGCTGCCCCACGGCCCGCATGTGATCGGCGTGGTCGGGCGTGGCCCCGGCGGCGGCTTCGGTCACCAGTTCTTCGCCTATGCCGGCGAGCTCGATCTGGCCCACTACCAGAAGAACGACACCTGCCTGCGGCAGAAAGAGCTGTTCACCAATCTCGAGCAGCAGGGCCTCAAGGCCTATGAGCTCAAGCCCGATGAACTGCGCCGGCTGCTGGTCGGCGGGCATACGTCGATTCCGCTGGACTTGACCCTGATCCCGCTGCGCTCCACCAGCGAGCAGAGTCTGAAGACCTTCCGCGCGCTGTTCATCAACCTGCTGCACATGCGCGAGATCACTGCCGCCAAGCTCAAGCAGCTGTTCCTCGATGCCTTCGAGCACAGCCTGCGCTCGGGCAGCGTCGATTACATCGCGGCCTGCGAAGAAGCCTTCCGCGATGTGCGCCGCATGGAGCAAGACTACAACTCCCTGGTCGCGGCCGGCCCGCTGGTCGAGGCGTTGGCCAATGGCGTGAATCAGCGCGATCTGTTGCGCGGTAAGCTGCATCGCTTGTCGCCGCTGCTCGACAACCTCCTCGGCACCTGGCAGGACTACGCCGGCGTGCGCAAGGAGGAGCTGGTCATCCAGGCCGAGCATTACCGCAGCGAGCAGGATTCGCTGCAAAACGATCAACGCAGCGGCACTCAGGAGCTGATGCGCCTCGAACGCGAAATCACTGGCGTGCAACGCTGGCTGGGCGAACTGTCGGTGCTCAAGCATCGCTTCGCCTTGGTCACCGACGTGAAAGTGCTGGAGCAGCAATTGCTCGCCGCCAAGGACGCCCACGACGAACTCGCCGGCGCCTTGGCGCAGTCTCGCCAGTTCAGCGCCGAAGACCTCGAAGAGCGTCTGCGTGATCTGGAGAAACGCCTGAAGTCGGTGAAGCAGCAGCTCGATCATGCCGACAACAACAGCTATGCGCGCCTGCGCGAAGAGTTCTCGCAGCCGGATGTCGAGCGCCTGATGCGCCTGTTCAACAGCGCGCTGTTCAGCTTGCCGTTGGGCGAGCAAGGGATTGCGCTGGACGACAACGACGCCTGGGTCAAATCGCTGGAGGCCATCCTCGATGGCTTCAAGGGTGAGCGCTTCGAGGTGCCGGGGATCTCCATCGACCTGTCGCACATCGAGCCTCCGGCCCTGCAGGCGCTGGCCGACCGCGCGGCACTGCGCGACCAGAAGGAGCGCTTGGACAAGGAGCTCAAACAGCTCAAGACCCAGCAGGCCGTGGCCGCCGACCGTGCCGCGAGCAAGACCCAGACCGAAGCCCTGTATCAACAAGTGCTGGATGCGCAAAAGGCCCTTGAAGACTACCGCCGCTCGCAGACCTTGAGCGCCGAGGAAGACGACAAGCTCGAACAGCTGGCACAGATGGAGGCAGCGCAGGATGAGCTCAAACGCTCCAGCGACGCATTCACCGAGCGCGTCCAGCAACTCTCGGCGAAGCTGCAACTGATCGGCCGGCAGATCGCTGATATGGAAGCCAAACAGCGCACCCTCGACGATGCACTGCGACGCCGTCAGCTGCTACCGGCGGATCTGCCGTTCGGCACACCATTCATGGATCCGGTCGACGATTCCATGGACAACCTGCTGCCGCTGCTCAACGATTATCAGGACAGCTGGCAAGGCTTGCTGCGGGTCGATGGTCAGATTGAGGCGTTGTACGCTCAGGTACGGCTCAAGGGTGTCGCCAAGTTCGACAGCGAAGACGACATGGAGCGGCGCCTGCAATTACTGATCAACGCCTATGGTCATCGCACTGAAGAAGCCTTGACGCTGGGCAAGGCGCGTCGCGCGGCGGTCACCGACATCGCACGCACCTTGCGCAATATCCGTAGCGACTATGACAGCCTCGAACATCAACTGGCGCTGTTCAACCGCGAGATCAACAAGCGTCAGGTCTCCAACCTGCAGAGCTTCCGCATCGTGCTCGCGCCGAACAAGGAGGCGCTCAAACATATCGATCAGATTATCCACAGCGCCGGTCAGTACGAGGAAGGCGAAACCCTGTCGGTGTTCGATCTGAGCCAGAGCGCCGAGCAGGACAACAAGAACGAAGAGGCCAAGGAGTATCTGGCCCGCCTGGTGGCGGCGAACCATAACCAGCTGGGCCTGAAAGATCTGTTCGAGCTGGCGTTCGAGATCACCAAGGTCAACGGCCAGCCGGTGATTCATACCGATATCGACGGTGCAGCCTCCAACGGCACGACCATGACCATCAAGGCGCTGACCAACATGTATCTGTTGCTGCACCTGATGGACCGCGAACAGGCTGGCAAGATTCGCCTGCCGTATTACCTGGATGAAGCGGCGGATATCGATGAGCGCAACCAGGCCGCGTTGCTGGAGACCAGCTTGCAGCTGGGCTTCGTCCCTATCCTCGCATCGGTGAAGCCACAGGTGTCGGCGCGGGTGGCGATCGATCTCGAGGGCGGTAGCGGGCCGAACGGCATCTATATCGACGAGTCGGACTGGAAGTACATTCGTCGTCATGACGAAGTCACCAGGAAGCCTGTGCGAGACGAAGAGCCGGTCTGACGTCACTGAGATAGCGACGCCGATAGCCACTCGCAATGGGTGGCTGTCGGCAGGACGTGGTAACCGAAGTAGATTCGATCCCTTGCCGCTATGCGGGCTCTCGCCTCCCCACAGGGACATTTCCGTAAAGACATCCGCCAGATAACGTTTTCTATTGGTGCAGGTGTCGGGCCCCGCGTGCAAGCCCCCATCCAGATGAGCGAGACGCTGTCGTCACCGGGCGTTCAGCCAGCAAACGACATCACCAAGGACACAGGCCGGCATCGTTTGTGACATTGATCGTGAACCGGGTGTCATGACCTGCCTGATCATTCAGGTAAGGGAAGTGCTCTTCCATTTTCCTGCGTACAGGCTTTCCAGCGGGGCTGATAAGCGTGACGTTCGAGAGGGAAGCCCCGTGCTTGATATCATCCCAAGGATCCACATCCTTCAGTTCCCAGAGAGGCCCATCTGCATTGGCCAATTGTGGGGCACTGTCTTTGTAGACCGCCAGATAACCGTTGCGGCTCGTGTCCAGCGAGTAGAACTGGAAGGGATTATCGGCCTGTAGATCGTCGAACACGGTGAGCTTGTAGCGGTAGCGGTAACTGTCGTGACCTTCGCAGTAATAGCATGCGAACCAGAACCTCAGCCCTATCAGGCGGCCGGACACCATATCCACCCCAAGGCCGACAGGCTTTGGCCCTGAATAGGTATCCCCGACGCTGGCATATATCCACCCATCGTCTATGGCGGTGGGTGCTTTCTCGATATACGTAGCACTTAGCCCATGAACGGCGGGTTTCCCATCCTGCATTTCCCAATGCAGTGTCCCGTGGAAACTCAATTCGGGTTTGTAGGCGATGAACATTGAACTCTCCCTGTTCGTTCTATTTGAGCCAGAGAGATTAATATTAATGAGAGATCCAACACAGCCAGAAACGCTTCACCCTGCATTGAGATGTTTAGCTGGCCTGGCTCCTTCGTGGACAAGCCTTACTCCAACAGGGGTATGACGCAGGTGCTGTGCATACCGTGGGAGCAAGGCTTGCCCGCGAAGCTCTTGATCTTGACTTTGACTTTGCCAGGCACCACAAAGACAAAACCCCCACCTGCCTTCGCAGATGGGGGTTTCGGAATTTAATCTTGACAATGACCTACTCTCACATGGGGAAACCCCACACTACCATCGGCGATGCATCGTTTCACTTCTGAGTTCGGGATGGGATCAGGTGGTTCCAATGCTCTATGGTCGTCAAGAAATTCTGTTTGCCAGCAGACCGTTTGGGCGGTCTTCCAGCGAATCGGGTATGTGATAATTTGTGGGTGTCGCTTCAGAGTCGACGAACTTTCGGTTCGTGTCATCTCCACAGTCACCGCAATCTGATGCTCTTTCGAGTCGCAAATTGCTTGGGTGTTATATGGTCAAGCCTCACGGGCAATTAGTATTGGTTAGCTCAACGCCTCACAGCGCTTACACACCCAACCTATCAACGTCGTAGTCTTCGACGGCCCTTTAGGGAACTCAAGGTTCCAGTGAGATCTCATCTTGAGGCAAGTTTCCCGCTTAGATGCTTTCAGCGGTTATCTTTCCCGAACATAGCTACCCGGCAATGCCACTGGCGTGACAACCGGAACACCAGAGGTTCGTCCACTCCGGTCCTCTCGTACTAGGAGCAGCCCCTCTCAAATCTCAAACGTCCACGGCAGATAGGGACCGAACTGTCTCACGACGTTCTAAACCCAGCTCGCGTACCACTTTAAATGGCGAACAGCCATACCCTTGGGACCGGCTTCAGCCCCAGGATGTGATGAGCCGACATCGAGGTGCCAAACACCGCCGTCGATATGAACTCTTGGGCGGTATCAGCCTGTTATCCCCGGAGTACCTTTTATCCGTTGAGCGATGGCCCTTCCATACAGAACCACCGG